>CAYVFF010000004.1:0-109975 GCA_964450965.1 uncultured Eubacterium sp. | reverse complement strand
GCGATACCCCCGAAGATCAGCATCTCCGATTTCATGGGGTACTTGAAGGGGAAGAACACCCTTATGCTATACGACAGGCATCCAGAATTACAGAACAAATGGGACAAAGCGTTCTGGGCACGAGGGTACTACGTGGAGACGATTGGCAATGTAACGGAAGAAGCCGTACAGAGGTATATCAAAGAACAGGCTGAAGAATCGCGGAAAGAAGACACAAGAGGTACCGCTTTATAGCGGGCCAGTAGGAGTGCTTGTGGCGCCCGCCCTGTTGGGCGAGCAGTAACAGGAGCCCTTGGGGGCGTTTTACCAAACCTCCACTTGAAGTGGGGGTTGGTGACTTGAAAAAGAAATGAGGCAGGCGGCTCTTGATTTTTTTGCTGCCGCGCGGTATTATAAGTAAACCACACGCCCCGCATGCCCATTGCGACCGGGCTTTCAGAGCAGAAAGCGAGTAAAACATATGATTTCTTATTTCAATCTGCTTCAGACTCTTCGTGACGAAAAAGCTTTGCGTATGCCGGGCGGAATTTATCATGAGCTCCAGGTACGTATGACTTATAATTCAAACCATATCGAGGGCAGTAAGCTCAGCGAGGATCAGACGAGGCTGATATTTGAGACGAATACCGTCGAGGCACCGGACGGCGTTTCCGTAGACGATATCATAGAAACAGTAAATCATTTTCGCGCAATCGATTATGTGATAGATCATGCAGAGGATCCTCTCACAGAGCAGGGCATCAAGGAACTGCACCGGATTTTGAAACAGAGTACGACAGATTCCGCGATTCCTTGGTTTTCCATCGGCGACTACAAAAAACGCCCGAATGTAGTCGGCGGACGCGAGACGGCAAAGCCGGATGAAGTTCCAGGACGCATGGCGGCATTGTTGGAGCAATATGAATCTTTGCCTGCCGTCACAATAAATGACATAATTTGGTTTCACTATGAATTCGAACGTATTCACCCGTTCCAGGACGGAAACGGCAGAGTCGGAAGACTGGTCGCGCTCAAGGAATGCCTGCGCCACGGCATTGTTCCTTTCATTATTGAGGATTCTAAGAAGATGTACTATTACCGTGGCCTTTCCGAGTGGGAACACGAAAAGGGATATTTGACCGACACCTGTCTTGACGGTCAGGATACCTTCAAAAAAATAATGGCCGCGTTTGATATTAGCGTGTAGCCATTCAATTTCCGTATTCATTCCGGTTGACGAAATTCATGAGTCCGAAGTGTTCCTGCTGCCACCGGAACCCGTTATTTCAATAGCTGATAATTAGAAACCCGCTCATTCAAAAATCCTGTCAGGAATAACCTCGACAATGGCTGGAAAACCTTGCAGAAACAGAGGAATCCGCTATGAAAAAAAATATATTGCAGAAACTTTTGGTTAGCGCTCTCTTCATTACGCTGCTGGCGGCAACGGGATGGTTTGCCGTAAATCAATACAACACGGCGCGAGAGCTGCGCGATCAGTTAGAAGCGAAAGAACACATCATCGATACATTGCATGAAGGGTCTGATGCCGCGCAAAAGGATCAGGAGGCGAAGGCGGCCGTCACCAGCGAACGGCTCAAAAGCGCGATGAGCGGGCTGAGCGAACTGGCTACGCAGGAATACGCCTACCGCAATGCGGATATGAAGGAGGAGAGCGAGACATGGGTGTTCGGTTGGAAGCGCCCGTTCAGCGGCAATAGAATCGTGATCAAGTATGACGGCGTGATTACTGCCGGAATTGATTTCAAAGATATAGATGTCGCTGTGAACCAGGAGGCGCGCGCCGTCACGGTGACAGTGCCAAAAAGCAAGATCATCAGTAATGAGATCCCGCAGGAAAGTATCGAGATTCTCGAGGTCAAAGACGGCCTATTCAACAAGGTCACGATTGACGATTATAACGACTTTATTAGCGAACAAAAAACTGCCATGGAGAAAGAAGCCGTTGAAAAGGGCATCTTAGAAAAGGCGGATCAGGAAGTGAGAACGCTGATTGAGAATTTCCTTTTCGCGCTGCCGGATATGGCGGAGTATAATCTGACTGTTTCCACCAGGGGAGGGTCGGAGTAGCTCTTTCTTCCATGAGCCCCCGGCCTGTCAGGAATCGATATGCCGTCATCCATTGGGAAGGAGCGCGGGAGCATGCCCTCGCACTCCTTTACCCGGTGGCGAACGCGGCGCCCGTGCTATTTTATTTGTTCGATTTTCTCCATATCCGCATCTTCTCGGCCTCCGCGATCAGCTCGTCGCGGAAATCCGGATGCGCGATGGAAATCAGCGCTTCGGCTTTCTGCCAGGTTGATTTTCCCTTTAGGTCCACGATGCCATATTCCGTGACCACGTAGTGCGCGTTCGCGCGGGTGTCCGTGACCACGGAGCCGTCCGCCAATGTGGGTCTTATGCGCGAATGCATCTTGCCCTGCCTGTCGGTAAAAGTCGAGGAGCAGCAGACGAAGCTCTTCCCGCCGTTCGAGAGATATGCGCCCAGCACGAAATCCAGCTGTCCGCCCGCGCCGCTGATATGCTTCGTGCCGGAGGATTCGGAGCTGATCTGCCCATATAGGTCGATATCCACGCAGTTGTTTATGGATATAAAATTATCCAGAGCCGAGATGGAACGGATGTCGTTAGTATAGCTGACCGGAGCGCTCATCATCTCGGGGTTCTCATCGAGATAATCATACATTTTTTTCGTGCCGCATCCGAAGCCATAAGTCTGGCGGTACCTGTCTATATTTTTTTTCGAGCCGTTTATCTTGCCGGCTTTTGCGATATCCACGAAAGCGTCCACATACATTTCGGTATGCACGCCAAGGTCTTTGAGATCAGACTCCGCGATCATAGATCCTACCGCGTTGGGCATGCCGCCGATGCCCAGCTGCAGGCAGGCGCCGTTCGGAATCCGTTCCACTATAAGTTTTGCGACTGCCTTGTCGATGTCTGTCGCGGGGCCGCCGGCGCCCATCTCCGCGATAGGCGGATTATCTCCCTCTACGATATAGTCCACTTTGCTGATATGCACGTTGTTTTCAAAACCGCCGAGGCATCGCGGCATATTCTCATTGACCTCCACGATGACGGTTTTTGCCATCTCGCATGCCGCCGAAAGATGGGACGCGTTAGGGCCGAAATTAAAATAGCCGTGCGCGTCCATCGGCGCGCACACAATCATGACTACATCGGAGCAATTGCCGTCCCGGTAGTAGCGCGGCAGTTCGGAATAGCGGATCGGCGAATAATAGGCGCAGCCCCTCGCGATGAGCTTGCGCTCCACGCCGGACATATGCCACGAATTCCAGCAAAAATGTTCTCCGGCGTCCTCGCGCTCAAACACCGCCAGCGGCTTTAGCAGTATCCCGCCGCGCAGTTTCACGTCGGTGAGCTCGTCGGTCCGTCTTGCCAGAGCGCGATCGAGCGCGTCAGGCGTGCCGTTGCACCAGCCATAGTCCACCCAGTCGCCGGATTTGACGACCTTTACCGCCTGGTCGGCGCTGACCAGTTTCTGCCTGTACTCCTCTTGAAAATCCATAGAAAAACCCCTCCTTAACATAAAATAATCGCTAAATCCTGTTCCTATCCTATCATTTTTCGCGGATAGGCGCAACTATTATGGGATTAGCTGCTGCAAAAAGACATGCGGGGTCGTGATTGGAAAGTGAGCTTGATTCTGCTGCGCGTTATGGTAAAATGAGATATGCGAAGGAGGGGCAGCACTATGAAACGTTTTATATGCATTATTATTGTGGCAGTACTCGGCATGAGCGGATGCGGACGCTCGTCAGGCGACGCGGTAGCGGATGCCGCTGAAGAATCCGAAGAGCGCGATGCAGCAGAACCGGACGGCGCCCAGTCAGTCGAAGAGGATGCTGATGACGGCGAATCCGAGATGGAGGCCGATAATTCTGCCGTTGCCGGAGAGCCTGCAAAAGCAGATGACGTAACGGCGAAGCCCGGCATGGACGAAAGCGGGCGGCAGGCGGACGGCGCCTGGTCCGGGGATCCGGACGGCCAGACGGAAGAACCGGATGGATTCTCCTTCGCCGATGTGGAAGGCTGGCAGTTCAAATTCAGCAGCGGTTCGGGCGGCTGGTACACCGCTCTAGACATCTATGCGGATGGAAGTTTCGAGGGGACTTACCATGATGCGGATATCGGGGAGACCGGCGAGGGCTATCCCAACGGCACGGTGCGGCACAGCGATTTTTCCGGGCATTTTACCAGCCCCGAGCAGGTCGATGACACTACCTATGTATTTCAGATTGCGGACATCAGCTATGCGCATGAGACGGGGGAGGAGATAGACAGCGAGGAGGGTGTCCTCTATGTCTATACGGACGCGTACGGGCTGGAAAACGCTGAAAACCTGTACCTGTATCTTCCAGGTTCGCGACTCACGGAATTGCCGGAGTATTTCCTGAACTGGACCGGCTACGCGAACTATGGGCAGGAAGCGCTCGAGAGGTACAGGCTGCCGTTTTACGGCCTTTTTAATGAGGCGGCGCAGGAAGGTTTTTCCAGCGCAGTCTATAAGACCGAGATGACCGCGGCAGAACAGATTTGGCAGCGGATTGAAGCCGCCGAGTCGCAGTCGGCGGATGCCGAGTATGAGCTGTATGAAATAGCCGGACAGAGCCAGGATGAGCTGGAAGAGGCGGCATCCAGGCTGTATTCTGCGTGGGACGACGCGCTGAATGACATCTGGGATATTCTAAAGGCCGACCTGGACGAAGAAACCATGAGCCGGCTGACGGATGAGGAGCGCGGCTGGATTCAGGAGAAGGAAGCCGCCGCGAAGGACGCGGGGGAAAAATATGGGGACGATCCATCGACTGCCGGTATCCAATCATCGGTGACGGCGGCCGGGATGACTCAGGAACGCGTGTATGACCTGGCGGAATATGCACAGTGACCGGAGAGAATATTTGCAGCCATGACGTGTCAGGCATTGAGCCGCGTCTGGAAAAATCACTTGCCTAACGCCATGCGAGGGGCTATAATGGCTTGTGGAAGATAAATTTCCAGAGAGCGCTCCATGTGTCTGACATCAAAAACAGGACGGTGATGAATATGACCACTCTATTCTATGTGCTGGTTCTATTAGTCTTTCTGATAGCGTGTTCCGTTATTGCGGTTATTAGGAGCTCGAATTCTGAAAAGGAGAATTCTGAAAAGGAATTTGGCAAAGGCTTGAGCTTGATGGAGAAACTCTGGCTGGCGCATCACATACATCTGCTGGAAACGCCGGATGAGATTTCGAAGAGGCTTGACTCTCAAAATACGCCATCACGTCTGGATTCCTCAGATGCGAACTTCCCAAACACCGATAGTCAATAGGTACATATAGCGAAGGAGCCTGTAATGCCGGAAAATATAGACAGGGATGCCGATGCCGTATTTATGCGCCGCGCCATAGAGCTGGCCAGGCGCGGTATCGGCGCGGTAAATCCAAACCCGCTGGTCGGCGCGGTAATCGTAAAGGACGGGCGCATACTCTCCGAGGGGTGGCATGAGCGTTACGGAGGGCTTCACGCCGAGCGCAACGCGATCGCGCATTTCCTTGAGGGTCACGACAGGGAGGGGCTGAGGGGAAGTACGCTTTATGTCACGCTGGAGCCATGCTGCCACTACGGCAAGACCCCGCCCTGCACGGACGCTATTATAGAGAGCGGCATCGCCCGCGTGGTCATAGGTTCGGATGACCCGAACCCGCTGGTCGCCGGTCGCGGAATCGAGTGTCTAAAAAAAGCCGGGATAGCAGTAACGCGAGGGTTTTTGCGGGATGAGTGCGACGCGCTGAATTTTATTTTTTTCCATTATATTACTACGAAGACGCCGTATGTCACGCTGAAATACGCGATGACGATGGATGGGAAGATTGCCACGTCCACCGGCAAATCCAGATGGATAACCGGCCCGGCGGCGCGCCAAAGGGTACATGAGGACAGGAACAGGTATATGGCCGTTATGGTCGGCGTAGGCACCGTGATAGCGGACGACCCCGAGCTGTCATGCAGGCTGCCGGACATGGGCGGCGAGAACGCCGTACGCAGGAACCCGATACGAATAATATGCGATACGCATCTGCGCATGCCGCCGGACTGCAGGATAGTCAATACCGCCCGCGACATAAAGACGATAATCGCCACGTCTCGCGCGGATGACGCGGCGCGGGGCCGTTACACGGAGAAGGGGGCCGAGGTCATGGTCCTTCCGGAAAAGGACGGACGCGTAGACCTGTCAGAGCTCATGATGCGGCTGGGCGGGCGCGGCATCGACAGCGTGATGCTGGAGGGGGGCGGCACGCTCGGCTGTTCAGCCTTAAAGAGCGGCATCGTCAGCCGCGTCCAGGCATATATCGCGCCGAAGATTTTCGGCGGAAAGGATGCCAGGACGCCTGTGGAGGGCGCCGGCATAGACGAGCCTGACGACTGCGTAAAGCTGCGCGGGACGACGGTAGAGAGGATAGGCGGCGACTTCCTGCTCGAGAGCGAGGTGGTATATTGTTCACGGGAATAATCGAGGAGATCGGAACCGTCCGCGCGATAAAAAACGGGGCGAAATCAAAACGTATTACGATTGGCGCGAATATAGTGATGTCAGATCTGAAGGCGGGCGACAGCGTGGCAGTAAACGGACTGTGCCTCACCGCGACAGATATTTTTCCGGACGGATTTTCGGCGGACGTGATGCATGAGTCGCTGGACCGCTCGTCGCTGGCGGCGCTAAGGCCGGGCTGCCATGTAAATCTCGAGCGCGCCATGCCGGCATACGGTCGTTTCGGCGGACATATCGTGTCGGGGCATATCGACGGCACGGGCGTCATATCGAAGATAGAAAAAGACGATAACGCCGTCTGGTTCACGGTCGGGACGGATGAAAGAATCCTGCATTATATCGTGGAAAAAGGCTCCATAGCGATAGACGGCATCAGCCTTACAGTGGCGCGGGTGGGAAACTCCGGTTTTTCCGTGTCGATAATACCGCACACCCTTGCCCGGACCGTGCTGGCGGAACGTGCCGCAGGCGACGCGGTAAACCTGGAAAATGACATTGTGGGGAAATATATAGAAAAGTTCATGCGGCAGTCTGACGTGCCGGCGGAGGGCAAAGGGTCGATAGATAAGGCTTTTCTGGCAAGGCACGGATACCTGGCGTAGTATTTATAGAATATAGCAATTTTAGAAGAAGGAAAGAGAAATGTTTGAATTCAGCAAGATCCCCGAGGCGCTGGCTGCCTTGAAGAATGGGGAGATAATCATGGTCGCGGACGACGAGGACAGGGAAAACGAGGGGGACTTTATCTGCGCGGCCAGCTTTGCCACGACGGAGAACGTCACGTTCATGGCGGCGAACGGCAAGGGGCTCATATGTATGCCGTCGAGCGAGGAGATTTGCAGGAGGCTGCGCCTTCCGCAGATGGTGAGTGACAACACGGATAACCATGAGACGGCATTTACGGTATCTATCGACTACAAGGACACGACAACCGGCATATCCGCACTCGAGCGGGGCGTCACGGCGAGAATGGTCGCGGATCCCGATACGAAGCCGGAGGATTTCCGCCGCCCGGGGCATATGTTCCCGCTGCTGGCGAAGAAGAACGGCGTCCTGGAGAGAAACGGCCACACCGAGGCGACGGTGGATCTTCTAAGGCTCGCCGGCCTGCCGGAATGCGGCTTATGCTGCGAGATTATGGGAGACGACGGGCAGATGCTGAGGATGGAGGCACTGCAGGAACTTTCAAAAAAATATGGGCTGAAATTTA
Source organism: uncultured Eubacterium sp. (assembly GCA_964450965.1). Classification (GTDB taxonomy): domain Bacteria; phylum Bacillota; class Clostridia; order Lachnospirales; family Lachnospiraceae; genus W0P33-017. Next base: position 102,210 of record CAYVFF010000004.1, on the reverse strand, counting down.
TCACCATAAAATCGCTGCAGGATTACAGGAAAAAACATGACAGGCTGGTCGAGTGCGTGGCGCGTCCCGAACTGCCAACGGAATACGGGCTGTTCAGGGCATACGGCTATAGGAATCTCTTAAACGGCGAGCATCACGTGGCGCTCGTAAAGGGCGATATAGGCGACGGGCGGGACGTGCTCTGCCGCGTCCACTCGGAATGCCTGACCGGCGACGTGTTCCATTCCGTGCGTTGCGACTGCGGCGAACAGCTGGCAAAGGCGATGCAGATGATAGAGGCGGAGGGCAGGGGAATACTGCTGTACATGCGCCAGGAGGGCAGGGGCATCGGGCTTTTGAACAAGCTGCGCGCCTACGAGCTGCAGAGCGGCGGGATGGATACCGTAGAGGCAAATCTCGCTCTGGGGTTTGACAGCGACCTGCGCGAATATTATATCGGGGCGCAGATCCTGCGCGACCTTGGCGTAAAGACACTGCGGCTGCTCACGAACAATCCGGACAAGATATACCAGCTGGAGGATTACGGCATGGAGATAGTGGAGCGCGTGCCGATAGAGATAAAGGCGAACCGTTTTGACGAATTTTATCTGCGGACGAAGCGCAACAAGATGGGTCATTACCTAAAACTGGATCAGGAATAGATCTTATCAGGAGGGAAAATCAATGAAAGTCTATGAAGGAAATTTTGTCGCGAATGGCAATGATATCAAGATCGGGATAGTGGCCTCGCGGTTTAACGAATTTATAACTACGAAGCTGCTGGAGGGCGCGTTAGACGCGCTGCGCCGGCATGACGTGCCGGATGGCAACATCGAGGTCGCCTGGGTGCCGGGCGCGTTCGAGATCCCCGTAATCGCGTCGAAAATGGCAAAAAGCGGCAGATACGACGCGGTCATATGCCTTGGCGCGGTGATACGCGGCAGCACGTCGCATTATGACTATGTATGCAGCGAAGTCTCAAAAGGGATAGCTTCGGTATCGCTCAAAAACGACATCCCGGTCATGTTCGGCGTGCTCACCACGGACACGATAGAGCAGGCTATCGAGCGCGCGGGAGCCAAGGCCGGCAACAAGGGATTCGACTGCGCGACCGGCGCGATCGAGATGGTAAACCTCATCAGGGAGATGGACGAGGCATAAGGCGGATGGAGGGACAAGGCCGGATTAGGGCGGCGTTATATTTTTTGCGCGTATTCCCTCGGCGAGCAGCCCTCCACTTTCTTAAAGACCTTGCTGAAGTAAAAGGCACTGTCAAAGCCAAGTTTTTCCGCGATTTCGTATATTTTATCGTTGCTCTCCCGGAGCATATTTTTGGCGGCGGCGATCTTGGCGTTGTTCACGTATGTAACGAAGCTGACGTCGGAATATTTTCCGAACAGCGCGCTCAGATAGTTCGGGCTGATGCCGAATGCCGCCGCCACCTCGTTCAGCGTCAGCTTCTGGTCCAGATTGTGGTTGATGTATGCCTTTACATGCGACACTATGTGGTTCTTGTAGTTGTCGCGTTCCGATGCGAAATAATCGCATAAGCCGTCGCAGAGCCTGCGCATCCATGCCACGACCCTGGGCGTGCTGCCCAGCCGGTAGAGCGATCTGTAGCCCGCCGGCTCGTCAGAGAAGATGTCGCTGACCACCCGTTCTCCGTCCGGTATCATGGACAGTGTCAGGTAGAGTATGCTGCCGGCGGCATCCATAGCCTGAAGGTAGTTAGCCGGATGGCGTGTGAACAGTTCGGTCACCGTCGCGAAAATTCCACGCAGTTTTTCTTGATCCATCTCTTCGTAGGCGGCGCGGATATCGTCCTTGAATATGGAGATGTTAAATACGGTCTCGGATCCGCCGGTGAGCGTTATGTCGTCGAAAAAGACGAAAGGCGTCTCGTCTGATGCCTCCATCAAGGCCTGCTTCGCGCCGTAGAACGAAGCGGACAGTTCATACGGATCCAGGACCGGATGCCCGATTCCGGCCTGTATCGTCGCGTTATAATAATTTTTCAGCATCGAGCATGTCTCTTCGAGGGCATACGATATCATTTCCCGCCAGTCTCCGTCCGCGCGCGAATCGCCGTCAGGCATCTGGAAGACGACGAGGAAGTGTCTGGCGTCCAGCGGGACCGCGTGGCAGTCGGCGTATTTCCTGATTAGCTGGATAAACATTTGCAATGCGGACCGGTAGAGATTCAGCAGCTTTTTGCCGTCCATGGTCTCCTCGGCGGGCGTCCCGATCAGAAAATATCCCGCGAGGCAGCCGGATTCGGAAAAAGAGATGGACAGTTCTTCCTTGCTCAGTAAAAATTCGTTCTTATTTTCAAATAAATTATTGGCCAGGCGTATGAAAAATCGTTCCCTCATCAGTTCCGCGGGGGAGAATGCGGCGGAATCGTCTAGCCGGGGCTTTGTCTCGTCCACCAGCCGGATGGCCCGGCGCACCCCCGCCTCCAGCATGGGCGCGTCCAGCTCCAGTTTAATCAGGTAATCAGTGACCTGGTATGCGATGGCCTGCTTTGCCATCGCAAAATCTTCATAGCTTGTGAGAATAAGGAACGCCGGCAGAGATCCATAGCGCTCCCTGCATATCCGCACGAGGTCGAGTCCGCTTAGGATCGGCATCTTGATATCTGTGATGACTATCTCCGGCATCTGCTCTTCGATGATTTTGAGCGCGGCCTCGCCATTGGACGCGGTCCCGACTATCGTGACATCCAGTGATGCCCAGTCGAGCATGGATTTGATGCCGACCTGGACTAGCGGCTCGTCGTCTACTATTAAGAGCTTGTACATCCCGTCTCCTCCTTGTCATACTGGCACGGCTTTTCCGGGAGCGTGACCGTGACGGTGGTATATACGCCGACCTCGCTGGAAAAGGACAGGCCGTAGCCCTCGCCGTATTCGTACCGCAGGCGCTTGTGGACGTTGGCGATGCCGATATCCTTGAAGAAATTGGAAGAATTATTGCCGTCGTTCTCCAGCAGGCCCGACAGCGTGGCCTCGTCCATCCCGATTCCGTTGTCGGTGACGTCTATGCCGACGTCCCCGGCATCGGTTCTATAGACGCGGATCGAAATCTGCCCGACCGATCCTTTTGGCTCGATTCCGTGGAAAATGGCGTTCTCAACGATTGGCTGCAGCGTGAAACGCAGGATCTCGTTTCCGGCAAGCGTGGCATCCTCGACGACGGTCTCCATTGTAATGCCGCCGCCATATCTGTACTTCTGGATAGTATAGTAATCGTCCAGAAACGACAGCTCGGTCTCTATGGGGACGCGCTGGCGGTCGTCCTTCGCGATGCTCTTTAGCAGCCTTGAAAGTGCGGTGGTCATCTCCGGTATGCCAGTGGCGTTCTGGATGGACGCCATCCATTTAATCGAGTTAAGAGTGTTATATAAAAAGTGGGGGTTAATCTGGCTCTGGAGCATCTTATATTCATACTCGCGCTTTTCATTTTCTATTTCGACCCTGGTTTCAATCATGTCCTTCACGCTCGCGGAGAGCTCGTTGATTCCGCGCCCGATATCGCCGAATTCATTGTCCCACTCTATGTCAGGGTCGACGTCAAAGTTTCCAGTGGAAATAATCTTGATCCGCGAGAGCAGCCGCTCTATGGGCCGGTTGACCACCCGGTTCAGATACCAGGTAAAAATCATGCCCGAGAGCAGTACCGCCGCGAAGATCGCGAGGATCAGGTAGATTACGGAGCGCGTCTGCGTGTAAAAATCTGAAGAGGGGATGCTCTGCGTTATATAGCATCCGTCCAGGTTCAAAGGCCGCGTGACATATTGCCCGCGTCCGCCGGACAGCGAGTCCGATATGACAGTATCGGAGTATAGCTGCCCGCGCCCTTCGGCGCCCTCGTCCCATAGCGGCCCGTCAATAGGCTCCAGCGAGCCGTTGACATAGGCATAGACGTTGCCGGCAATCGTCACGTAAAAGCTGCTGGGCGAATCTATGGAGTATGTCGCGAGCGCGTCGCAGAAAGCGGCGGGCTGCAGCTCGGCAAGCACCCAGCCAAGGACGCTGGAGTTGTACGGATTGTATATGGGGCGGATGACCGGCAGGACGGGCTTGGAACCGCGCACGAGTGAATCCTCCACAAATCCCATGGACAGGTCCAGATTGTCCGATTCCAGGGCGGCGGTAAAATAATCCTGCTCCATGATTACGTTTGGCACATTGGCCGTGGTGGAATATGTTGCGGGAACGATCTGGACGTAGTATTCGCTAAAGTCGCTTACCACGAGACGCTGTACGTGCAGGTCGCGCCCTTTGCTGTCATATTGGTCGCTCAGCCGCTTGTAGAGGCCGCGCCTGGCGGTTCCTGTCCTGTCCGTGTAGAGCTGGTAGGGAAGCAGGAGCGCGTTATGCTGGCACCAGCGCACGAGCGATTCGACGGCGTCGGTTTCTTCGTTGATGGCGGAGGCGATGTGCTGCACGTTCAGCTCCGTGCTGTGCGCGAGGCTGTCTTTGTTATAATGGTAAAATATGCTGTAGCTGATGGCCGAGGCCAGCAGCCCCATTAGCAGCGTAAAGGAGATAGACACGAACAGTATTCTCCTTTTTATCGAATTATGCATATCCGGCATCCTTCCGTCATTATGATAAAATTTTACATCAATTTCGAAGAAATTGCATCTTTTTTTTGAATCCGGCAGAAAATTTGCATGAAATAAAAAAATCAGCCATTTGTTTCGGCCGGCATAAAGGTTATACTTTGCCCTATGCAGCCAGTGTTTGCAGTAACAATCATTCAAGGGAGGTAAAAGAAGATGAAGAGAAAGTTATTGAGCGTCTTATTGGCGGGAGCCGTGGCGGCTTCTATGCTGACGGGGTGCGGCGGCGATTCTTCCGGCGATAGCGCGACTGCCGATGAGGGCGAACAGCAGGCTGATGCCGGCAATGATGATGCGGGGACAGAGGCGGAGGCCGAGGCAGAGGAACCCGCGGCGGAGGATGGCGGAGAGGCTTCGGCTGACAGCGGTTCAGGCGAGGCGGTCACGTTAAAGTGGGCGATCTGGGATCAGGATACCACGCCTTATTGGCAGGCACTGAAGGATGCTTACGAGGAGAAAAACCCGAATGTGACCATCGAGATGGTAGATCTGGGCTCTACCGATTATATGACGGTGCTTGCTACGGAACTGTCTGGAAGCGGCACGGATTTTGACGTAGTCACGATCAAGGACGTCCCCGGATATGCCACGCTGGTACAGAAGAATACGCTGGAACCGTTGAATTCCTACATCGAGAGTGCCGGGATCGACTTGAGCCAATACGGCGGTGCTACCGACCAGGTGACGGTAGACGGCGAATTGTATGAGCTGCCGTTCCGCAACGATTTCTGGGTGGTATTCTACAACAAGGATCTGTTTGACGCGGCCGGAGTCGACTATCCGACGAATGACATGACGTTCGAGCAGTATGACGAGCTGGCCCGCAAGGTGGCGTCTGATGAGTTTGGTTCGCAGGTATATGGCACGCATTACCATACGTGGCGTTCGGCTGTGCAGCTCTTCGGCGTTCTGGACGGACAGCATACGATCCTGGACGGCAATTATGATTTCTTGAAACCTTATTATGAAATGGTGCTTAAGCAGGAGGACGACGGCATTTGCCGCGATTACGTGACGCTCAGCACCGAGGGCCTGCATTATTCCGCCGCTTTCTCTAACGGCGACACCGCGATGATGAATATGGGTTCCTGGTTTATCTCGACGCTTATAAGCAGCCTTGCAAGCGGCGAATATGACTCCAGCCTTTGCGGAAACTGGGGAATGGTGAAGTATCCGCATGCCGAGGGCGTAGAGCCCGGATCCACGCTGGGCACGATTACCGGCATTGCTGTTACGAGCGCGACAGACCAGAAAGACGCGGCGTGGGATTTCGTGAATTTCGTATCCGGCACCGAGGGCGCGCTGGTGATGGCGAAAACCGGCAACTTCCCCGCGATAATGACGGACGAAGCCATGGAGGCGATTACATCCCTGGAAGGATTCCCCACGGATGAGGCGAGCAAGGAGGCTATGAACGTTTCCAATCTGTATCTGGAGGTCCCTTATGCGGAGAACGTGTCCGAGATCAACAATATTCTGGATACATACCATACGTCGATTATGAACCGGGAGGTGACGGTCGATGAGGGCATCAAGAGCATGAACGAGGAAGTAGGCAAGATCTTGAACAACTGAGCAGAAAGACAGAGGATAGGCTGACGGAAAATGGGCGGGGCTGGCGAGTGGCCGGCTCCGCTTTTGCGAATGCCGTCCGCCTTGCATCCGGAGAGGAGGTAGCCATGCAGACAATGAATGGCGGCGCGACCCCCGATGTGATGAGGGAAAACAAGAAGCGCCGCGAGAGGAAGAGGAATGCGATCGCGTATTCGTTTATCGCCCCGAACTTTATTGGCTTTGCCGTGTTTACGCTGATTCCCATCGTATTTGCGTTTATATTGGCGTTTACGGAATGGGACGGAAACAACCCGATTAAATTCGTCGGGCTCAAAAATTTTATGGAACTGCCCAATGACACTTTTTTCAAGGCCGCTCTGAAAAATACGCTTATTTATTGCGTAGGGACCGTGCCGCTGACGATGGTCGCATCCCTGGCGCTGGCGATAGTGCTGAATCAGAAGGTGAGGTTCCGGGGCTTTTTCAGGACTGTATCATTTTTCCCTTATGTGGCGTCCCTGGTGGCGATCACGGCGGTGTGGTCGATGATCTTCCACCCGAAAAAGGGACCGGTCAACGCCATACTTTATTATGTGTTCAAGGTGGCGAACGAGGATCTGCCAAACTGGTTCGGCGGGAAGCTTGTCATGCTCACGCTGATTTTGTTCAGCGTGTGGAAGTACATGGGATATTATATGGTAATCTACCTGGCCGGCCTGCAGGGAATATCCGGGGAGCTGTATGAGGCGGCCAGCCTGGACGGCGCGAATACGTGGCAGAAGTTCCGCTACGTGACGTGGCCCCAGCTGCGGCCTACGACATTTTTCGTCATAGTGATGCTGACGATCAACTGCTTCAAGGTATATGACATCGCGGTCATGCTGGCCGGAGGCGGAGACGGCAAGCTGTCCAATTCGGCCACCGTGCTCGTGTACTACATCTACCAGAACGCCTTCAACTATTGGAAACTGGGATATGCCAGCGCGGTTGCCATGGTGCTCTTCGTCCTGGTGCTGATCGTGACGCTGATCCAGTTCAAGGGCGAGTCCAAGTTCTCGAATTCATAGGAAAGGAGCGAGACATATGCATTCTGCAAGCAAGAAAAGAAAGGTGGGCAAATTTTTTGTCTATCTGATTTTAATTGTCGTAACGGCGGCGATGCTTTTCCCGTTCCTGTGGATGCTGTCCGCGTCCATCAAGTCGGACCGCGAAGTGTTTAATATGAATCCGTTCGTCTGGATCCCGGAGCATCCCAGATGGTCAAATTATGTCGATATCTGGACGAAGATTCCGTTTGGGACCTTCGTAAAGAACACGGTGTTCCTCACGGTCGTCGTGACGCTGCTGCAGCTATTGACCAGCAGCTTTGCCGCATATTCGTTTGCGAAGCTGGAATTTAAGCATAAAAACCTGCTGTTTATGGCATATATCGCCACTATCGCGATGCCGTGGCAGGTGTACATGGTTCCGCAGTTTATCATGATGCGCAGCTTTGGCCTGAATGACAAGCTGACGGCAATAATCTGCCTGCAGGCGTTTTCTGCGTTCGGGGTGTTTATGATGCGCCAGTTTTATCTGGGCATCCCGGACTCCCTGTGCGAGGCCGCCCGCATCGATGGAATGAGCGAATACGGCATCTACGCAAAAATCATGTTGCCGTTGTCTAAGCCGGCAATCTCCACGCTGACGATTTTCACCTTTGTCAACACGTGGAACGATTATTTAGGGCCGTTGATTTATCTGAAAAGCGAGTCGAAAAAGACGATCCAGCTCGGGCTTAAAATGTTCATCGGGCAGTATTCGTCCGAGTATGGGCTTATCATGGCAGGCTCGGTGCTGTCGCTGATTCCGGTTCTGGTGGTATTCCTGTGCCTCCAGAAGTATTTCGTGGAGGGCGTTGCGAATACCGGATTGAAAGGATAATATTAGATGTGGATTGCGAGTGCAAGGCGGAGTGGCTGTAAATGGTAATGATTTAATATGGAGGAAAAGGAGGATGAGCTGATGGCTCTCCCATTTGGCCAATATTCGGAGATAACCGGCAGGGAGGCAAAAGATGCGCTGGATTTTTGCACGGCACAGGTGTTGCGCTGCCTGCCGGAGTTCACGGGCAAGTTTCAGAATGCGTACAGCGAGAACGGCTTTTATAAGGCGGTCGATAACGATGACTGGACGGACGGATTCTGGACCGGCGAGGTCTGGCTGGCGTATGAACATGCCCTTTCGGAAGGACGCGAAGAGGACGCGGCCGCCCTAGAGCGCACGGGGCTTTCGCATGTGGATTCCTTTTACGAGAGGATTACGAAAAAGATATCGGTTGACCACCATGACATGGGCTTTTTGTATTCGCCCTCATGCGTGGCGGCCTATAAGCTGACCGGCAGCGAAAAGGCGAAAAGGGCCGCGATACTTGCGGCAGACCAGCTCCTTACCAGGTTTCATCCGATAGGTGAATTTTTGCAGGCTTGGGGGCCGATGGACGGCGCGGACAATTACCGCCTGATAATCGACTGTCTGCTGAATCTGCCGCTGCTATATTGGGCGAGCGGGGAGACGGGCGACGGGAAATACCGGGAGATAGCGGAAAAGCATATCCGCACCGCCGTGGCGAACGTGATCCGCGAGGACTATTCCACTTGGCATACCTTTTACTTCGACCCTGTGACTGGCGCGCCAGATCACGGCGCGACCTGCCAGGGCTACCGGGACGGTTCCGCATGGGCCAGGGGCCAGGCGTGGGGCATCTACGGCATGGCTATTGCGTACCGCTATACCGGCAGGGAGGAATATATCGGCATATTCAAAAACGTTGCCGGGTATTTTCTGGATCATCTGCCGCGCGACCTAGTGCCGTTCTGGGATTTGGAATTCACGGACGGAGACGATGAGCCGAGGGACTCGTCCTCCGCGTCCATAGCGGCGTGCGGGATGCTGGAGATGAGCAAATATCTGGGTGAAGAGGATGCGGCAGAATACACATCCCTGGCAAAAAAGATTATGAAGTCGGTCTATGACGGCTATGCCGTAAAGGACATGGGAGCGTCAAACGGCCTTGTACTCCACAGCACTTATTCAAAACATTCGCCATATAATACATGCAATCATTATGGCGTGGACGAGTGCAATTCCTGGGGCGACTATTTTTACATGGAGGCCTTGACACGGCTGTCTTATGACTGGGAGGAGTATTGGTGAACTATGAAAAAAGAAGAATTTTTTGACCGCCCGGACAGCTGCTTTTTTATGGATGATCCGGGCGCGATAGCGGATTATTGCAAGGCCAGGTGGCCTGACGACGTGGACGATCTGATCCGCAGCGCGGACGGGATATGCGAAAAAACTTTTTTGTTTAATTTAAAATGGGATCTGGAGCGGACGTTCGTGCCGGTCCATTTTGACGGGAAGGTGGACTGGCGGATCAATCCCGCCGGAGACCAGGAGTTCGTCTGGGCTTTCAACAGGCACCGCTTTTTTATCACGCTGGGCCAGGCCTACCTGTTCACTGGAGATGAGAAATATGCGCGCTGTTTTGTCGGGCTGGCGCTCGACTGGATGGAAAATGTCCCGCTTTCAGACGGGGACAGGAGCGGCCCGTGGCGTTCCCTGGAGGCGGGGTTCCGGGGCGAATACTGGAACAAGGCGCTGCGCTATTTCAAGGACAGTCCCGCCGTGACGGAGGATTTTCTGGACAGGTTTTATGAGAATATGATAGTGCATGCGGATTATATCATCTCGTGCCATTCGCCATACCGGTACATGTCGAACTGGGGCGTAATCGAAAACCATGGGCTTTTCGACATCGCATTGATGCTGCCGCAGAGCCGGAAAACCAAGGAATATGCGGGAATCGCGATGGAGCATCTCCTGGCCGCCGCCAGGATGCAGATTTTTGACGACGGGATGCACTGGGAACAGTCGCCGATGTATCATAACGAGGTGTTTCACTGTTTCCAGGACGTGGTGGTGCTGAGCCGCCGGAACGGCATGGAGGTCGCCCCGGAGCTGTTGGAGCGGCTGCATGCCATGGCCCATGCGAACCGGAAGCTGGCGCGGCCTAATGGCCGGGAGCTGATGATGGGCGACAGCGACGACCTGGACGTGAGGGACCGCATGAGCGAGGCGGCATATCTATTTAATGACGGCAGGCTCAAGCCCGGCTCCGTGACGGAGCTGGACTATGGCAGCATATGGGATCTGGGCATGGAGGCGAACGCGGAGTATGGGCGGATACCAGCGGAGGATCCGGAATATACGTCGGCGTGCATGGCGGACAGCGGGCATGTCGTGCTTCGCGACGGCTGGGGCGATGATTCGGATATGTTTCATCTAATGTGCGGGACGCTGGGAGCGGGGCATAGCCATGGCGATAAGCTGCATATCGATCTGTCCATGGACGGGGAGGACGTGCTGACGGACGCGGGGCGCTTTACCTATGTGGACGGCGAGGATCGCAGGCAGTTCAAAGACCCGTCCAGCCATAATACCGTTACCGTGGACGGACGGCCGTTTTATGTATACAAGGATTCCTGGGAGTGCAGCAAGCTCTCCGCCGCCGTGAAGCCCCATTACAAGGCGGCGGGCAGCCTCGAATATATCGATGCCGGCAACCTGGGATATATGGACAGCCCGGGAGGCGTATTTATACGCAGGAGGGTAATCTCGCTGTCGCAGGACATATATGTGCTGGCCGATGAGTGCTACAGCGGAGATCCGCACTCCTATGAGCAATATTTTCATTTCAATCCCGAGGGGAGGGTCACGTCTGATGGGCAGGGATATTTTACCTATCATGGCAAAAAGGCCGAGGCAAGATTCCAATTCCTGGGAAAAGGCACGCGGGTCGAGGAGGGAACCTCGAGGATCGCGCGCTATTATAATTCCTGCGAGGAGAACGCCCTGCTGACGGCGCATGCCTTTGGCAGAGGGTTCACGTCGTTTATCACTGTCATCAGCAAGGCCCGGCTTGACGCGAGGGCTGAAAGGGTGCCGGTGCTTTCCGCATTGAAGCGCGTCACCTATGAGGATCGGCAGGCGGAGGCGGTCAAAATCCGGCTCGGCGCGACCGGCGCGGAGTACGTGGTCTGCATCTGCCATGAGGAGGTCAATTCGCCGACGGATCTCATCGAGGCGGACGGATGCCTGGGCTATGGGAACGTAATCGTTTTTGATAAAAACAAGGATGCCCTGGCCGGAGTCGTGCTGGATGCGTAGCCCGGCGGGAGGTGAGTGGGATGAATTCGCTGTTCAGTCTGGATAATCCGGTGTGGAATTTCATAGGAAAGCTCGTGGACATGGTATTCCTCACGATACTATGGGCGCTCTGCAGCCTGCCGGTGGTAACGCTGGGCGCCAGCAGCACCGCACTGTATTATGTGGTGCTGAAGCTGGCGGAAGACAAGGAGGGCGGCATAGCCGCCTCTTTTTTCCGCGCATTCCGGGAGAATTTCAAGCAGTCCACGGCCTGCTGGCTGATCATGCTGGCGTTCGGGCTGGTGCTGGGCCTGGACATCTATATCTGCTGGATAATGCGGGATAATGGCCTGGCGAAAGTGCTGTCAATCGTATTCATCGTGCTGGCGGCGGTATATTTTATGATCCTCATGTACCTTTTCCCGCTGCTGGCCCGCTGCGACGCGGGGATAAGGAAGATATTTATGATGGCCTTCGTGATGTCCGTAAAGCATTTTGGATGGACGCTGCTCATGGCGACGCTTACCGTCGGCATTTTTGCCATCGGCCTGTTCGTCCAGTGGGTGTTTTTGTTTATCTCGGCGGGTCTGGCGGCATATCTGAACGCCCTGATCTTGAATAAGATATTTGCCTTGTACGGACTGGAGCTGGAAGACGTGGAGGAAGAATAGGAGGGAGTATATGCTATATCCAAGGGAGAGCGCGGCCCGGGGGATTTTCGACCTTTCGGGAATCTGGGATTTCGCGCTCGGGGACGACTCGGAGCCCGGCGAAACATGTTCTATGCAGGACCGCACGGAGCCGATCGCGGTTCCCGCATCTTATAACGACCAGAAAGACGTCCCGGAATATCGCGACCATTACGGGTTCGCTTATTACAGGAGGAGGGTCCTGCTGCCGGGATTCGCGGCGGGGCAGCGGCTCGTGCTGCGGATAGACGCGGCGGCAAATGCCGCGAAAGTTTACATCGACGGCAATTTCGCGGGGGAGCACAAGGGAGGTTTCCTGCCATATGAAATGGACGTCACGGACCTATTGTCCCCGGGGAAGGAGTCGGAGCTCCTGATCGCGGTGGACAACAGGATAAATCATGGCACGCTGCCGGTCGGGAACGAGGATGTCGCTTTTTTTGGCTCGGACAATCCGGGAGTGCCGAGCGTCGAGGCGGCAAAGCTAGGCCGCGCGAAGCAAAATCTCCCCGGGTTTGATTTTTTCAATTATGCCGGGTTGAACCGGCCAGTGCGCATCTATACCACTCCAAAAAATGGTTATATCGCCGACATAGCTGTAGTGACGCGCATCGACGGCACGGATGGCGTCGTCGAATATGAGGTGGTTACGGAGGGCGATGCCGACGGCATAGAGCCGGAGGCGTACGTGCAGGACGCGTCCGGGAATACCGTCGCGTCTGCTATCGGGAGGCGCGGCAGCTTGGCCGTAAGGAATGCCAGGCTCTGGAATCCTTATCCGGAGGAGCCTTATATGTATACGCTCCGCGTATGCTACGGGGAGGACGTATATGTGCAGCCATTCGGCATCCGCTCCGTCGAGGTCAGAGGGACGCGGTTTCTGATCAACGGGCGCCCGTTTTATTTTAAGGGCTTTGGAAAGCACGAGGACAGCGCCTTCCATGGGAGGGGCCTGGACCAGTGCCTGAATGTAAAAGATGCGAACCTTATCCATTGGCTGCACGCGAATTCTTTCAGGACCAGCCATTATCCCTATGCGGAGGAGATGTATGACCTGTGCGACCGCGAGGGAATAGTCGTGATAGACGAGGCTCCGGCCGTGGGCATAAATGCGGGAGGGAGGGAAAATCCGTACGAGTATCCCGTACTGGAGCATCACAAGCAGGTATTGCGCGAGATGGTCGCCCGCGACAAGAACCACCCCTGCGTGGTCATGTGGTCCATGGGCAACGAGCCTGATACGGAGAATTTTCCGGAGGCGGCATATGGTTACTGGCATGGCCTGTATGAATACACGCACAGCCTGGACCCTTCGGATCGCCCGGTGACATTCGTCTGCTGCCAGAACAATTATGAGAAGGATATCGTCACGCGCACGATGGACGTCGTCTGCATCAACCGGTATTACGGCTGGTACAACCTCTCCGGGGACCTGGACGCGGCATGCCTCGGACTGGAGGCCGAGCTGGATTTCTGGGAGCGGCAGGGCAAGCCGGTGATGATAACGGAATATGGCGCGGACGCCGTGGCCGGCATCCATGCGTGCGCTCCATCGATGTTTTCCGAGGAGTATCAGGCGGAGTTTTACCGGAGGCAGAACGCGCTGTTTGACGAGCGTCCGTTTTTTATCGGCGAGCATGTGTGGAATTTCGCTGATTTCGGGACTATACAGGGAGTGATGCGCGTCGACGGCAATAAAAAAGGCCTGTTTACCCGCGACCGCCGCCCGAAGCTGGCCGCGCATTATTTCAGGCAGCGCTGGGGCTCGATCGAAAATTTTGGCTATAAGTAGTTGGGAAAAGTGATTGATTGCAGCGGCGAAACGTGCTACAATCTCATAATCAAAGGGGATTTTCGTCCCAGGATACTTACCCGGAAGAAGGAGGCGGCAGATTTATGAGATTTTTAAAATGCAATCATTGCGGAAACATCGTAGAGATGGTAAATGACAGCGGGGTTCCAGTCGTATGCTGCGGGGAGCCGATGGAGGAGCTGGTTCCCGGAACGTCGGACGGCGCGGCGGAAAAGCACGTCCCGGTCTGCCAGACGCAGGGGAATGCCGTGACGGTCATTGTAGGCTCGGCGGAACATCCGATGCTGGACGCCCACTACATAGAATGGATCGCCATCGAGACATCGCAGGGCTGCCAGCGCAAGGAGCTCAAGCCGGGAGACGCGCCGAAAGCCGTGTTCTCGCTCGCGGAGGGCGATTCGCTGGTCGCGGCATACGCTTATTGCAACCTGCACGGCCTGTGGAAGTCAGCTTGTTGACCATTTTAAGGAATGGTGATATACTGTTCGGCAAGTGAAGTCTTCGACAGGGGGACGGCGGTATGGGCGAGGTAACGTACAAAGGGAAAAAATATTACGAGGTCGATCCGAGGGCGCAGCAGTCGCTTGGCGCCGCCGGCATCTATAGCGTCCGCTATTATCCGAAGGATTCCCTTTTGGTAATGACGGACCTTACCATGAAGCAGTTCGGGTTTGACAAATTCTATGACCCGGTGCCCGACAGCCTGATAGAGCGGCTGGTCGCGTCTGAGGACGAAGAGATATGCCGGGGATTGTTTGAAAAGGTTGATGCAGGAGAGCATCGCGTGTCCGCGACGCTGCGCCTTGGCAAGAAGCGCCTGCTGATGCGCGTGACGATGACGATTACCGACTGGGACGCGCAGGGACGTCCGGAGAGCGCGATAGGCATCATCGAGCATCCGGACGAGGAGATTGTCTCCGCTGAATTGCTGCGCGCCCTCAGCGACGACTTCCACTCGGTATATTACGTCGACCTGGAGAAAAACCAGGTCGTTCCATACCGCATGAGCGAGGATATCCAGCGCGATTACGGCGAGTTTTTCAATTCTAAGCCGGAGTACGGCGCCGCGATTCTGGGCTATGTCAACCGGACCGTCATGGAGGACGACAGGGCGGAGATGCTGCATGTATGCTCCGTGCGTTTTTTGAAAAAATATTTTGCCGAGAATAAGGTGCTGGTCCATGATTTTCGCGCGGTGCGCGACGGCAAGGTCATCTATTGCCGTATGAAGGTGGTGAACCTGTCGGCGGACGGCGAGCTGCGCAGGATAATCATGGGATTTTCCGACGTCAGCAAGGAAAAAGTCCGCGAATTGGAACGATACGCCTACGTCGACCCGGTCACCGGCGGCGACAATTATATCCGGTTCAAGGAGCGCATGTCGGAGAAAAAAGGGCGTGGCTTTATCGTATCCATGGATATCCATTCGTTCAAGGTCGTCAACTCCGTCTGCGGGACGGCGAAGGGCGACGAGATCCTGCGCGAGGTTTGGGAATGCATCGAGCGCAATCTCGGCAAGCACGACGAGGGGGCGCATATCAACGCCGACCATTATATCGTTTATTATGCCGGGGAAAAGCAGGAGGACGTGATCTGGCGGCTGGAGAGGCTCACGACCGATCTGGCGAGGATGTCGCTCGAATTGAACGTTCCGCAGCAGATACCCTATTTTGGCGTGTCCGTATGGACCCAGGGCGATCCGGTCGAGCAGATATATAACGAGGCGAATATCGCGCGGCATGGGATTAAGGAACGCAAAGACGTAAACCACGCTTTTTTCAGCAAGCAGGACGCCGCCCGCATATTGCAGGAAAAACGCATGGAGGACGCGTTCGAGTCGTCGATCCGCAACAAGCGTTTCGAGGTATGGTACCAGCCGAAATATAATCCGGACACGGAGATGCCGGTAGGCGCGGAGGCGCTGGTACGGTGGCGCGACGAGCAGGGCGGCCTGGTCTCCCCGGGCGTATTTATCCCGCTGTTCGAGCGCAACGGCATGATACGGTACTTGGATGAGTACGTGTTCCAGACCGTATGCGAGCAGCAGAAGGAGTGGGAGAAGGAGGGGCGCGAGCTGGTGCCGGTGTCCGTGAACCTCTCCCTGGCGAGCCTGTATTTCCAGAACGTGGTGGAACGGTATCAGAAGATTGCGGAGGATGTCGGGGTCGCTCCCGAATATGTCCCGATCGAGATTACCGAGACCGCGGCTCTCGACGACGCGTCGATCCGGATGCTGGCGGAGCATTTTTACGAAGCGGGATTTCCGCTGCATATCGATGATTTCGGCTCGGGATATTCATCTTTCGCCACGCTGAACATATTGCATTTCGACACGCTCAAGCTGGACAAGAGCCTGATTGATTATATCGGCAATTATGGCGGCGACCGCATGCTCGAGCATACCATAGCCCTGGCGAAGGAGCTGGGAATGCACGTGACGGCGGAGGGCGTGGAGAACAAGACGCAGGTAGATTTCCTGCAAAAGCTGGACTGCGACAGCATACAGGGATTTTATTATTCCAAGCCGCTGCCGCTCGAAGAATTTTCAGAAAAAGTGCTGCGATTTAAACCTGATTAATAAGTTACGATTCTAAGCCGGTTCAGATAAATGCTCTGATTCGCCGAGTTTGCTCGGAAGGGTCAGAGCATTTGTTTGGAATGCCCGCGGATGCCTGCGGGTTTTGCGGCTTTCGCCGTGGAAAGGAGTGGCAATTGGGCGGTTTTTTTGGCGTTGCCTCGCATGAGGATTGCGTTTTCGACCTGTACTTCGGGGTGGACTACCACTCGCATCTGGGAACGAGGCGCGGCGGGATGGCGGTCTATGGGGAAAAAGGATTCAACCGCGCTATCCACAACATAGAAAACGCGCCGTTTCGAACCAAATTCGACAAGGACGTGCAGTCCATGGAGGGGCGTTACGGTATCGGCTGCATCTCTGACTACGAGCCGCAGCCGCTGATCATCCGGTCGCATCACGGCACGTATGCAATAACGACCATCGGCAAGGTCAACAACATGGAAAAGTTGATGCAGATGCTTTTCGACCAGGGGCATGCCCATTTCCAGGAGATGAGCGCGGGGGAGGTGAACGCGACCGAGCTCGTTGCCGCGCTTATAAATACGCAGCCGGATCTGGTCGGCGGCATCCGTTTCGCGCAGGAGGCGGTGGAGGGCTCCATGTCTATCCTGCTGTTAAACCGTGACGGGATCTATGCGGCCCGCGACAAATATGGGCGTACCCCGCTTGAGATAGGCAGGAAAGGGGATGGCTTCTGCGCTTCCTTTGAAAATTTCGCTTATAAGAATCTGGGATACCATGACTACAAGGAACTGGGTCCCGGCGAGATCGCGGTGATTACGGAGAAAAATTGCATTACGCTAAGGGAGCCGGACGGGCGGATGAAGATCTGCACGTTCCTATGGGTCTATTACGGGTATCCGGCCAGTTCGTATGAGGGGATGAGCGTCGAGCGGATGCGGTATCGCTGCGGCGCTAACATGGCAAGGCGCGACGACGCGCGGCCCGACATTGTGGCTGGGGTGCCAGATTCCGGCACGGCGCATGCCGTCGGCTATGCGAACGAGTCCGGCATACCTTTTTCACGGCCGTTCATAAAATATACTCCCACATGGCCGCGCTCCTTCATGCCGACGATGCAGAGCAGGCGCAACCTGATAGCGAGGATGAAGATGCTCGCCGTCAATGACCTTATCGAGGGAAAGAGCATATTGCTGATAGACGACTCCATCGTCCGTGGAACGCAGCTGCGCGAGACGGCGGAATATCTGTATGAAAACGGCGCCAGGGAGGTGCATTTCCGCCCTGCCTGCCCGCCGTTGCTCTTTGCCTGCAAATATTTGAATTTTTCCAGGTCGAGTTCCGAGATGGATCTGATCGCCCGCCGGGTCATAGCGCGTCTGGAAAACGGCAAGGTCTCTGATGAGTCGCTGCGGGAATATTCCGATCCGGAGTCGGAAAAATATGGGCGCATGGTGGATGAGATCTGCAAGGAATTGAAATTCACTTCGTTGCGCTACAACCGGCTGGACGATATGCTGGAAGCCACCGGAGTAAGGCCCTGCTGGCTTTGCACCTATTGCTGGAACGGGAGGGAGTAGCCATGCCGGTATATGATTTTAAAAATGCTCCGGCGGATAAAGACGTCCGGCAGGCATCCGACCTGCCAGTTTTTGTATCCGATGAGCGCGTGCCGACCGCCGAGCTGCCGATCATGCTGCTGGACAATGCCGGACATTCGCTTCGGCATCACTCGTGCGGGGTATTTACGAACCCGGCGGTGCGGGCGGCATTTGAATTCCAGGGGGACGGCGGGGCGGAGGATGCCGATATCCTGAAGATAGACGCGCGTTTTACAGGCCTTCTGAAGTGGCTGGGGGAGAATCATATAAACGTCAGGCTCTCCGGGGAGAATCGGGAGGATGGCTACGCGGTCTGCAAGATTCGCGAGATCGCCTACGGCGGCGGTACCAAGCTGTCCGCCGAGGACGGCTTTCTGCAGTTCGTGATCGACAGGCTGCTCTCCAGCAGCCCGCCGGGAGACGAGGCGGACGATGACGACGGCGAGGAGTCCGGCGATAGCATGAAGCTCACCAGCCTGCAGAGCATCACGGATTTCATGACGTGCGCCGGGAGGACTTTGCCGGACAACATCAGGCTGTGGGCGCGGCGCAACCTGGCAGTGGCGCGTTCGCACGAGGTCTCCCCGGAGGAGCGCCGGCATGCCCAGCGCGCCCTGTCCATAATGATGAACGTGCAATGGAAGGGCAGCTATTTCGAAGCGATAGATCCGGCGGAGGCCAGGCGGATACTGGACGAGGAGCTCTATGGAATGGAGCGGGTCAAGCAGCGCGTCATAGAGACGATCATCCAGATAAACCGCACCCACACGCTGCCGGCATACGGCCTGCTTTTGGCGGGGCCGGCCGGCACCGGCAAGTCGCAGATCGCCTATGCCGTGGCGCGGATCCTGAAACTGCCATGGACGGCTCTGGATATGAGTTCCATCAATGACCCGGAGCAGCTAACGGGCAGCTCGCGGATATATGCCAACGCGAAGCCAGGGCTTATTATGGACGCTTTTTCCATGGCGGGAGAGTCCAATCTGGTTTTTATAATAAACGAACTGGACAAGGCTTCCGCCGGAAAGGGCAGCGCCAATCCGGCGGACGTACTGCTGACGCTGCTCGACAACCTGGGCTTTACCGACAATTATATCGAGTGCATGATACCGACCGCGGGCGTCTACCCGATCGCCACCGCCAATGACAAATCCCGGATCAGCGCGCCGTTGATGTCGAGGTTCGCCGTTATTGACATTCCGGATTATACGCCCGAGGAGAAAAAGGCCATACTCGCGCGGTTTTCCATGCCGAAGGTGCTCCGGCGCCTGGGCCTCCACCCTGATGAGTGCGTCATGACGGACGACGCGCTGTCCGAGGTCGTTGCGCATTATGGGGATTCGACCGGCATCCGCGCGCTGGAGCAGGCGGCCGAGCATATCGCCGCGAACGCGCTCTACCGGATCGAGGCGGAACACGTGGAGCGCGCCATATATGACGCCCGGATGGTAAGGGAGCTGCTGGACTAGGCGGACCAGGCTGATGGAAAAAAAGGAGCGTCATCTTTTTTCCCGCCCGGGGGCATCGCGAGCCGTGTCGTCGGTCAGCTGGCTGCACAGCCGGGAGAGCCTCTTTAGCTCATCTAGCAGGTAGCGCCTGCCCTGTTCGGGCAGGGAACGGTACAGCGTCAAGATCCGGCATTCGTCATCGGGCATGGATGCCGGATGCTTTTCGTCCGATAGGTCGAGCAGGTAATCCGCCGAGGTATGCAGGCATATGCTCGCGGAGCGCACCAGGTCGGCATTCAGCCATCTTCTGGAACACAGGTAATTGCTCATCGCGGAGTCGGAGACCTGCAGCTCTCCGGCGAGTTTTTTCTCGGAAATGTGCTGCTCCTCCATCAATTCGCGGATGCGTTTAGCCGTTGTTTCCACACCGCATCACCTTCCTTTTGCGGAAAGCTTAGCACTATCGCCCGGCCTTGTGTGGCGATTATTGCCACGCGCCGTCTAAGGCGATGACCTGGCCGGTGAGATAGCCGGGCCCGTCCAGGATCTGCCACGCGAGTTTTGCGGCCTCCTGCGGCGTGCCGAAGCGCCCCATCGGGATCTCCTCTTCGAGCTTGGCGCGTTCCTCCGCGGTCAGGCGGGCGTTCATGCGCGTGTCGATCGCGCCGCACGCGATGGCGTTGACACGGACGTTGCTCGGGGCCAGCTCTTTCGCGAGCGAACGCGTCAAGGAGTCGAGGCCGCCCTTTGAGGCGGAATATGCCGCCTCGCATGACGCGCCCCTGGCTCCCCAGACCGACGAGATGTTGATTATGCAGCCGGACTTTTTGCGCACCATGTATGGGATGGCCTCCCGGCAGCAGTAAAATGCCCCGGTCAGGTTCGTGGCGATTAGCCTGTCCCATTCCTCGACCGGCATCTCGCTCAATAGCCCGATATATGACACGCCGGCATTGTTGACCAGCACGTCCGCGCCTCCGAATTCCTCGCGCGCCAGTGCGAACATCCCTCTTACGAAATCATGGCTTCCCACGTCCCCTGGCACGGCTATCGCCCGGATCCCATGGGCGTTAGCCAATTCGCCGGCCAAGCGGCGCAATTCCTCGGAATCCTTCCTGCAATTTAACACCAGGTCAAGCCCTTGTGCCGCGAGCCGTGCCGCGACCGCCCTGCCGATGCCGTGAGAGGCTCCGGTGACAATCGCCGTCCGATATTCCATAGACATCCCCTCCGGAAAATATTTTTCTCATTTTAACCTAAAACCACTGGTTTTAGAAGTATATTTTTGATAGAATAAGGTGATTATTCACAGACGGAGATTGTGAATAGCATACTTCCGCGCCCCGCGAGCGGGGCGCCACCATGAAGGAGATGATTGCATGAAGATTACGATCAGCGGGAAAAACATCGATGTTACGGATGCGCTGCGGAATGCCGTGGAGGGCAAGCTCTCCAAGCTCGAAAAATATTTCGCGCCGGACACGCCGTGCAACGTGACGCTCGGCGTGGAGAAGGGCCGCCAGAAGATGGAGGTCACGATCCCGATGAAGGGCCACATCATCCGCGCCGAGCAGCAGAGCGACGATATGTATGTGACGCTGGACCTCGTAGTGGACGTCATAGAGGCCCAGCTGAAGCGGCATCGCAAGAAGCTGATTGACAAGCAGCAGAATACCGCCAGCCTGCGCAAGGAGTTTATCGAGGAGGAGCCGGAGGGCGAAGAGGAGGAGGAGATTGATATCGTCCGCGTGAAAAAGATTGGCGTGAAGCCCATGTTTCCCGAGGACGCCTGCCTGCAGATGGAGCTTTTGGGACATAACTTTTTCGTATTCACGAATGCGGAAAATGGCGCGGTCAACGTGGTATACAAGAGAAAAGACCGTCGCTACGGGCTGATCGAGCCGGAGATGTGATGCCGGAATTTTCACTTTGAAAAGATTTACGCTGAAAATCCAGGGAATTACACGATTTGAAAAATCCGACCCTTGAGAGAAGGTTATACTTCTAATTATACCTGTTTGACGTGGCTTGTATCGCTAACAATCGCGGATGGCAGGGATTTCTTGATTAAAGGGGAGGGTTTTTCAATGGTCTATTATCGTTTGGGCGACGTGATCAAGGAGCTGAGGGAGAGGCTCCATATGACGCAGGAGGAGCTGGCGGAGGGCATATGTTCCGTCAGTTCCGTCGCGAAAATCGAGGGAGGCAGCCAGATGCCTTCGGGGCGAGTGGCAGAGGCACTCTTTTGCAGGCTGAAGGACTCCGGGAGTTTTTTTACCGGCTTCGCGCAGGCGCAGGAACTCCTTGAGCTGCATGACTGGGAACATCTGCTGGCACGCGCGAAGGACGGCGAGAAAAAGGGATCGCGTTTCGAAGAACAGCTGTATGCCTATGTGCGGCTCATAGACCAGATGCAGGCAGTGACAGATCACTCGGTCCTTCTGTTCGATCTGATACAGGTCCTCGTGATGTCCATGCCGCTCTCTGAATTGTACGATGATTCGGCAGAGCGGCGCACTTATACATATCTGGAGCTGTGCATTCTGAACAGCATAGCTGTCCAATTCTATTATATGGAGAGCTTCGAGCAGGCCGGGCATATCCTGCAGCGCGTGCACGACTATCTATTGAAATGGCACGCGCAGGGCGAAGTGGGCAGGTATCTTTTTCCGGCAGTATGCAACAACCTGGCGGCGGTAAAGATGGGCGGCGGCCTCGCCCAGCCGGCGCGTTCGCTCTGCGACGCGGGGATCCGATGCTGCCTGGACGAGGGCATGCTGATCCCGCTGCCCAGCCTCTATGGCAATCTCAGCAACGCGCTTTCGCTCCAGCACGAGCATACCGCGGCCCAGAAAGCATATTCCCGCATGAAAGTCTTGAAAGAGCTGTTATTGGAGCGTCCGGAAGACCCCGGGGAACATGGCACGGCGCGGCCCGAGATCGAGGCGATGAAAAACGACTATCTCATGTCGTTCATCTGGTGAGCCCGGTCATTCCTGCCCGCGCAGGGCCTTATGCCCGTCCAGCATCGCGCGGATCACGCCCTGGCAGTAGCCGCCCAGCTTTTTGCGGTCTTCAGGGGAAAGCGCCGAGATATCGATGGGTTCGCCGTACTCCAGGATTACCCGTGCCTTTTTGATTCGCGGGAACTGCCGCTCGAAAATATCCGATGAGCCGGTGATGGCCATGGGAACGATCTTGCATCCGGTCTTCTCCGCGATCTTCAGGCTGCCTTCCTTGAAGGGCAGCATATTCACCTCGTCCGTGCGGCAGCTGCTGCGCGCGCCTTCCGGGTAGATGCACATTGAGATGCCGTGCTTTACCTGGTCAATTCCGGCCAGAATCGTCTTCAGGCTCTGCTTTATATCGTCGCGGTCGATAAACAGGCAATTCAGCCGGCGCATCCATGTCGAGAGCAGCGGCACTTTCTCCAATCCGTCCTTTGCCACATATCCAGTCAGGCGCGGGCAGCGCGCATAGGAAATAACGATATCGAAATAGCTGCGGTGGTTGCCGATATAGAGAACCGCCTCGTCCTTCGGCACGTGCTCCTCGCCCAGCACGGTCAGTTTCACGCCGCTGATGCGGCATATGCAACGGAACGCCCATTGCACGATGCGAAGCTGTGCCAGCGCGGTCGCGCCTTTCCATTTTTCATTCTTCGCGGCCAGCCAGAAAAAGGCGAGAATCGGGCTTCCGCCGACGAGGAACAGGAACACGAACAAAAAATCGATAATCAAACGGATCATGGCGTCTATCCCCTCTGAAATTAATGAATTAAACAGGATTATACCACAGGACGGACGCGCCTTGCAAGACGCGGAAATGCAAAGAGGGGCCTTTTATGGCTTGCAATGACCACAAGGCATGCCCATATCTTGTGGTATATGGGTCGTTTCATAGACAAAATATTGTGTTCTGAAAATTTTCCTGATTGACACGGTACTAGATATAGTGGTATACTGTTCCAGTAAGAATTCACGCGGGTTTCCCGCGGGAAAAAGGGAGGAACAGGCTATGAAACAATCAGACATCGACAAGGTTCGCGCGTCCGTATACCAGCGTTGCGGCAATAAGGTCGTCATCCAGCTTGACCGGGGGCGCAATAGGGTCGATATCCAGAAGGGCGTCATCCAGAACGCCTATCCTAGCGTATTCACCATTCTTGTAGACAGCACAGACGGTTATAACCCGCCGCAGCTTTTATCCTTTTCCTACACGGATATCATCACGAGGGATATCAGGATGAAGCTCTGCTAGGGGATTCGCAGACGCGCGAAATGCAAAAGGACGCAAAGAGGTCTTCATTTTTAGACGGCTTATGCCGACTAAAAACGAGGGCCTTTTTGCTATATCAGGCGCAGAATCACTATACAATCGGTTGAATTTTGCGAGATCCGGTGTTATAATTCACTGTGGGTTATAAAATTCGCACGGGAGGAACGTATGACATATAAAAAGCACGGCAGAGGGCTTTTCGCGGCAGCCATCGCATGCGCGCTGACAGTCGGGATGCTTCAGGGCGCGGGCGCGTCGGTCATAAGGGACGCGCAGGACAAGATAGACGAGGCCAACGAGCAGCTCGACCAGACTAACAGCGCGATATCGGACATAGAGAACAGGCAGGAATCGCTGCAGCGGGAGATTGATTCGCTGGATTCCGAGCTGGTGGCCCTGCTCCTGGATATCGAGATATTGAGCGACGAGATCGACGCAAAGCAGGAGGAGATCAAGCAGACGTCCGCGGATCTCGCGGATGCCGAGGAGCGCGAGCAGTATCAGTACGAATCCATGAAAAAGCGCATCCGGTTCATGTATGAGCGGGGAGACGGCGCGCTCGCGGAGACGCTGCTGGGCGCCGGCAGCATGGCCGACGTCCTCAACCGCGTGGAATATTTCAACCAGATATATGAATACGACCGGGATATGCTCGAAGAATACCGCGATACGGTCCGCCAGGTGGCCGACTTGAAAGAGCAGCAGGAGCAGGAAGAGCAGGACATGGTCGCGCTCAAGGAAAACCAGGAACACCAGTCGGCCCAGCTGGAGCAGACGATCGCGGAGAAACGCTCAACGATGGATGATTTCGACGTGAAGCTGGCACAGGCCGAATCGCTCGCCGAGCAATACAAGGAAACGATCCGCGAACAGAACGACATCATAGCGGCCGAGCAGGAGAGGCAGCGCAGGTTGGAGGAAGAGCGCCAGCGCAAGCTGGAAGAGGAGCGGGAACGCCAGCGTCTGGCGGCAGCGGCAGAGGCGGAGAGGCAGGCAGCGGCAGAGGCGGAGCGGCAGCGCCTGGCCGAGCAGGCCGCCGCTTCCGGCGGGGATGCGGGCACTGCGGCAGGCTCCGGAACTGATTCGGGGACGGACGCCTCGGGCGGCGTGCCGGACGGCGGGTCTAACCCGTCGTATAGGACGAATGTCAGCGGCCAGGAGGTCGTAAGCTACGCGCAGCAATTTATCGGCAATCCTTATGTGTGGGGCGGCACCAGCCTGACGGACGGATGCGACTGTTCCGGATTCGTCATGAGCGTATACGCGCACTTCGGCATCAGCCTGCCGCACAGTTCCGACGCGCTGCGCAGCTGCGGGCAGGCGGTCAGCTATAACAACGCGCAGCCGGGGGACCTGATATGCTATAGCGGGCATGTCGCCATCTATACCGGAGGAGGCCGCATAGTCGGCGCGCAGAGCACGGCGGTCGGCATCGCGACGCAGAACGCGACGTATCGCACGATCCTCGCGGTGAGGCGCGTCCTGTGATGGAATGGATGCGAGGGCCGGCGCTTGCCGCGCTGCTGCTTTTTCTGGCGGCCGTATCGGGAGGATGCGGCGTGCGCCAGAGGACGGTCGTCTTTAATGAAAATCTTGACGAGACGGTGTTGGAGCTGGACGGGCGTGAATACGCGCTGCGGGAGCTGGCTTTTTACGTGGCATACGAGGAGGGCGTCGTGCAGGAACAGGCGCTGGCATACGATGCGGACGATACGGAGGCTTATTGGAATACCCACATGAACGGCCATTTCATGCGGCTGTGGGCGCGGGACATGGCCATGGACCAGGCGGTTCACGATTTTATTTTTTACGAAAAGGCGCTGGAGCTCGGCGTGGAGCTGGATCGGGAGGAAGAGGAGTATGCCGCCGGCGAGATCGATGATTTTTGGATGGACCTGGGCGAATATGGGCAGAGCGGGCTGGGCGTCACGCGGGAGGAGCTGGGAGAGGACATGATGCGTATGGCGCTCTCGCAGAAATGCCAGCAGCTCCTGGCGGCGATGCGGGACCTGCCTCCGGAGGATTTCGACGTGGGAGGCGCGGCATATGAGAAAGAGCTCGAGTCGCATGAGTACGAGATAAAAAAAAGCGTCTGGGAAGGGATAAAGATGGGTCGCGTCACGCTGGAAGGGCCGCCGGCCGAAAATAGCTGAACATAGAGGAGACTGGGACAGAACATGATAAGGCAATGGAATCCCGCCGGGAGGAGATGCATCTACACGCCGGTAAAGCTCGGGAGGAACGAGCCTTGCTGGTGCGGCAGCGGGAGAAAATACAAGCAGTGCCACTCGTCGATGGACGAGCGTGTCAAGCGCCTTTGGGACGAGGGGCATATTGTGCCCGACCATACGCTGATAAAAAACCCCGACCAGATCGCGGGAATCAGGCAGAGCGCTAAAATCAACATCGCGGTGCTGGATTACATCGGGGAACACATAAAGGAAGGGGTCACCACCCAGCAGATTGACGACTGGGTCTACAATCTGACGACCGGGATGGGAGGCATCCCGGCGCCGCTGCATTACGAGGGATACCCCAAGAGCGTTTGCACTTCCGTCAATAGCCAGGTGTGCCACGGCATACCTGACGACAAGACTGTCTTAAAAGAAGGCGACATAGTGAACGTGGACTGCTCTACGATATTGAACGGCTATTTTTCCGATTCCTCGCGGATGTTCTGCATCGGGGACGTAGGCCCCGAGAAGGAGCGCCTGGTGCGCGTGGTAAAGGAATGCTGCGACCTGGGCCTAAAAGAGGTAAAGCCGTGGGGATATATCGGAGACATGGGGCAGGCGGTGCATGACCACGCGTTTGAAAACGGGTATACGGTCGTCCGCGAGATCGGCGGCCACGGAGTCGGGCTGCAGTTCCACGAGGATCCGTGGGTGAGCTATAACTCCAGGCGCGGAGAGGAGATGCTCATGGTGCCGGGCATGATCTTTACGATCGAGCCAATGGTGAACATGGGCGGAGTGGAGATCTATATCGACGATACAAACGGCTGGACCGCGTATACATCGGACGGCAAGCCCTCGGCCCAGTGGGAATATATGGTGCTCGTCACGGAGGATGGCGCGGAGGTGCTGTCGTATTGACGAGGCTTGTCCGATATTGGATGGAGGATGCTTAAGATGAAAATAGGCGAGATTCCCCCGAATTCGACCATTCAGATCAGGGCGATTAAGGGAGACATGAAATTCGAGTGTTCGGCAGTGGTGGTCGCGACCCGCGACGACGGGCTCTTCCTGGCGCCGGTCAAGCACGAGGGACACATCATCGATTTTTCAAGCGACGGCGTCCAGCTGCTGGCTTTCTATGTCAATGATATGCGGCAGGCTTTCGGCTGGAGCGGATGCAGGATCCGCAAGGACACCTATCGCGGAAAAATGTGCCACCTTCTGGTCACGAAACGCGACAGCGTCCGGGTCAACCGCAGGACCGAGCCGCGCATAAAGACCGACATGAACGCGACCGCGAGATCGATATTCGACGACAGCGAGCGCGAGATCACCGTCTGCGACATAAGCGCGAACGGCATAGGTTTTTTTTGCGAGAAGAATATACCGGAGCGCGACTGGGCTACGATGACCGTTATCTACGAGGATCGGCTGGAGGGCCTCTACGAGTCGATGCGCGTACATATCCTGCGCGAAATGGAGCAGGACAATGGGCGTTTTCGCTATGGCGCGCGCATCCTGCAGTCGGATGAAGCCTGGCCGGCCTATGTACAGGATAAATTGCAAAAATTGCGCGAGCGGCGCGAGGCGGCTAAGGCGGCCAATGCCGAGAAGGCCGAATCCGGCACCCGCGGGAGGTAGGAGCATTGGACGGCAAGCTGACTATTCTTGGCGCCAGGGGCAGCATCCCGGTCAGCGGGGAGCGGTATTCGCTCTACGGCGGCGCTACGGCGTGCGTCCTGCTCGAGGTGGCCGGAGGCGCGGTGGTTTTTGACGCCGGAACGGGTTTTTTAAACCTGCCGGCGCACGTCTGGAGGGAGCGCGAGCTGCACGTATTCCTCTCCCATCTGCATCTGGACCATTTGCTCGGCATACCGATGAGCCCGGTAATGTACGACGAGGAGGCCAGGGTGGTTTTTCACTCGGAAAATGCCGATGCGTGCGAAAAGGCGCTGGAGGCCCTCATGGCGCGGCCTCTGTGGCCGGTGGGCCCGGAGGCTTTCCGCGCGAAGGTCGCTTATCGCGGCGTCTGCCATGAAGCCGCCGGGCTGCCTGGCGGCATCCGCGTGACGGCGATGCAGGTGAGCCATCCGGGAGGATGTCTGGCATACCGCGCAGACTATGGCGGCGCGGGGCTCGTATATGCCACGGACTGCGAGCTGGACGGCGACGGATGTGCCGGAATGGCCGCTTTCGCGAGGAATGCCCGCTGGGTTATTCTGGACGCCCAATATACCGAGGAGGAAGCGAGGGCTTTCAAGGGCAGAGGCCATAACGGCGCGGAACTAGCCGCATCCGTTATCGCGGACAGCGGCGCGGCCTCGGGCCTTCTGTTCCACCATGACCCGGCGAGGACGGATGAGCGGATGGCCGAGATCGAGGACCGGCTGCGCGGGCGTTTCCCGCAGGTCTCGGCGGCCAGAGAAGGAGAGGTCATCACATGAACGATACCTTGCAAAAAATATTGAACATCGGCATCGCCCTCTCGAAGGAAAAGGATCGCGAGCGGCTGCTGGACCGGATCCTGACGTCGGCCGTGGACATGACTCGATGCGATGCGGGGACGCTCTATATAAATAGCGGCGATATGCTGGAGTTCAAGATTATGATTACCAAGTCGCGCGGCATCCATCAGGGGGGCGTCGGCGATGAGATCACTATGCCGCCGGTGCCCCTCTCGGAGGAGAACGTATGCGCCTGCGCCGCGATTTACCGCAGGCTCATAAATATACCGAACGTCTACGAGTGTACGCAGTATGATTTTTCGGGGCCGAAAAACTACGACCGCCTTACAGGGTATCACACCGAGTCGATGATGGTCGTGCCGATGGAGGACGACAGGGGGCGCGTCATCGGGGTCATGCAGCTCATCAACGCGATAGGCGACGAGGGAGAGATCGTGCCTTTTTGCACGGCTTACGAGCACATCCTCTACGCCATGGGATCCCAGGCGGCGATCTGTCTGGCGAATATGAATTATTCTCAGCAGATTCGTGCCATGCTGGACTCCTACGTCAAGGTAATGTCGACGGCGATCGACGCACGCACGCCATATAACGCGAACCATTCGAAAAATATGGCGGCTTATGCGAAGAATTTTATTACATGGCTGAACGGCCAGGGGCTGGAATGGAATTTTGACGAGGACAGGGCGGACGAATTTTTGATGAGCGTGTGGCTGCACGACATCGGCAAGCTCATAACGCCGCTCGAGGTCATGAACAAGCAGAGCCGTCTGGCCGGAGACTACCGGATTGTCATGGACCGGCTTGACAAGATCTCCCTGCTCGCCAGGATAGACTCCCTGGAGGGGCGTACCACGGCGGACGCGGAGAGCGCGATTCAGGACGATATCAAAAAAGCGAGGGAACTCATCGACCGTGTCAACAACGCGCCCATCGTGACAGATGAAATGGCGGACGAGCTCGACCGCCTTGCGCGGCGCAGCTACATCGGGTCCGACGGAAGCCGGCATCCGTGGATCACAGATGGCGAATATGAGCAGCTGTCGATCCGGAAGGGCACGCTGACGCACGCGGAGCGCATGGTCATGCAGGATCATGTAAAAATGACTTGCAAGATGCTAGAGCAGATGGAATTCGGCGATTCGTACCGGAATCTGCTGACGTGGGCTTCGCAGCACCACGAGCTGCTCGACGGCAGCGGCTATCCGAATGGCCTGAAGGGAGACGAGATCTGCCGGGAGGTGCGCCTTTTGACGATATTGGACGTGTTCGAGGCGATGACGTCGCGCGACAGGCCGTACAAATCTCCAGTGCCCGCGGAGGACGCTATGGCGATATTGCACGAGATGGCGGACAACGGCAAGATTGACCCATGGATATTGGACTTATTTGAACAGAGCCGCGCATGGCTCATAGATTTAGACAAAGGAGGCGTCGAGGAATGAAAGGGTGGAAGAAAACGGTCAGGAATTGCCTGTGCGTATTGGCGGCGGCATTGGCGGCATCCGGGACGATGCCCGCGCGCGCCGCGACGGCGCGGGCCACTACTATGAGGCTCGAGAAGGCGGAGGGCAGAGTGACGCTCACGACGGTGAGCGGCTCGTCTCGCAGGATAACGGAGGCCATGCGCCTCTATAACGGCAATACGCTATCGACCGGCGCGAAAAGCTATGCCTATGTGAGCCTGGACAGCTCTAAGGCCGTCAAGCTGGATGCCGGATCTAAGGCGACCCTGCGCCAGAACGGCAATAAGCTGGAGATGCTGCTGAAATCGGGCAGGATGTTTTTTAACGTCAAGGTCCCCCTGAAGGAAAAGGAGAGCCTGAACGTCCGCACGTCAACGATGGTGACCGGGATCCGGGGCACGAGCGGCATAGTCGAGCAGTCCGGGGATGGCGCATCCACGCTCTACCTGCTCGAGGGCAAGGTGACGATAAACTGCGCCGGCGGCAGCGTGGACGTGGATGGAGGGCAGATGCTGACGGTCAGCGGCAATGCCGGGGAGCTCCCGGAGGCCGGCAGCGTGCAGGACATGGCGGTATCCGACATACCGCTCTTCGCGGTGCAGGAGATAGCGGCCGACGCGGATCTCCAGGAAAAGATAGAGTCTAAGACGGATCTGGACGTGGACGCGATAAGGGATATAGCGGAGGAGAACGGCATGGATGTCGAGATGCCCTCGCCGGATCAGGCGGGTTCGCAGTCCCAGCTTGAATCGCCGTCTGTCTCCGGAGGTTCGGGAGATTCGTCCGGTTCGTCCGGGTCGGGCTCTGCATCCGGCCAGGGGACGCCTTCGCCGGATCCTCAGGATACGCCCGATGAGCCTGATACGCCGGATGTGCCTGATAAGCCCGATGTTCCAGGCAAGCCAGGCGAATCCGTCAAGCCTGACGATACGGACAAGCCTGATACGCCTGACAAGCCGGCCAAGCCTGATACGCCGGATGTACCTGACGAGCCCGATACGCCCGATGAGCCCGGTACGCCTGGCGTTCCGGACATCCCGGATATGCCGGACGTGCCGGATCCCGTCGAACCCGAGCGGACATTGTCCGGGGATATCGACGAGGCGGAATTATCCAAGGCGCTTGAAGAGGCGGAGAAGGTGTACCTTTCCGGAGATGCGAGATATACCGGCAAGGCTTTGGCCGTCCCGAGAGGCAGGCATCTGGTTCTCAACGCCGGCGCGGACGTCAAGATAGAGGGAATCGTGTATCTCGCGGAAAACGCTCATCTGGAAGTGGGTACGGGCGCGTCGCTTACGGCGGAGAAAATAACGGGGCCGCAGAATGCCCTATTGTCCGTAGGGGGAACGGTAGACGTGCAAAACGGCGTGGAAACCTCCGCGATAGCGCACTTCCCCAGCGGAGCGTTGTTCAGCGGCGCGAAGCTGCCGGAGACGATCAGCGGCTGCCAGCTGCTTTGCGAGATATCTGGCGGCGCGGCTGACGATGCCGCCGATACGTACATATATGCGGATCATGCCAACCAGGCCGTCGCGGACCGGCTGTCGAAGCTGGACTCAGTCAAGGTCACGATGATGGTCGATGCTGATGCCGATGCCGACATTGACTTGAAAAATTCGGGAATCTACCTGAACGGAAAGACATTGAAATTAGCAGACGGCGTGGATATAAGGGGTACGGCCATGGCTGCCGGGTCGGCATTGCTCTACATGGACGGAGGCGTTCTGGAGATAATAAGCGGCGACCATGAACTGTCCGTGGATAGCACGGGCGCTTATTGCATCGATGCCGGGCAGGAGAGCTGCAGGATAAACGTGCCATCGGGGTCGACTGCTTTCAAGGCGCTGGATTTTGAACATACGTTTAAGGGCGTTACCGGGACGGAGGTCGAAGGCAGCGAGGCGGACCTTCCGGAAAACGTGAACCTCATCGGCGACATAGTACTCAAATATGACGACGGTATAAAGAGCGGTTCGGCGACCGTCAAAGGCTCCCCGGTCCAGTAATCGCTATGAAACGGACTGAACGCGGACGGGAATCAAAAAATAAGAAAAAAGTCTCCTTTTTCAGAAAGGCGGCTATAGGCCTGGCGTGCGGCGCGGTTTTTGCCGCGCTGTGCGCCTTTGACGCTTTTTACGCGCAGGATTCGCGCATCGCGGACATGCTCTACCAGCGTCCTTCGCCGTCTGACGGGAGGATCGTGCTTATCAATATAGACCAGAAGAGCCTGGACGAGCTGGGGCCGTTCGCCTCGTGGGGCAGGGCGCTGATGGGCGACGTGATCAATATACTAAATCATAATCCCGAAAAAGCGCCGGCGGTAATCGCGCTCGACGTGCTATACGCCGGGGAGTCGGACGACCCGGAGGGAGACTCCTATCTGGCGGAGGCCTGCAAAGCCTGCCCGGTCGTGACGGCGGTGGCGGCCACGTTCGGGTCGCAGCTGTCGCAGGACGCGGATGGCGGCTTTTATATGGATGCGGAGGCGATGACCGCATATGACGAGCCGTATGAGGAGCTGAAAGAGACGTCGTGGCAGGGCCATATCAATTCGATGTTCGACGCGGACGGCGTGCTGCGCCACGGCATATGGCAGCTCGATCTGCCGGACGGAGGGAGCGTGCCGTCCTTCCACAGGCAGATTTATGAGCGTTATTGCGAGAGCGTGGGCATCGCGGCTGACACCGAGCCCTATTGCGACGGGCAGCACCGGTATTATATCCCGTTCCAGGGCCGGCCGGGCGCTTATAACGACGGATACAGCGTGGTCGACCTGCTGAATGGCGAGGTTCCGGAGGACGCGTATGCCGGCAGGATCGTGATGATAGGGCCGTATGCGGCCGGCCTGCAGGATGATTACGTGACGGCCATCGACCATACCGAAAAGATGTACGGCGTGGAATATCAGGCGAACATGGTGGACGCCCTGCTGCGCGGGCAGACCAGGCGGGAGGCGCAGAGGCTGCCACAGGCCCTGGCGGTGCTTTTGTTGTGCGTTTTTTGGGCGATCGTGTTTTATGACAGGCGGCTGCCGGTATCCATCGCGGGGTGGCTATTATGCGGCGGGGGATATGTCGGAGTCTGCCTTGCGGCATACAACGG
Source organism: uncultured Eubacterium sp. (assembly GCA_964450965.1). Classification (GTDB taxonomy): domain Bacteria; phylum Bacillota; class Clostridia; order Lachnospirales; family Lachnospiraceae; genus W0P33-017. The sequence continues at coordinate 69,282 of CAYVFF010000004.1, read as the reverse complement.
AGGATGGGTGCTGTCTCCGCTGTATGCGCCGGTTGCCGTTACAGTGCTTTTTGTGATATGCATCGCTTCGAATTATCTGCGGGCGGCACTCGAGCGGAGGCGCGTGACAGCCACTTTCCAGCGATATGTGGCTCCCGAGATCGTCTCAGAGCTATTGCGGGAGGGCTCCGATGCCGCGCAGCTCGGCGGGCGGCTCTGCGACATTGCGGTGCTGTTCGTGGACATCCGCGGGTTTACCGCGATGTCGGAGTCGATGAAGCCGGAGCGGGTCGTGCAGATCTTGAACCGCTATCTGACGTTGACGACCGAGTGCGTATTTGACAATAACGGCACGCTGGACAAATTCGTCGGCGACTGCACGATGGCTTTCTGGGGCGCTCCGCTGCCGCAGGATGACTGCGTCTACAAGGCCGTCAAGGCCGCGTTTGACATGCTGGAGCGTTCGAAGTGCCTGGAGAAGGAAATGGAGCGCGAATTCGGCAGGACGGTGTCATTCGGGATAGGCATACATTACGGGCCAGCGGTCGTGGGAAACATAGGCGCGAATACCCGCATGGACTACACGGCGATCGGCGATACGGTCAATACGGCGGCCAGGCTCGAGGCGAACGCGCCGGGGGGATGCATATATGTCAGCCGCGCGGTCGCCGAGGCACTTGATGGCAGGGCGCGTTTTACATCGTTGGGCGGCAGCATAAGGTTAAAAGGAAAGGCGGAGGGCTTCGAGGTACTCCGCGCCGAGGAATTGCTTGGATAAACGCGGCAAATGGTACGGCTCGCGTATTGCCGCGAAGTAAAGGAGAAGAGCATGAGGGAGAATCTGAAAAAAAGTGGGATCGCGCTGGCGTCCGCGCTGGCATTGTCCGCCACGGCAGCGGGTCTCGCGCCGGCGCGCGCGGCGGACCGCCCGGATGCGATCGCGGCATCCGGGATCGCTAAGGTAGATGGCGGAGATATGTATCTTGCGGACCGGGAGGCGGACGTCGTGCGCATCCGCGCGAAACACGGAGAATATTCCGTCCTTGCCGGGAAGGAGGGCATATCCGGCTATAAGGATGGCGGGGCGGAGTCCGCCCTGTTTGGTTCGCCGTGCGATGTCGCGGGATTTGACGGGGGATATGCCATCTCCGACACGGATAATAACGCCATACGTTTCTATAGGGACGGCAATGTGACGACGCTTGCCGGGGGAACCGCGGCGGGATACAAGGATGCGTCCGGCAAAAAAGCGAGGTTTGACCGACCAACGGGGCTTGCCGCGGGCGATGGCTGCCTGTATGTCTCGGATACGGGGAATCATGCGATCCGCAAGATCGACGCGGATGGCAATGTGACGACTCTTGCCGGGGGCAAGAGGGGATGCGCGGACGGCACGCTTGAAAAAGCCCGCTTTTGCGAGCCGGCGGGGCTGTGCTTTTTTGACGGCTGCCTGTACGTGGCGGATTCCGGCAACCACAGAATATGCAAGATCGACGCGGATGGCAATGTGACGACCGTCGCGGGCAGCGATAAGGGCGCGGAGGGAGACGCGGACGGCGGCGCGGCTGAGTCGCGCCTGTCCAATCCGCAGGATGTCACGGCGTACAAAGGAGTGTTATATATAGCTGATACCGGAAACGGCGCGGTGAAGAAGCTCGATGGAGGCGAGGTGGCGACGCTCGCGGCGGCCTTCTCCAAGTCCGGCGGGACTGTGCCTGCCGAGCCGGCGGGGCTGATGGCGCGAAACGACTATCTCTATGTCGGAGACCTCTTTACGGGCCGGCTGATCCGCCTGCCGCTCGGGACGTAGGCAGGACGCGGGCGGGGCGAGCTTTCGCACTTCTTGCCCCCGGGAGGCCGCGCGGGCTCTGCCGATACGTTGACATAGCGCGGCGATTGTGATAGCATTAGCCGAGAAAATCCATAGGAGGCTTTATTGCATTATGAAAAAGAAAATAGTGACGGCGCTCGCGCTGGCGGCAGCGCTTGCCGCGTGCGCGTCGGGCTGCGGCTCCGGGAAGGGCGGCAAGACGTTCACCGTAGGTTTTGACGCGGAATATCCGCCATACGGCTACATGGATGACGATGGCGGTTACACGGGCTTCGATCTCGAACTGGCCCAGGCGGTATGCGACATGGAGGGGTGGGAACTCGTCAAAAAGCCTATAGACTGGAACTCGAAGGACATGGAGCTGGAGAGCGGAGCTATTGACTGCATATGGAACGGGTTCACCATGGATGGCCGCGAGGACGACTACACCTGGTCGCAGCCCTACGTGGACAACAGCCAGGTGGTCGTAGTGCCGGAGGATGCCGGGATATCCAAGTTATCAGACCTTGCGGGAAAAACAGTGGGAGTGCAGGCGGCAAGCGCGGCGCTCAGCCTCCTGGAGGGCGACCTGCATGACCTGTCGTCCACGTTCGCAGGACTGCAGGAATTCGCGGACTATAACAGCGCGTTCGTGGAACTGCAGGCCGGGTCGGTAGACGCCCTGGCGATGGATGTCGGCGTGGCGAACTACCAGCTCGAGACGCGAGGCGAGGGATACATGATGCTGCCCGAGGTGCTAAATTACGAGCAATACGCGGTCGGGTTTAAAAAAGGCAACACCAGCCTGCGCGACATCATAGACGCCGACCTGGACAAACTGGCAGACGACGGCACAGTCAAAAGCCTTGCCGAGAAATACGGCATCGCGGATCTGATCTGCATAGGCCAGTAACCCCGGGAGGGAACATATGTCTACCGTTACTATTTTCTGGCAGCTCCTGGGCGGGATGGTAAAGTCCGTCGGCATCTTCTGCTGGACATTGCTGTTCTCGCTGCCGCTCGGCCTGCTGGTTGCTTTCGGGCGGATGTCGGCATTCAAGCTGTTTGGCCGTTTCCGCGTCGTGCGGGCGGCCACGAAGCTCTACATCGACGTTATGCGCGGCACGCCGCTCATGCTGCAGCTCATGGTCGTCTTCTACGGGCCGTATTTCCTGTGGGGCGCAGACATCGGCGGGTTTCGATATCCCGCGATAATCATCGCGTTTTCCATAAACTACGCGGCCTATTTTGCGGAAATCTACCGTTCCGGCATAGAATCCATGCCGAGGGGGCAGTACGAGGCGGCGGAGGTGCTAGGCTACACCAGGGCGCAGACTTTCCTTTATATCATACTGCCGCAGGTAGTCAAGCGCGTCCTGCCGGCCGTCACCAACGAGATGGTGACCCTCGTCAAAGACACGTCGCTTGCGTTCTCGCTGGCCTACATGGAGATGTTTACTATCGCGAAGCAGATTGCCGCTAAGGAGACGACGTTTGTTCCATTTATCGTCGCGGCTGTCTTTTATTTTATTTTCAACTGGATCGTGTCTACCAGCATGGCCCGTGTTGAAGAAAAATTGAACTATTACAGGTAATCGGCATGGGATCGGATATTTTGCGGATGGAGCACATAAAAAAGAGTTTCGGGGATCTGCGGGTCTTGGAGGACATCTCGCTGTCGGTGAGCGAGGGGGAGGTGCTAGCGATTATAGGCCCGTCTGGCTCCGGCAAATCGACCATCCTGCGGTGCGCGGTCCTGCTCGAGGACATCGACGGCGGCTCTATCGAATACGAGGCAGGGAAGGCCGCCTGGACCGATGCTTCCGGCGCCGTGCGGTATGCGAACAAGTCCGCGCTAAGGGAGATCAGGCGCGATTTTGGCATGGTTTTTCAGAATTTTCATCTCTTTCCGCATTACAGCGTGCTGAAAAACGTGATGGACGCGCCCATGCGGGTGCAAAAGCGCCGGCGCGGCGATGTGGAGCCGGAGGCGCGCCGGCTGCTGGAAAAGATGGGCCTTGCCGATAAGGCGGACGCCTACCCCTGCCAGCTCTCGGGCGGGCAGCAGCAGCGGGTGTCGATCGCGCGGGCACTCGCGATGAATCCGCGCATACTCTTTTTCGACGAGCCGACTTCCGCTCTGGATCCGGAGCTGACGGGCGACATATTGCGCGTCATAAAAAACCTCGCGATGGAGCATATGACGATGGTCATCGTGACGCACGAGATGAATTTTGCGAGAAACGTCGCAGATTACGTTATTTTCATGGAACACGGCCTCATAGTGCAGGAGGGGACGCCGGACGAGGTATTCGACTCCGCCGGGGAGCGGCTGAGCGAATTTTTGGGCAAGTTTTAGTTACTATTCACAGCCGTTTCAGATAAAGGAGCTGGCTCTCCGAGCTTGCTCGGAAGAGGCAGTCCCTTTATCTGGAACGCCTGCGAAGCAGGAACAGTTTTAAGAAAAAGCCGATAAAAACGGCTACTTGTCTAATCCCGCCAACCGTGCTACAATCGTATATTGACATAAACTATTCGCGTCCGGTTCGGACGGGGCGGCATTACCGGTTTACAAGGAGCATCAGATGAACGTTATAGAAAAAATGTTTGGAACGCACAGCGAGCGCGAGATGAAACGCATCAAGCCGCTCGTTGACAAGATAGAGGCGCTGCGGCCGTCTATGCAGGCGCTCTCCGATGAGGAGCTGGCGGTGAAGACGCCGGAATTCAAGGAACGCCTGGCGAACGGCGAGACGCTGGACGACCTGCTGCCGGAGGCCTACGCTCTCGTCCGCGAGGCCGCCGTGCGGGTCCTCGGCATGGAGCATTACCAGGTACAGTTATATGGAGGCATCGTATTGCACCAGGGGCGCATTGCCGAGATGAAGACCGGCGAGGGCAAGACGCTGGTGGCGACGCTTCCCTCGTATCTGAACGCGCTGGAGGGCAAGGGAGTCCACGTCGTGACGGTAAACGATTATCTGGCGAAGCGCGATGCCGACGAGATGGGGCGTATTCATAGGTTTTTGGGGCTGACGGTCGGCTGCGTCTTAAATAGCATGGACAACGACGAACGCCGGGAGCAATATAATTGCGACATCACATATGTGACGAATAACGAGCTGGGATTCGACTATCTGCGCGACAACATGGTCATCTATAAGGAGCAGCTCGTGCAGCGCGGGCTGCATTATGCCATAGTCGACGAGGTCGACTCGATATTGATTGACGAGGCGCGTACGCCCCTGATCATCTCCGGCCAGAGCGGGAAATCCACGAGGCTCTACGAAGCCTGCGACATCCTGGCGCGCCAGATGCAGCGCGGCGAGGCGAGCGGAGAGTTCAATAAGATGGACGCGATAATGGGCGTGGAGATTGAGGAGACCGGGGACTTTATCGTCAATGAAAAGGACAAGGTCATCAATCTGACCGCGCAGGGGGTGGAGAAGGTCGAGAAGTTCTTCAAGATCGAGAACCTGGCCGATGCCGAGAACCTGGAGATCCAGCATAACATTATCCTGGCGCTGCGGGCACACAACCTGATGTTCCGCGACAAGGACTACGTGGTCAAGGACAACGAGGTGCTGATAGTCGACGAATTCACCGGGCGCATCATGCCGGGCCGCCGCTATTCGGACGGCCTGCACCAGGCGATCGAGGCGAAGGAGCATGTAAAAGTGAAGCGCGAGAGCCGCACCCTGGCGACGATCACGTTCCAGAATTTTTTTAATAAATTTGAGAAAAAGGCCGGCATGACGGGTACGGCCCTCACGGAGGAGAAGGAATTCCGCGAGATCTATGGCATGGACGTCGTGGAGATCCCGACGAACCGCCCGGTCATCCGCGTCGACCATCAGGATGCCGTATATAAGACGAAAAAAGAAAAATATAAGGCGGTGATTGACGACATAAAGGCTTCGCACGCGAAGGACCAGCCGGTGCTGGTCGGCACGATCACTATAGAGACGAGCGAGCTGTTGTCTAAGATGCTGAACAAGGAGGGCATCAAGCACCAGGTGCTGAACGCGAAGTTCCACGAGATGGAGGCGGAGATCGTCTCCCATGCAGGAGAGCATGGGACGGTCACGATAGCTACGAACATGGCTGGCCGCGGCACCGATATAAAGCTGGATTCCGAGTCGGTAGCGGCGGGCGGCCTGAAGATTATCGGAACGGAACGCCACGAGGCGCGGCGCATAGACAACCAGCTGCGCGGACGCTCTGGCAGGCAGGGGGATCCCGGCGAGTCCAAATTTTACATCTCGCTCGAGGACGACCTGATGCGGCTCTTCGGCTCGGAAAAGCTGATGAACATGTTTAATGCGCTGGGCGTGCCGGAGGGCGAGGAGATCCAGCACAAGATGCTGACCGACGCTATCGAGAAGGCCCAGAAAAAGATAGAGAGCAATAACTTCGGCATCCGCAAGAACCTGCTCGACTACGACCAGGTCAACAACGACCAGAGGGAGATTATCTACGAGGAGCGCGCCCGCGTTTTGAACGGCGAGAGCATGCGCGATACCATCTATAAGATGATGACTGATTTCGTCGAGGGCGCGGTGGACACGTGCATCTCGGACGACGTGCCGCGGGAGGAGTGGGACATCGCCGAGCTGAACCAGATTATGATTCCGGTGATACCCATGGAGCCGGTGACCGCCGGCGAGGCGGCGGGATACAAGAATACAAAGGAGCTCAAGCATGCCTTGAAGGAGCGCGCCGTCAAGCTCTACGAGGCCAAGGAGGCGGAATTCCCCGAGGCGGAGGCCCTGCGCGAATTAGAGCGCGTCGTCCTGCTCAAGACCATAGACAGCAAATGGATGGCGCATATCGATGACATGGACCAGCTGCGCCAGGGCATCGGGCTGCAGGCTTTCGCGCAGCGCGATCCGCTGGTGGAGTACAAGCTGGCGGGCTTTGAGATGTTCGAGGCTATGACGAACGCTATCGCCGAGGATACGCTTCGCACGCTCTTCCACGTAAAGGTAGAGCAGAAGGTGGAGCGCGAGCAGGTAGCGAAGGTGACCGGGACGAATAAGGACGAATCTACGGCTCCCGCGCCGAAAAAGCGCGAGACGAAGAAGATATATCCGAACGATCCCTGCCCTTGCGGCAGCGGCAAGAAATACAAATATTGCTGCGGCAGGATGGCATAGGCGGGCTTGCGATGGAAAAAAGATGGATGCGAAAAACATGTGTTTTCCTGCTCGCGGCGGGCATTCTTTCTGCCGATTTTTCTCCGGCGGAGCCGGTTCGCGCGCAGCTGGTGAACGGCGACGACGAGATCCGCGAGGCGATGGATCTGGCTTTTTCAAACGATGAGCTGGAGGTATGCATCACGACCGAGAGGACGTTTTCCGTGAATCCATCCCAGAGGAGCGAGGAGGCGGAGAGCTACGCCGGAGAGCTGGTCGGCCAGCTTGAGGAGTCCGCGCTGGACAATGGCAGGCTGCTGGAGGATACGAGCTATACGTATAACATCGAGGATGGGCGCTATATTACCTACAGGTTCGACATATCTTCGCTCTATACCAAAAAAGTGACGGTGCTCTCCTCTGAAAAAGCCGCCTATCAGCAGGCCTTGTCGGCGCTGAGGCGGCGCGACTATTCTACCAGGTTTTATTCGGAGGGCGGGATGTACTACGACACGTTCCTGCGCGCCATAAGGCAGCATCCGGAATACAATTACGACCTGGTGATCTGGACGAATCCGGACGGCACTTGCGGCTATCGTCCGGGCAAGGCAATGGATGCATCCGCTATTGCCAAAAAGATGGACAAGGCGGATGAGAAAGCGCGGGCGATATTGGACAGGATCATATATCCCGGAATGTCTAAGAGGCAGAAACTGGCGGCGATTCACGATTATATGGCGAAGAATTGCGTCTTCGACACGGGGGTCCCGGCGGGGGGATATGATGATTCTTATACCGCGTATGGCTGCCTGATCAAGAAAAAGGCGGTCTGCCAGGGTTATGCGGCGGCGTTCAATCTGCTCTCGTACAAGGCGGGGATAAGTTCCCTGGCGGTGCTGGGCGAGGCGGGCGGCGGCTCTCATTCCTGGAATTATGTCAAAGTGGGGGACGACTACCGATACATCGACGTCACCTGGGACGACCCGATACCCGACAGGGGGCCGGACTATGCCGGACGGAAATATTTTTACCTGACGCAGAGCGGGCTGCGGAAGACCCACTCATGGGACAGGACGGAGAGCGCGAAAAAATACCTAAAATATACTGAGGGGATATAGCCATGGGAAAAAGAAAACGATCGGAAAAGGAACACGGCGTGTCAATAAAGACCAAGCTACTGGGCATCATCCTGCCGGTAGTCATCGTCATAGTCATCGTCCTGGTCGGCGTGTCATATTCCATCACGAAGGCGTCTATCACCAGGTATTCGACTAGTCTTTTGAACATTTCCGTGGAAAACCAGGGGAACGAGATAGAGGCATGGCTGAACGAGAACCTGGCGGCCTTCCAGTCCGTGAAGCACGTCATAGAGACGACGCATCCGGACGACGCCGCCCTCCAGCAGATTCTGGACGGCTATTACGGCGTGAACGCTAATTATCCGGACGGACTGTATATCGCAGGCCCGGGACATTTTATGAAGGCGTCGGAGTCGTCAAAATCCGACAGCGATCCCACGCAGTCGACGTGGTACAGGGAGGGCCTCACCAGGGTCAACATGGGCCTTACCGGAGCTTATACCGATTCTAACGGGAACGCCGTGATCAGCGCGGCCGGCATACTGGACGACGGCTCGGGAGAGATAAGGGTTATCTCGGCGGACTTGTCGCTGGAGCGTATCAGCATCATCGTAAACAGCTTTATAGGGATGGATAACGCCCAGGCGTTCCTCGTAAACAGGACCGACAATACGATATTGGCGCACAGGGACAATTCCCTGATATCGACAGCGCTCGCGGATTCGGAGGATGAGTTTTTGCGGAGCGTCGGAGAATATATCTCTGCCGACGAGCTGGATACGGTCGAGATAGACAAAAATGTCACGGCGTTCGCGGAAATCGGCGGCACTGACTGGGTGCTCGTTTCCTACGTACCGACGTCCATTATATATGAAGAGGTGAACAGCGTCCGCAATTTCATGACAGTCATCGGCATCATATCGGTCCTGCTGCTCGCGATCCTTATCGTGCGCGTTGTAAGCCGCGTCATCAGTCCGGTCAAGGAGCTGACGAAGGTCATAACGGCCATGACGGACGGAGATTTTACCGTCCAGGTAAAGACAGGGAGTTCCGATGAAATCGGCGTCATGAGCCGAAGCGTGGAACGGTTTATCGCCACGATGCGGGGCATGATCGCGTCGATTTACGACGTCTCGAACAAACTGCACGACCAGGCGCATACCAGCAACGACGTATCCGGCGAGATGTATGACGCGACGAAAGCGCAGGGCATCTCGATGAAGGAGCTGAACGAGACTGTGGAGCAGCTGTCTCTTTCCGTGAACGAGATCGCGGAAAACGCGACGACGCTCGCTATGGTAGTCGCGGATACCAAGGACGACAGCATCAAGGTGAACGAAAGGATGCAGCAGACCGTCGACAAATCCCGGAAGGGCAAGGCCGACATGCAGAATGTCAGCAGCGCGATGGAGAACATGAACGAGTCGGTGACCAGGCTGCAGGCCGCCATCGACAAGGTCGGCAAGGCTTCGGACGAGATCACGAACATCACCGGGGTCATCGGCAGCATTGCAGACGAGACGAACCTGCTCTCTCTTAACGCGTCCATAGAGGCCGCCAGGGCCGGCGAGGCGGGCCGGGGCTTCGCGGTGGTGGCCACGCAGATCGGGCAGCTGGCGCAGACCAGCGCGGAATCCGTGCGCAATATCGACGCGCTGATCAGCGAGATCCACAGCCTCGTTCGCGATGCGGTGGCGCAGGCCGAGGAGAGCGTGGAGAGCATCAACGACAGCAGCCGTTTCGTGGGAGGCGCGCTGGAGACGTTCGACGCTATATTTGAAAACATCGACGCCGTCAGCAATCTTGTTGACGAGATGATTGACAAGGTGGAGCAGGTGAACGGCGTCGCCGCCAATGTGGCCGCCATTTCGCAGGAGCAGGCGGCGAGTTCCGAGGAGATCCTTGCCACCAGCGACGCGATGGTGGAGCAGGCCAATAATATCACTGGGAACAGCGAGACCGTGGCGAACGGGGCGACCGCGCTTAACGATTCGGCGGCGGAGCTCTCGCATCAGGTCGAGATGTTCCGTATCGGTTCGAATGATTCGAACGATTCGAAAGAGGAGGAAGGCTGACATGAAAAAGAGGATGGCGTCGTTTCTGGCGGCGATACTGTGCCTATTCGCCATGGCGGGCTGCGGGGCCGCGTCTTCCGGCGGAGAGGCAAAGATTTTGTTCACGGTGAGCTCGATGGACACGTTCCGCCAGACTCTGGCGGACGCGGCGCAGTCCGCGGCGCAATCCGCCGGCGTGCAGCTGGACGTCCTTGATGCCGGCGGATCCATCGAGGCGCAGGTATCGCATATAGAGGAGGCCGTGTCAGGCGGATACAACGCGATATTGTGCGCGCCGGTCTCGGTGGATACCGCGGTCGAGCTGAAGGCCACGGCCGGTGACATCCCGATTATATTCGTGAACAGCTGCCCGGATGACAAGCAGCTCCAGGCAGATAAATATATGTACGTCGGCTCCGACGAGAAGACCGCGGGGAGCTTTCAGGCGGAATACGTCCTGGACGCGCTTTCCGGCAAGGACGAGCTGAACGTCATGATACTCAAGGGCGAGACGGGGCACTCCGGCACTATAGGCAGGACGAAGGGAGTGAAGGCCGCGCTGGAGGCGAGCGGGAAAAAGATAAATTACGTCTTCGAGGATTATGCCAACTGGGATTCTCAGCAGGCGTCCGACATGTTCGAGGTATTTTTGAGGACCGGGCAGCCGCTCGACTGCGTCATTTGCAATAATGACACCATGGCCCTGGGAGTCGTGGAGGCTTGCAAAAATAACGGCATAGACCTCTCCGCCCTGCCGGTGCTCGGCGTCGACGCGACAGCCGAGGGATGCCAGGCCATACAGAATGGCGAGATGGCGTTCACCGTATACCAGTCGGCGTCCGGCCAGGGCACGGCGGCAGTCGAGACCGCCATAGCTCTCGCGGGCGGCGGGTCCGCGAAGGACATCGAGGGCTTATCCGACGATGGAAAATACGTATGGGTTCCCTTTGAAAAGGTGGACAGCGGCAACGTCTCGCAGTATCAATGACGCGGGCAAGAGCGTATGGAATTCAGACTGCACAGCGAATATCAGCCTATGGGCGACCAGCCGCGGGCGATAGCGGATCTGGTAAAGGGATTCAAGGAGGGCAACCAGTTCGAGACGCTGCTCGGCGCGACCGGCTCCGGCAAGACGTTCACGATGGCGAACGTCATCGCCGCGTTGAATAAGCCGACACTCGTCATCGCGCACAACAAGACGCTCGCGGCCCAGCTTTATTCGGAGTTCAAGGAATTTTTCCCGGAAAACGCCGTGGAATATTTCGTGAGTTATTATGACTACTACCAGCCGGAGGCATATGTGCCGTCGTCTGATACATATATCGCGAAGGACTCTGCCATAAACGAGGAGATTGACAAGCTGCGGCTGTCCGCGACGGCGTCTCTGATGGAACGCAAGGACGTCATAGTCGTATCCAGCGTCTCATGCATATATGGCCTGGGCAGCCCGGAGGACCTCTTTTCGATGATGGTATCGCTGCGCCCCGGGCAGGAAATAGAGCGCGACGAGGTGATTCGCGGCCTGGTTGACATCCATTATACGAGAAACGAGATGGATTTCCACCGGGGCACTTTCCGCGTACATGGCGACGTGGTGGAGATATTCCCGGCAAACATGAGCGACCGCGCGATCCGCGTGGAATTTTTCGGGGACGAGGTCGACCGCATCACGGAGATAGACGTGCTGACCGGCGAGATAAAGGCCGAGCTGGAGCATGTCGCGATATTTCCCGCTTCGCATTATGTCATGCCGCAGGAGAAGATAGCCAGGGCCTGCGACGATATAGAAAAGGAACTGGAGGAGCGCGTCCGATATTTCAAGGGCGAGGATAAATTGCTGGAGGCCCAGCGCATCGCGGAGCGGACGAATTTTGACATAGAGATGTTGCGCGAGACCGGTTTTTGCAGCGGAATAGAGAATTATTCCAGGCATCTGGCCGGCACTCCGGCGGGAGCCACGCCGCTGACGCTGATGAATTATTTTAAGGATGAATATCTGATTATAATAGACGAATCGCATATCACGCTGCCGCAGGTGCGCGGCATGTACGCCGGCGACAGGTCCCGCAAGACCACGCTCGTGGACTACGGCTTCCGCCTTCCGTCCGCGCTCGACAACCGCCCGCTGAATTTCGAGGAATTCGAGAGCAAGATAGACCAGATGCTCTTCGTCTCCGCGACGCCGGGCGAATATGAGGCGGAGCACGAGCTGCTGCGCGCGGAGCAGATTATCCGCCCGACCGGGCTGCTCGACCCCGAGATCGACGTGCGCCCGGTAGAGGGGCAGATCGACGATCTGATCGGGGAAATAAATAAGGAGACAAAAAAAGGTAACAAGGTGCTGGTCACGACGCTGACGAAGCGTATGGCGGAGGATTTGACGGATTACATGAAAGAGGTCGGCATCCGCGTCAAATATTTGCATTCGGACATCGACACGCTGGAGCGGGCGCAGATTATCCGGGATCTGCGGCTGGACGTGTTCGACGTCCTGGTCGGCATCAATCTGCTCCGCGAGGGCCTGGACATCCCGGAGATCACGCTGGTCGCCATATTGGATGCGGACAAGGAGGGCTTCCTGCGCTCGGAGACGTCGCTCATACAGACGGTCGGCCGCGCGGCCCGCAACAGCGAGGGCCGCGTCATAATGTACGCGGATGCCGAGACGGATTCGATGCGCGCCGCTATCGACGAGACTAACCGGCGCAGGGAGATCCAGCAGGCATATAACGAGGAGCACGGCATTACGCCGACCACCATTAAAAAATCCGTCCGCGACCTCATCGCCATCTCGAAAAAGGTGGCAAAGCATGAGCTGGAATTTTCCAAATCGCCGGAGTCGATGAACCGCGGCGAACTGGAAAAACTTATACGGGACGTGGAGAAAAAGATGAAGGCCGCCGCCGCCGAGTTGAATTTCGAGGCCGCGGCCGAGCTTCGCGACCAGATGATCGAGCTTCGCAAGATGATAGAGGATACGTCTCCCGGCGACAGGCGGCTGAAGAAATAGCCGACTGCCATCTCGTGGATAGGACGGGCAGACATTGCGCCTCTTTTTCCAGACCGGCCAGAGCGGGCATGGGCATTGCGACCGGGCTTTAAGAGTACATACATGAAAGAACGAAAATATATCAAGATCAGGGGCGCCTGCGAGCACAACCTGAAAAACATCGATGTGGACATCCCGCGCGACGCCTTCGTCGTCCTCACAGGCCTTAGCGGCTCCGGCAAATCATCCCTTGCTTTCGACACGATCTACGCCGAGGGGCAGCGACGTTATATGGAATCGCTGTCGAGCTATGCCAGGCAGTTCCTCGGACAGATGGAAAAACCGAACGTTGAAAAGATAGAGGGCCTCTCGCCTGCAATCTCGATCGACCAGAAATCCACTAACCGCAACCCGCGTTCTACAGTGGGGACCGTCACGGAGATATATGACTATTTCAGGCTGCTGTATGCCCGCATAGGCATACCCCACTGCCCGCGCTGCGGACGGGAGATAAGGAAGCAGACCGTCGACCAGATGGTAGATCAGATCATGGACCTGCCGGAGCGCACCAGGATAATGCTGCTCGCGCCGGTCGTGCGCGGCAGGAAGGGCACGCATGCCAAGCTGTTCGAACGGGCGCGGCGCGGCGGATATGTCCGCGCCATCGTCGACGGGAACATGTATGAGCTCTCCGAGGAGATCGCGCTCGACAAAAACGTCAAGCACAACATCGAGATCGTAGTCGACCGCCTTGTGGTAAAGCCGGGCATTGAAAAACGCCTTGCGGATTCGATAGAAAACGTGTTAGATATTGCCGAGGGGCTGCTGATAGTGGATGTCGCGGATGCGGAGCCGATGAATTTTTCCATGAGCTTCGCGTGCCCGGATTGCGGCATCAGCATAGACGAGATCGAGCCGCGCAGCTTTTCTTTCAACAATCCTTTCGGGGCATGCCCGGAATGCTCCGGGCTAGGATGTAAGATGGAGTTTCACGAGGATCTGATGATTCCGGACAAGAGGCTCTCGTTGCGCGGGGGCGCGATCAGCGTCGTGGGCTGGCAGTCGTCTGGCGACCCTAAGAGCTACACCTACGCGCTGCTGCAGGCCTTGTCCGAATCCTACGGCTTCAGCCTCGATACGCCGTATCAGGATCTGCCCGCGAATATAAGGGATATGCTCATCCATGGCTCGGACCGCGTGGTATACGTGCATTACAAGGGGCAGCGCGGCGAGGGCACCTATCCGGTCGTGTTCGAGGGGCTTATCGCCAATGTGAACCGGCGCTACCGCGAGACCGCATCGGATGCCATCAAGCAGGAATACGAGGAGTTCATGCGCGTCACGCCATGCCCGTCGTGCCATGGGCAGCGCCTGAAGAAAGAATCGCTCGCGGTGACCGTCGCCGGCAAAAACATATATGAGATTACGAACCTGTCGATAAAGGATCTCCATTCCTTTTTACAGGACATGCGGCTGGAGAAACAGCAGCTGCTGATAGGGGAGCAGATATTAAAGGAGATTCGCGCCAGGGTGCAGTTTTTGATGGATGTGGGCCTTGATTATTTATCGCTCTCTCGCGCGACGGGAACGCTCTCGGGCGGCGAGGCGCAGCGCATCCGCCTCGCGACGCAGATCGGCTCCGGACTGGTGGGAGTCGCCTATATATTGGACGAGCCCAGCATCGGCCTCCATCAGCGTGACAACGACAAGCTGCTCGACACTTTAAAGCACCTGCGCGACCTGGGCAATACGCTAATAGTCGTGGAGCATGACGAGGACACGATGCTCGCGGCGGACTATATAGTCGACATAGGCCCGGGCGCCGGCGAACACGGCGGAGAGGTCGTGGCTTGCGGCACCGCGCGGCAGATCATGAAAAACAAGGCATCGATTACGGGCGCATATCTCAGCGGGCGCAAAAAGATACCGGTGCCCGACGCGCGGCGCGAGCCTTCGGGGTGGATTACCGTAAAAGGCGCAAGGGAGAACAACCTGAAAAACATCGACGTGAGTTTTCCGCTGGGGATCATGACATGCGTGACCGGCGTGTCCGGATCCGGCAAGAGCTCGCTTACTAACGAGATATTGTATAAGGCGCTGGCGAGGGAGCTGAACCGCGCCAGGACTATCCCGGGAGACCACGACGCCATCCTGGGCCTGGAACAGCTGGACAAGGTCATCGACATAGACCAGTCGCCGATCGGCCGCACGCCCAGGTCCAATCCGGCGACATATACCGGGGTATTCGACCTGATCCGCGACCTTTTCGCGGCAACCCCCGATGCCAAGGCGAAGGGCTATAAAAAAGGGCGCTTCAGCTTCAACGTCAAGGGCGGCCGGTGCGAGGCGTGCTCCGGGGACGGCATGATCAAGATAGAGATGCATTTCCTGCCGGATGTGTATGTTCCATGCGAGGTATGCGGCGGACGGCGCTACAACCGCGAGACGTTAGACGTGCGCTACAAGGGCAGGAACATATATGACGTTTTGAACATGACGGTCGAGGAGGCGCTGGAATTTTTCAAGCCAGTACCGTCGATACGCAACAAGATCCAGACGCTCGCGGACGTAGGGCTCTCCTACATCCGCCTGGGCCAGCCGTCGACCGAGCTCTCGGGCGGAGAGGCGCAGCGCATCAAGCTCGCTACGGAATTGTCGCGCAGGAGTACCGGCAGGACGGTCTACATACTAGACGAGCCGACGACCGGCCTGCACTTCGAGGACGTGAACAAGCTGGTGGGAATTTTGCGCAGGCTCTCGGACGGCGGCAACACCGTCATCGTCATAGAGCATAACCTGGACGTGATCAAGACCGCGGACTACATCATCGACATGGGCCCGGAGGGCGGAGACGGCGGCGGCACGGTCATCGCTACGGGCACCCCGGAGGAGATCTGCGATATCCCGGGCTCGTTTACCGGACAGTATTTGAAAAAATATTTGGGAAAGGTATTGGAAAATTAGGGCATATTATGTAAAATGAGAATGGTTGTCCGTGCCTGGCATATCGCGCGGAACCTGCCGGAGGATCGCGAATAATCGCGGGGCGCTGAACTGATTTCGAATGCCAGCGGAGTGGCTGCGAATAGTAACCGTGAATAATCGCGGGGGAGTTATGTAAGAGTTAAGAAGGGAGCCATTTATGGGTGGGACAGATATCGGGATTGATTTGGGAACGGCGAGCATCCTCGTCTACATAAATGGGAAGGGCGTGGTGCTAAAGGAACCTTCCGTGGTCGCGTTCGACCGCGACACCAATAAGATAAAGGCGATTGGCGAGGAGGCGCGCCTCATGCTGGGCCGTACCCCGGGCAACATCGTGGCGGTCCGCCCGCTGCGCCAGGGCGTCATCTCGGATTATACCGTGACGGAAAAAATGATCCAGTACTTCATACAGAAGGCGCTGGGCAGGAAGACGTTCCGCAAGCCCCGGGTCAGCGTGTGCGTGCCCAGCGGCGTCACCGAGGTCGAGAAAAAAGCGGTGGAGGACGCGACTTTCCAGGCGGGAGCCAGGGAGGTCGAGATCATAGAGGAGCCCATCGCGGCGGCGATCGGCGCCGGCATCGATATATCGAGGCCGTGCGGCAATATGATCGTGGACATAGGTGGCGGCACGGCCGATATCGCGGTAATCTCGCTGGGCGGTTCCGTCGTGTCGACGTCCATCAAGATAGCGGGGGACGACTTTGATGAGGCGATCGTCCGTTACATGAGGAAAAAGCACAATCTGCTCATCGGCGAGCGCACCGCCGAGGACATAAAGATCAGGATCGGTACCTGCTATCCGCTGCCGGACGGAGGCACGATGGACGTGCGCGGCCGAAACTTGGTGACCGGCCTGCCAAAGACCGTCTCGGTCTCGGCGGAGGAGACGGAGGAGGCGCTGCGCGAGGCCACCAACCGCATCGTCGAGGCCATACACAGCGTCCTTGAGAAGACTCCTCCCGAACTCGTCGCCGACGTCGCCGAGCGCGGCATAGTGCTCACCGGGGGCGGCTCGCTCCTGCGCGGCCTGGAGGAGCTCATCGAGGATAAGACCGGCATCAACACGATGACCGCCGACGAACCCATGACATGCGTCGCCATCGGCACCGGCAAATATGTCGACTTTCTGGCGGGCAAAAGGGACGATAAATAAAGGAGAAAATTATGGTAAAGGGACTCTACACCGGCTGGTCCGGAATGGTCAATGAAATGAACCGCATGGATATCATGACCAACAACCTCGCGAACGCCGATACCAACGGCTTCAAAAAAGAAGGCGCGACATCACAGTCTTTTGACGAGCAGCTTGCCGTCAAGATCAAAGACCAGTCAGACCTGGGCCTGCCCCGCAGGCTGGGCGGCATGCATCCCGGCGTTAAAATCGGCGAGACTTACACCGATTATTCCCAGGGCGCTTTCAAGGTCACCGACAGCCAGTACGACGTGGCGCTTGACGGCGACGGGTTTTTCGCTATTTCTTTTACGAACAAGGCGGGAGAGACATCCGTAAAATATACCCGCGACGGCGCCTTCACCGTAAACACCCAGGGCCTGCTGGTCACGAAGGACGGAGATTTCGTGCTAAACCAGGCGGGGGCGGACGCCTCCGACCCCGGCGAGGGCAGCTTCATCCGGATCGATCCGAACCTCCCGTTCCGCATCGACGAGGAGGGGTTCATATGGCAGGACGGCCAGGTCATAAGCCAGATCGGAATAGTCGATTTTGAGAACTACGATTTTCTGGAAAAGTATGGCGAGAACATGTGCCAGCCGGTAGACGGCGCGACCATTATTCCTGCGGACGCGCGGTTCCGCCAGGGCTACATCGAGACGAGCAACGTAAATGTCGTGACAGAGATGGTCAACATGATCGTCATCACGCGCGCCTACGAATCCAACCAGAAGGTGATCCAGACGATGGATTCTATGATTGACAAGGCGGTAAATACCGTAGGGCGCGTATAGCCAGTTAGTATTTTTTATTAAGAATCGGCATTTTTCCTAAAGATTTTCGAGATGGCTGCCGAATAGTTAAGAATAAGGATTAAAATCGGTCCATGGACGGACCCCTATAGGAGCGTAAAAACATTATGATGAGAGCATTGTGGAGCGCGGCATCCGGCATGATCGCCCAGCAGACTAACGTGGACACGATCGCGAACAACCTGGCGAACGTGAACACCACGGGATACCGCACCGAGAAGGCAGAATTCAAGAGCCTGCTGTATCAGACGTTGCAGACGCGGACGACCACGGCTAATGGCGCGCAGAAGCCGATATCCGCGCAGGTGGGCCTGGGCACCAGGGTATCTTCGATGACGTCCAGCTTTCGCGAGGGCGAGCTGATAGCGAATGACAGCAATACCGCGTTTGCAATCGAGGGCGACGGGTTTTTCGGCATCCTTGGCGTGGACGGGCAGCTCTGCTACACGAGGAACGGCGACTTTTTCTGGACGTACGGCACGGACGGCCTCACGCTGGCGACCGCCGAGGGATATTACGTGCTTGACCGCGAGGGCAACCCTATCGTGATTCCAGATAACGTGGATGCCAACACGGTCAAGATGACACAGGACGGGGAGGTGGGATACATGACCCCGGAGGGCGATTTCGTGAGCCTGAACCAGACGATCGGCCTCTGGCAGTTCAATAATCCCGCCGGGCTTAACAAGGTGGCTAGCACTTATTACGAGGAGACCGTGGCGTCCGGCAACGCGATAAACGAGGTGAACGGCGGCGCGAACCTCATCCGGAGCAGGATTCACCAGAACTGGCTGGAGTCGTCGAACGTCCAGGTGGCGGACGAGATGGTGAACCTTATCGTGGCGCAGCGCGCATACGAGCTGAACTCCAAGGCCATCCAGTCTGCGGACACCATGTTAGGACAGGCGAACGAGCTCAAGAGGTAACGCGGAAGGATTCGCATGGCATAGCGGGAGGTGGACACATGGCTTTATCGATAAGTGATAATATATATGGCTATTCGCAGGCGGAAAATGCCAGGGGATCCGCGGCGGCGGATTCCGTCAGCGGCTCGCTCAAAGGCATAAGCAAGGACTCCTCCGAGGAGGAGATGAAGAGGGCAATCAAGGATTTCGAGTCATATTTCGTCGAGCAGATCCTAAAAAACGTTCAGGAATCTCTCAAGACGGACAATGATTCGCCCGAAGCGCGGATGAACGAATATTTTATGGGCAGCGTGAACGAGAAGCTGGCGGACGAGATCGTCGACCAGGTGGGGGAGCGTTTCACCCAGCAGCTCTATGAGCAGATGTGCCGCAACCTGCACACGGACATAAAACCGGCGGAGGCGGAGTAGCGCGCTTCATGGAACTTGTAGCCGGCTACGTGGATCATATAATATTTCAAAACCGCGAAAACTGGTATACCGTGCTGGAGCTCGTCTCCGGCATGGGGCGCGTCACATGCGTCGGAAGCCTGCCGGGTGTCTCGGAGGGCATGGACATAGAGCTGGAGGGCGACTATTCGGATCACCCCAGCTACGGCAGGCAGTTCAAGGCAGTCCGTTTCGCGGAAAAAGAACCGGAGGATGAATCATCTATCGAGCGTTATCTGGGCTCCGGCGCCGTCAAGGGCGTCGGCGCGGCACTCGCCGCGCGCATAGTCGGCAGATTCGGAAAGGACGCTTTCCGAATCATCGAAGAAGAACCAGAACGCCTCGTCGAAGTCAAGGGCATCAGCGAACGCAAAGCCCAGGAGATTTCCCGCCAGGTGGAGGAGAAACGCTCCCTGCGTTCCGCGATGCTGTTCCTGCAGCAGTTCGGCGTCAGCCCGTCTCTCGCGCAGAAAATCTATGCCGCGTATGGCGACGAATTGTATTCGATACTGCGGCAGAACCCTTACCGCCTCGCGGACGACGTCGCGGGTGTCGGATTTCTCATCGCGGACGGCATCGCCGAAAAGGCCGGCATCGCAAAAGACAGCGATTTCCGCATCCGCAGCGGCATCATCTATTGCCTGCGGCAGGCGGCCGGAAACGGCCATACATATCTCCCGCAAGATATACTGATAAGGCATGCCTGCGATCTCCTGCATATTCCCGATGAAAATATCGAAAAAAACATCATGGATCTCGGCATTGAGCGCCGGATTGTCCTGAAGCGCGACGGCGAGCACGGCGGCAGCGGAGTCCGCGTATATCTCTCGTCATACTACAACATGGAGGCGAACATAGCCCGGATGCTCATGGCGTTGTGCGAGCCGGTGGACGTGTCGGGGGAGCATGTCAGGGCATGTATAGACAGGATCGAGAAAGCCACTGGCATAGTGCTCGCCGCCCAGCAGCGCCGCGCCGTGGAGGCGGCGGCGGAAAACGGCGTCCTGGTGATTACCGGCGGCCCCGGCACTGGAAAGACTACTACGATAAACTCGGTCATACATTATTTTGACATAGAGGGCATGGATTTCATGCTCGCGGCTCCTACCGGCCGCGCCGCGAAGCGCCTTAGCGAGGCGACGGGCTACGAGGCGGCCACCATACACAGGATGCTGGAACTTGGCGCCGACGAGTCGGCGGGCTTCGGCAGGGACGAGGACAGCCCGATAGAGGCGGACGCGGTCATTATCGATGAGACGTCCATGGTGGACCTGCCGCTTATGAACGCCCTGCTAAAGGCCGTGGCGCGTGGCACGCGGCTTATCCTGGCGGGAGACGCGGACCAGCTGCCGAGCGTCGGGCCGGGGCGCGTCCTGGGCGACATAATAGACAGCGCGGCGGTGCCGGTCGTGAAGCTGACCGAGATATTCCGGCAGGCAAAGGAGAGCGACATCATCGTGAACGCCCACCGCATCAACCGGGGCGAGATTCCCGCGCTGGACAATAAAAGCCGGGATTTCTTTTTTCTGAAAAGATATAACGCCGACCAGGTAGTGAACGTCACGCTGCAGCTGGTGCTGGAAAAAATGCCGGGATACGTCGGGGCGGGGCCCATGGATATACAGGTGCTCACTCCGACCAGAAAGGGGCTGCTGGGCGTGGAGAGGCTGAACGCCGTGCTGCAGCATTACCTGAATCCGGAGAGTCCCGGAAAGGCCCAGAAGGAACGTGCGAACGGGGTGTTCCGCGAGGGCGACAAGGTCATGCAGATTAAAAATAATTACCAGCTCGCCTGGACCGTGCGGGGCCGCCACGGCATCGTAGTCGAAAGCGGCACGGGAGTATTTAACGGGGATGTCGGCGTGATCCGCGTGATAGATTCGTACGCGCATATCGTCACGGTGGAATTCGACGAGGGCCACGTGGTCGAATATCCGTTTACCGGGCTGGACGAGCTGGAACTCGCCTACGCGGTCACGATCCACAAATCCCAGGGCAGCGAATATCCGGCGGTCGTCATCCCGCTGATGGCGGGGCCGCGCCCCCTCATGAACCGCAACCTCCTTTATACGGCGGTCACCAGGGCCAGGAAGTGCGTCACCATAGTCGGAGACGACCGCGTCTTCGCGCAGATGGTGGAGAACGGCCGGGAGCAGCAGAGATTTTGCGGGCTATGCGACCGCCTGACGGAGTTTGGCGGCTTATGACGATGCTTGGCGGCATAGGAGGTTTTTTGGTAAAAAAATTAAAAAAAATATCTGATTTTACATTGCGGCTGCTCTTTCCCGGAGCATGCCCGATATGCGACGAGGTGGAGGAGCAGACGGTAACCGGAGACGGCGTCCCCAGGATATGCCCGGCGTGCGAGGCGCGGGTGCGGAGGGTGCGCGGGCCTTATTGCATGCGTTGCGGCAAGCCGTTAGCGGGAGCCGACGGGCGAAGGGAATATTGCGGCGACTGCATGAAAAAAGAGCACAAATTCGTGCAGGGAAGGGCGGTATTCGTCTACCAGGGCGCCATAATAGGCAGCATGCACCGCTTGAAATATTCCAACCGCCGCGACTACGCCACGGTTTTCGCGAGGGAGGCGTTCGAGACGTATGCCCCGTGGCTTGCGCGGGTCGCGCCGCAGGCAATCATCCCGGTGCCGCTCCACCCGAAGCGGAGGAAGAAACGCGGATACAACCAGGCCGCCCTTATCGCGGCGGAGATATCCCGCCTGACCGGCATACCTCTCCGCGAGGATCTGCTGCAAAGATCGCGAAATACTGATCCGCAAAAAAATTTAAATCACGAAGAGCGAAAAAATAATCTGAAAAATGCTTTTCAAATAGCGAAAAACATAGTACAATTAGACAAAGTATTGCTCATCGACGACATATATACGACGGGGAGTACCGCAGACGCGGCCGCCGGGGCATTGGCCAGAGCCGGGGTCGGGCAGGTATATGTCCTCTGCATCTGTATCGGAGCGGGCGACTGAAACTAACAAGGAGGAAAAGCCGATGGAAGTTAGACCGTGCAAATCTTGCGGGCGATTGTTCAATTATATCGCGGGACCGCCGAGGTGTCCCGCATGCACGGACCGTCTGGAGAAAAAATTCCAGGAAGTGAAGACATATATCTGGGAGCACAAGACGGCCACGATGAAGCAGATTGCTGAAGACAACGATGTGTCGATAAACCAGCTGCGCCAGTGGGTGCGCGAGGAGCGGCTCACCTTCTCCGATGATTCGCCGGTCGGCATGGAGTGCGAGATGTGCGGCGCGACGATCAAGACCGGGCGTTTCTGCATGTCGTGCAAGACCAAGATGAACAATACGCTTAGCAGCGTCCTGCCAGAGGATGCCCCGGTAGAGCATAGAAAGGACTATAGGGATACGAAGAGCCGGATGCGCTATCTGCAGTAGAATATTGCGATTTATACAGGCCGGGCGCCGTGTTGCGCCGCGGCCTGTTTTTGTTACTATTCACAGCCCTCCGCCATCATTCGCAAAACCCGCTGCTGCGCAGCTCTTGCGCCCCTGACGGTGCGCATTTTGCTCATGTAGGCGAAGTTCCTGCTTCGCAGGCGCTTCAGATAAACCCCCTGTCTCTTCCGAGCAAGCTCGGAGAGCCAGTTCCTTTATCTGAAACGGCTGTGAATAGTAACTTGTTTTTGCCATAATTCCGTAAAAGTTTTGTAATTAACGGAGATATGTGGTATACTAGACGAAATAATGCATATACGAGGTATACTGCCTTATGATTCAAAACGACCGCGTGCGCCAGATGGTGCGGCTGCAGGCATTCCAGGACCGCAAGGGCAAAGAATATTTCCCGATCGCCTCATATTTCAAGGCGGACTATATCGGGCTGCATATGCTCAAGGGATTTTTCAGCGGCACGCTCAGCTTTTTTTTGATGCTGGGAATGTGGGCCATGGCCAACGTCGAGATGCTGATGGAGAGCATCCACACGATGGACCTGCGGCAATTTGTCGTCAGCGTCATCCTGCGCTACATGGCATTCCTGATTATATACCTTGCGGCGGTATTTGCATACGCCAACGCAAAGTACAGCCGCGCCAGGCGGGAGACCAGGACGTACAGCCGCCGCCTGAAACGCCTGATCGGCGGCCCCGGGCGGGATGGAGGAGGATCATGACCGTTTTATTGGAGATGAGGGAGAGAATCCGCGGCTTCTGCAGTAAGTACGAAGTCTATCTGGTTCCTGTGGTAAAAAGCATATTGGCGTTTCTTACATTTTACGTAATCAGGTCGCGGATGGGGTACATGGCCAGGCTCGACAGCATGACTATCACCATCGTGCTCGCCCTCGCCTGCGCGCTTTTGCCGGTGAACTGCATCGTGGTCTTTGCGGCGTTTCTCGCCCTGATGCATCTGCTCGCGCTCTCGCTGTCGGCGTTCGCGGTCTGCGGCATGGTATTTCTTGTGATTTTTTTGCTATATTTCAGGCTGCTGCCGAAGAAGGGCTACTACGCGGTGCTCACGCCGCTCGCGTTCGTCCTGCACGTGCCGTATGTGATGCCGGTGCTGATAGGATTATTGGATGAGAACCCGGTGTCCATTCTCGCGATGTCATGCGGATGCGTCGCCTATTATTTGCTTGGCGGGATTGCGGAGAACGCTTCTTCGATTGCCGAGATGGGAGAGGACGACACGATTCTTTCCAAATTCGGCGAGGTATTGAACCAGTTTACCGGGAACCGGGAGATGATCGCCATGCTCGCCATCCTGGCGGTCGCGGCGCTCGCTATCTGGTTTATCCGCAGGCTCTCGGTCGACCACGCCTGGACCATAGCGATCGCGACGGGATGCCTCATGCAGCTGGTGCTCTGCCTGATCTGCGATCTCCAGCTCAAGCTGCCGGCGAACATGCTCGCGGTATTCCTCGCGGTCATGGCGAGCGCGCTGGTCGGACTGGTTCTGGAATTTTTCTTTTTTAACCTGGACTATACGCGTACCGAGCGTGTCCAGTTTGAAGACGATGAATACTACTATTACGTAAAGGCCGTGCCAAAGATCTATGTCTCCGGCACTGATAAAAAAATACAGAAATTCAGCGGCGACGACGCCTCCGCCGTCCGGCGCGAGGCCGCCCAGGAACTGGATATAGATGAGGACATGTTGGACTTCTAAAAAGGGAAAAAGGGAGGAAATTCCGTGCAGGCACTAGCGAGCGGGCTCATCGCGTTCCGCGACAAATACCTATTTTGGTTAAACATACCATCCGTCACGGTCATAGATGTCGTCGAGATCGTCATCATTGCCTTCTTGATGTACAGCCTGCTGATCTGGATAAAAAATACCCGCGCCTGGGCGCTGTTCAAGGGCATCATAGTCATAAGCGTGTTCGTACTTATCGCGGCCGTCTTCCAGATGAATACCATCATCTGGCTCGCCGGCAGGCTGCTCAATGTCGGCATCATCGCGCTGGTCGTCATCTTCCAGCCCGAGATGCGCAAGGCTCTGGACCAGCTGGGCCGGAAGCGTTTCATCCACGGCCTGTTCGTCTGGGATTCCGACAAGACCCAGCGGCGGTTCTCCGAGCGGACCTTGAACGAGATTGTCCGCGCGACGTTCGAGATGGCCAAGGTGAAGACCGGGGCCCTCATCGTCATAGAAAAGGAGATGATCCTGGGCGAATACGAGCGCACGGGCATAGCGCTGGACGCGGTCGTCACCAGCCAGCTTTTGATCAATATATTTGAAAAAAACACGCCGCTGCACGACGGAGCCGTAATCGTGCGGCAGGATCGCATAGTGGCCGCCACCTGCTACCTGCCATTGTCGGACAACCTGGATCTCGACAAGGAGCTGGGCACCAGGCATCGCGCCGCGGTCGGCATCAGCGAGGTCAGCGATTCTCTGACGGTCGTCGTCTCCGAGGAGACCGGAGCCGTATCGATATCCGAGGGCGGGCGCATCATCCGCAGGCTCGATGCCGATGAGCTGAGGGAGCGGCTGATGGAATTTTCCGATGCAGGATACGGCCTGTCGCGCTGGCAGAAGATAAAGAGGAGGTTCGACCATGATCAGACGGGCGTGGAAAACCATAACGAATAATTTCGGCCTGAAAGTGCTGGCGCTATTTTTCGCTATTATTTTATGGCTGGTCGTGGTCAACATCGACGATCCGAAGATTACCCAGCGGTTCACCGCTTCGGTCGTGATTGAAAACGCGGATTATCTGACTAACCAGGGAAAATATTTCGAGGTGATGGACGACACGAACACGATCTCGTTTACCGTGACGGCAAAGCGCTCCTATATAGAGAAACTGGCCAGCACCGATTTCAAGGCTGTAGCCGACATGAAAAACGCCGCTATCGACAAGGACAGCAAGATAGGGCACGTGCCGATCGAGGTGAGCGCGCTCCGCTACGGCAGCCTGCTGACGATAAGCAAGGCCACGCAGAATCTGGAGATCGCGCTTGACGAGCTGGCGCAGAACCAGTTCATAGTGGCCGTGGAGACGACGGGGACGCTCCCGGAGGGATGCGCGCTAGGCGACGCGTCCGTCTCTCCGAACCTGCTGCGGGTATCGGGCCCGGAGTCGGTCGTAGACCTTATCGACCATGTGACCGCGAGCATCGACGTCACGAACGTGGAGTCCGACATAGTATCGAACGTCATCCCGACGTTATATGACGCCGAGGGAAACGTCATTGACAAGAGCGAGCTGACGATGAACATGTCGGCCGTGACCGTGACTGCCCGCATATTGGACACCAAGGATGTGTCGCTGATCTTCAACGTCATGGGAACGCCGGCGGAAGGCTACGCGTACATGGATATGGAATATACGCCGGAGACGATCTCGATAAAGGGCACTGCGTCAGCCCTTAACAGCGTGACCGCGGTAAATATCCCGGAGGCTGCGCTGGACATCAGCGGTGCAAGGGGAGACATAACGCAGGTCGTGGATGTCTCCGAGTATCTGCCGGATAACGTGTCCATCGCGGACGGATCCGACGGGAAAGTGACCGTGACCGTGCATGTCGCCCAGCTGTCGACGCGGGTCTTGAACGTCTTTCCGTCGACTGTCAACGTGCTGAACCTCGCGGATGGCTACCGCCTGAGCTTTAACGATTCGGTAATCCGCGTGAACATTAGCGGCATAGAGGAGGACATCGAATCATTCGATCCATCCAGCGTCAAGGCGAGCATAGACGCGGGGCAGCTTGGGCCGGGCACGCACGAGGTCGAGTTGGCATTAGAACTCGACGACGCGCTGTATCATGAGCCGGTGACTGTTACCGTGACCGTCTCCGAGGAGGACGAGGATGGCCAAGGCGGGACGGAAGGCGGCGGTGATGCCGGGACGGACGGCGGCGCCGGGACAGGCGGCGATGCCGTGCCGCCCGAGGCTGGCGAAGACGGCGGCGATGCCGAAAATGGCGGTAACGGCGCAAATTCCGGAGACGGCGCGAATGCCGGCGATGGCGGATCAGCCGGCGGTAGCGGCGCGGCATCGCCCGATGTGCCGTAACCATAAGCTGGAGGAAAAACCGATGGGTAGATTATTTGGGACGGACGGAGTCCGTGGCGTGGCCGGCGCGGATCTCGATATAGGGCTTGCTATGAAGCTGGGCCAGGCCGGTGCATACGTCCTGACCAGGGAAAAGGAGCATAAGCCCACGATACTCGTGGGGTGCGATACGCGCATATCCGGCGGGATGCTTGCTAGCGCCATGGTGGCCGGCATCTGCTCCGTCGGGGCGGACGCGGTATATGCCGGCGTGCTGCCGACTCCGGCGGTGGCATATTTGACGCGCAAGCACAAGGTGGATGCCGGCGTGGCGATATCCGCGTCGCACAACCCGATGGAATTTAACGGCATCAAATTTTTCGATGGAGAGGGATACAAGCTCTCCGACGCCTTGGAGGACGAGATCGAGTCGCTGATAAAAGCCGATATGGCCGGCATAGCGCTGCCGACCGGGTCCGGCATAGGGCGCGTGGAATACCGCTTCGACCTGCAGGATGAATACATAGGCTTTATGAAGCAATGCGTCCCGCTTGATCTGCGCGGCATGCGCATCGTCGTCGACTGCGCCGAGGGCGCGTCGTACCAGACGTCCGTCCAGGCTCTTCGGCAGCTGGGCGCGGATCTCATCGCCATACACGCCGAGCCGGACGGCACCAACATCAACGCGAACTGCGGTTCCACGCATATGGACGAGCTGCAGGCGCGGGTGGTATATGAAAAGGCCGACGTCGGCCTTGCATTCGACGGGGACGCGGACAGGCTGCTCGCGGTGGACGAGCGCGGCGAGATCGTGGACGGCGACAAGCTGCTCGCGATAGTCGGGCTGCACATGAAGGAAAAAGGTACATTGAAGCGCGACACGATAGTCGTCACGGTCATGTCGAACCTCGGATTTTTCAAGATGTGCGAGAAGCATGGCATCCACGCCGAGGTCACCAAGGTAGGCGACAGGTATGTGCTTGAAAATATGCTCGCGAACGGTTATAATATCGGCGGCGAGCAGAGCGGGCATATCATTTTCCTGGACGACTGCACGACCGGCGACGGATTGCTGAGCGCGCTGCATTTATTGGACGTGATGGCAGAGACCGGCCGGCCCCTGTCGGAGCTCTCGTCCGTCATGGATGTCTATCCGCAGGCGCTCGTCAATGCCAAGGTGCCGAATCATAAAAAAGAACATTTTATGGAATACGCGGAGATCGCGGAGGCGGTCGGAGCGCTTGAGAAAAGATTTAACGGCGAGGGCAGGGTGCTGATCCGCCCGTCCGGGACGGAGCCGTTGGTGCGCGTCATGATCGAGGGGAAAGACCAGGCGCTGATTGAGCGGGAAGCAAGGCGGCTGGCCGAGCTGATTTCGAATACCATGCTATAGATATTCCGAATGCCCGTCCGTGAAGGGCATGCGTTGATTGCATGGGTGTTTATTTGGAGGTTCTTATGGTTAGCAGAAGAGTGGTGGTCAAAAATCCCACCGGGCTTCATCTGCGTCCGGCGGGCATTTTGTGCAACGAGGCTGTAAAATATAAATGCAGCGTATGTTTCAGATATGGCATAAACGCCGCGAACGAGGCGAATGCCAAGAGCGTTCTGAGCGTTCTAGGCGCCGGCGTGCGATGCGGGGCCGAATTGGAATTCGTCTGCGATGGAGAAGATGAGGAGGCGGCCCTCGCGGCCCTTGTCGCTGCCGTGGAAAACGGGCTTGGAGAATAAAAATTGAAAACTTACTTGGTTACCGGCGGGGCCGGATTCATAGGATCGAATTTCATACATTATTTGTTTGAAAAATATGACAGGGATATACTGGTCATAAATCTAGACGCCCTGACATATGCGGGCAACATGGAAAACCTGAAGGATATCGAGGCACGCGATAATTATGAGTTTGTCAAGGCGGACATAACGGACCGCGGCGCCGTGTCGGCGGTCTTCGAGAAAAATGACATAGACCGCGTCGTGCATTTCGCGGCGGAGTCCCACGTAGACCGCAGCATTTCCGACCCGGATATATTCGTACGCACGAACGTGCTGGGCACCGCCGTCATGTTAGGATGCGCGAGGGACGCGTGGGAAAAGGACGGGACATATCCCGCGGATAAAAAATTCCTGCATATCTCCACGGACGAGGTATACGGATCGCTGCCGGAGGACGGGGGATATTTTTATGAGACGACCCCGTATGCGCCGCACAGCCCGTATTCGGCCAGCAAGGCCGGTTCGGATATGCTCGTCCGCGCCTATATCGATACGTATAATTTCCCGGCGAACATCACGAATTGTTCGAATAATTACGGCCCGTACCAGTTCCCGGAAAAACTGATCCCGTTCATGATATTCAATGCGTTAAACGCCCGCCCGCTCCCGGTCTATGGCGATGGCAGAAATGTCCGCGACTGGCTATACGTCGGAGACCATGCAAGGGCCATAGACCTGGTATTGGAGAGAGGGTGCGCCGGCGAGACATATAATATCGGGGGCCACAATGAGAGGCAGAATATCGAGATAGTCCGGACCATATTGGACGCGCTGCGGGATCTGCTGCCGGATTCCGATCCGAGGAAGGCCGCCATAAACGAATCGCTGATAACATACGTGGAGGATCGCAAAGGACACGACAGGCGATATGCCATAGCCCCGGACAAGATAAGCTCGCAGCTGGGCTGGGAGCCAAAGACCGGTTTCGAAGACGGCATAAGGCAGACCGTCCGCTGGTATCTCGAGCATGAGGAGTGGCTCCGCCACGTCACGAGCGGCGCCTATCAGGATTATTACGAGAAAATGTATGGGGAGGCCGCCAGATGAAGGGAATTATATTAGCGGGAGGTTCGGGTACCAGGCTTTATCCGCTGACCAAGGCGGTGTCCAAGCAGCTCATGCCGGTATATGACAAGCCGATGGTCTATTATCCTCTGTCCGCGCTTATGCTCGCCGGCATCCGCGAGGTGCTGATCATCTCTACGCCGCGGGACCTGCCGCTGTTTCGCGAGCTGTTCGGCAGCGGGGAGCAGCTCGGAATGTCTTTTTCATATGCGGTGCAGGAACATCCGCGAGGTCTGGCGGAGGCGTTCATAATCGGCGCGGACTTCGTAGGTGATGACTGCGTCGCGCTCGTCCTTGGCGACAACATTTTCTATGGGCAGAGTTTCTCCCCCCTGCTGCGTGATGTAAAGGAACGGGTCGAGGAGAACGGCGGGGCCACGATATTCGGCTACTATGTCAGGGATCCGCAGGCATACGGGGTAGTGGAGCTAGACGAGGCCGGGCGTCCCGTCTCCATCGAAGAAAAGCCCGAAAATCCGAGGTCGAACTATGCGGTGCCCGGGCTGTATTTTTACGATAACGAGGTTTTAGGCATCGCGAGAGGGCTGGTCCCGTCCGCGCGCGGAGAGCTGGAGATTACGGACGTGAACCGGGCGTTTCTCGCGCGGGGCGGGCTCCATGTGGAAAAACTCGGGCGCGGCTTCGCCTGGATGGACACCGGCACGCACGACGCCCTGCTTGACGCGTCCGACTTCGTCTGCGCCTTCCAGAAACGCCAGGGGCTGTACGTTTCCTGCATAGAGGAGATCGCGTACAAGCGCGGATTTATCGACAGGGAGCAGCTGCTGCGCCTGGCGGAACCGCTGAAGTCTAGCGATTATGGCGAATATCTTCGCATGGTGGCGGAGGGGCTCTGAAGATGGGGAAGATAAAAGTGACGGAGTGCGGCATAGCCGGGGTAAAGATTATCGAGCCCAGGGTATTCGGCGACTCGCGGGGATATTTCATGGAGACCTATAACCAGAGAGATTTCCGCGAGGCCGGGATAGATGCGGCGTTCGTGCAGGATAACCAGTCCGCGTCCGCGGGCGGCGTTCTGCGCGGGCTGCATTTCCAGATCCGGTATCCGCAGGGCAAGCTGGTACGCGCCATACGCGGCGCGGTATTCGACGTCTCGGTGGATCTGCGCGGCTCTTCCCCCACTTTTGGCAGATGGTTCGGGGCGGAGCTTTCGGAGGAGAATAAAAAGCAGATCTTCATTCCGCCGGGCTTCGCGCATGGCTTTTACGTATTGTCGGATTATGCGGAGTTTGCTTATAAAAGCACGGATTTCTACCATCCGGATGACGAGGGCGGCATATCCTGGGACGACCCGGACCTCGCGATAGCATGGCCCATCCCGGAGGATGCCGGGCCTTTCCTCTCGGAGAAAGATAAAAAATGGGGGAGCTTTAGGGAATATACCAAAAGCAGGCAGCTTTCTGATGGAAAATAGGAATTATCAATTCAAACGCATCTTCATGTTCTGGGCCGGCGTGCTATATGTGGCGGCGCAGACGGCGATGTTCGCGTGGCAATGGTTCAATGTCTACGCCCAGATGATGAAGGTGCAATATTACAGGCGCGGCGACTGGGCCATGATAGGGCTCTACGCGCTGTTCTGCGTGTTGTTTTTGAATGCTTTCGGCGGATTCAAGGTCGGATACCTGCGGAACATGGACGTCTTATACGGGCAGGTCCTCGCGGTATTTTTCCAGAACCTGGTGGCGTACCTGCAGCTGTCCCTGCTCGGGCTGTGGCGGTTCGGCTCGCACCTGGAGCATTTCATATATCTTTTCGTGCTGGAGATCGCGCTGTCCGTGGCGTGGACCCTGCTGACGCGCTACCTGTACGCGAAGATATATCCGCCGCACCAGATGCTGCTGATATATGGCGACATCAGCCCGAAGCAGCTCATATCAAAACTCGGGTCGCGAAACGACCGCTACCAGATCCGCGAGACGATAAAGCTGGACGCGGGCATGGACGCTATTTTAGAAAAAATAAAGGAATATGACACGATAGTAATCGGCGACATCCCGTCCAAGGAGCGCAACGAATTTCTGAAGTTCTGCTATTGGCATGAGATACGCTGCTACAGCATCCCGAAGATATCGGACATATTGATCACCGGGGCCAAGCGCATCGACTTATTCGACAGTATATTGATGCTCTGCCGGAATAACGGCCTGGCTATCGGCGAGCGCTTTTTCAAGCGGCTGATGGACATAGCCATATCGATAGCCGGCATAGTGCTGCTCTCTCCGATAATGCTCGTCATAATCGTAGCGATAAAGGCATACGACGGGGGCCCGGTATTTTATAAGCAGGAACGGCTTACGAAAGACGCGCGGCCGTTCCAGATATTGAAGTTCCGCAGCATGGTGGTCGATTCGGAGGCGGACGGCGCGAGGCTTGCCCGCGCCGGAGACGACAGGATTACCTTGCCCGGACGGATACTGCGGCGCACGCACTTCGACGAGCTGCCGCAGCTGTTCAACGTCCTCAAGGGCGAGATGTCCATCGTCGGCCCACGGCCGGAGCGCCGGGAGATATTCGAGAAGTACGAGGAGAGCATACCGGAATTTAAGTTCCGCCTGAAGATGAAGGCCGGGCTGACGGGTTACGCGCAGGTCTATGGGCAGTACAATACCGCGCCATACGACAAGCTGAAGCTGGATCTCACATATATCGCGAACTATTCGCTCTGGCTCGACGTCAAGCTATGCTTTCTGACCGTGAAGATACTCTTTCAGAAGGAAAAATCCGAGGGAGTCGGGGAAACGCAGACGACTGCCCTGAGGCAATAGATGCGCGGAGGATATGCGGCATATGCGTGATAATGGTGAAAATGTCCAGGTATCGGTCGTCATACCGGCATACAATTCAGAGGAATATATCGCGAACGCCGTCCGTTCCGCCATAGAGCAGGAGGACATGCCGGAGGGCAGCATTGAGGTCCTGGTGATAGACGACTGCAGCACGGACGGGACGGAGCGCGCCATGGCCGCCTTTGCCGGCGACCCGGCGGTCCGCTGCGTGCGAAACGAACGCAACATAGGCGTCGCCGGATCCCGCAACCGGGGGATCGATATGGCGCGCGGAAAATATATCGCCTTTCTGGACGCGGACGACTGGTGGGAGCCGGATAAGCTCGCTGCGCAGCTTCATTGCCTGAGGGAGAGCGGCGCGCCGCTCTGCTGCAGCGGCCGCGCCCTCCACGACCCGGACGGCACGCCTACCGGGCGGATCATAGGCGTTCCGGAGCGCGTCACTTACGAGGAGCTGCTGCGCACGAACGTGATTCCCTGCGGGTCCGTTGTGATCCTTGCGGAGTACGCGCGGGAGTTTCATATGAGCCACGCGGAGCTGCACGAGGACTACATCCTGTGGCTGCAGGTGCTGAAAAAATACGGGGCGGCAGTCGGCGTGAACGAGCCGTACCTGCACTGCCGCCTCAGCCCGGGCGGCAAATCGAGAAACAAGTTAAAATCCGCCAGGATGCAATACGGCGTGTACCGATACATGGGCCTGGGCAGGCTGCGGAGCCTGCGGTATCTGTGCAGCTACGCGATAAACGGGGTGAAGAAATATTATGGATAAGCGCGGCCTGCGGGAGACGGTAAAGACTCTCATGCAGCGCCTTATCCTGCCGGCCGTTTACCGCCTTTCCAAAAAGAAAAGCGTCACGCCGGGGCTTGTGATCCTAGCGGATGCGCACCACGATGCCATGCCATATAGCATGGCCTGCCTCGCGGAGAGATTAAGCTCCTGCCCGGAATTCACTGTTGTGGAGATCTATAAGGATTACCAGGCAGGCCCGTATTTATCGATCGCGCGGAGCATGCTGGGATTCATGCGGGCATATGCCAACGCGGAATATGTCGTGATTTGCGACAACCATCTCCCGGTCGCCTCGTGCAGGAAGCGTCCGGAGACAAAGGTCATACAGCTATGGCATTCCGGCGGGGCCTTGAAGCGTTTCGGCTACGATTCGCCGGACAATATCCCGAAGTCATATCACGGCGGCAACGTATATGCCAATTATGACCTGGTGCCGGTCAGCGCGGAGTATGCCATAGAGCCGTATGTCCGCGCCATGCGTATAGACAGGCCGCGCGTCCTGCCGCTGGGCGTCAGCCGGACCGACTGGTTTTTTGACAAGGAAAGGATCGAGGCGGCCCGCGGGCGTTTCGCCAGGGAATACCCGGATGCCGCGGGAAAAAAGGTAGTCCTGTGGGCCCCTACTTTCCGAGGCAGCGCCGGCGACCCGCGGACCGTCGGGATGGATGCGATAGAATGGCTGCGCAGTACCCTGCCGGATGATTACTACCTGATAGTAAAGCTTCATCCGCACGCGCAAAAGCGCGCGGACGCGACGGATTCCAATATGCCGGCGGAGCAGCTGCTGCCGTCGGCGGACATTTTGATCTCGGATTATTCGTCCGTGATATATGACTATGCTTTTTTTGGAAAGCCGCTGGTATTGTTTACGCCGGATTATGAGGAATACGCGGCAGGCTGCGGGTTCTACGAGGATTATGACGCCATACCGGCGTATCGCGCCGCGACCCGCGGGCAGCTGCTTGGCGCGGTACTGTCGGCCGGCGGGGACGGGGCGGCGAATTCCCCGGAGCCGTCCGGCAATGCCCGGGCGGATTCTGCAGATTCCATTGCGCGCATTTCCCCGGCGGCAAACCCGGTTCCATCGCCCGAGGCCGTCCATGCGTTCTGGCGGCGCACGATGTCCGCGTGCGACGGGCGCGCGAGCGACAGGGTAATCGCCTGGATGAGGAGGAAAGCGATAAAATGAACGTTTACAGGCGTTTTTTTAGCGATATAAAAAAATATGCGGGATACACGATATGCGCCGCTAAGGCGGAATTAAAATCCGAGGTGGCGGACTCGTATCTGAACTGGATCTGGTGGGTCTTAGAGCCCTTCTGTCTGATGCTGGTCTATACGTTTATATTCGGCGTTGTCTTCAATAAATCCGAAAAATATTATCCTCTTTTTATCTTCATAGGCCTTACGCTGTGGAATTTTTTCTCCGCGAACGTCAAAAAAAGCGCCTCCATCGTGCGCCGCTACAAGTCTATCATATCGCGCATATATCTGCCCAAAGTGGTCCTGCTGTTCGTGAACATCCTGACCACCGGGTTCAAGATGTGCGTCTCGCTGTGCATAGTCGCCGTAATGATGATATTTTTCCGTGTGCCGCTGAGTTACCGCATAATATATATCTTTCCCGGTATCGCCGTGCTGGTCCTGCTGACGTTCGGCTTCATGTGTTTTGAGATGCATTATGGCGTCTACATCGAGGATCTGACAAAGGTGAACGACATCGCGCTGCGCCTGCTCTTCTACCTGACGGGCATCATATTCAACATCGACAAGCGCATCGGTAAAAATTATCCCAGGCTCGCGCTCATACTGGGCAAATGCAATCCCGCCGCGTTCCTGATAAGCTCCGTGCGAAATGCCCTGATATACGAGCAGTCGCCGGATTTTAAGTGGCTCTTCATATGGTTTGCCATCGCGGTCCTGATAAGCCTTTTGGGCGTGCGGCTCGTCTACCGCAACGAAAATAGTTACGCGAAAGGAATCTGATACAATGGATGATACAATAGATACCGCCGCGGCGGCCGCTAAAAAGGAGAGGTATATCCCGGCTCCCGGCACTTACGAGCCGGCGATCACGCTCGAAAACGTCTGCATCAGCTATACTTCCATGCAGAAGACCTCGATAAAGGAGATGTTCCGCAAAGGAGGGCGCCCGCAGAAAGAAAATTTCGAGGCTGTAAGGGACGCCACTTTCGAGGTGCCAAAAGGCCAGATCGTCGGGATCACCGGCAAGAACGGCAGCGGCAAATCGACGCTTTTGAGGGCGCTGGCCGGCATTTTTTCCGCGAACGAGGGGACCATCGACCTCCACGGCAATTCCGTATCGCTGCTTGCCATCGGGGTCGGCTTTGAAAAATCCCTGACCGGCCGCGAGAACATATTGCTCTCGGGGCTGCTGCTCGGGTTTTCCGAGGAGGAGATCCGGCGCGAGATGCCGCGCATAATACAGTTTTCCGAGCTGGGGGACTTCATCGACAAGCCTGTGCGCACTTATTCCAGCGGAATGTATTCCAAGCTGGCTTTTTCTATAACAGCCGTGCTGGAGACCGACATCATGCTCATAGACGAGGTGCTCTCCGTGGGCGACCGCCATTTCAAGAAAAAGAGTTATAACCGGATGAAAAAAATGATCGAGGACCGGAGCCATACGGTCATGATCGTCTCGCACTCCGACATGACGCTGCGCACGCTCTGCGACACGGTGCTATGGCTAAACGACGGCTCTATAAAGATGTTCGGCGACGCCGACATGGTGCTGGACGCCTATGAGGATTATATGGAGGGCGAGGATTAGATGCGCCTGAAAAAAATAATAAAAAACGCGGAGCGTTTCCTCAGCCTGAAGATAATCCTGCCCGCGGTTTACGCCATTGCCGCCAGGCGTCCGCTGCAGCGGGACCTGGCGGTATTCGTGGAAGTCTCGGCGGACCATCTGACCGACAGCTTCGAGCTGTTATATGACGGCGCGCGGCGGAGGGGGCTTCGCGTCCGCCTGGTCTGCATACATGACGGCAGCGTGCCGGGCGTACAATATCTGAAAAATTGCATGCATATGCTCCGCGCGATAGCCACGGCCAGGCTCGTATTCCTGAACGAGGCGTCGAACGTCATTAGCTGCGTGCATTTGCGGAGCTCGACCAGGCTCATACAGACATGGCATGCCTGCGGGGCCTTCAAGAAATTCGGATTTTCGACGGGGAATCTGCCCTGGGGCGTCTCGGAGCGGGAGATGGAGCGATATCCCTATTACAGGAATCAGTGGCTGGTCAGCGTCAGCTCGCCGGAGGCAGTAGCCGCCTATCAGGACGCGATGCGCCAGCCTCCCGGAGTCATCCGCCCGCTGGGGGTCAGCAGGACGGACGTATTTTTTGACGAAAAATATATCGGGGACTCGAGGGAAATGTTCCTGGAGAATTTCCCCCGGGCGCGCGGAAAAAAAGTGATATTGTTCGCGCCCACCTTCCGCGGCACGCAGACGGGCGCCCGTTCCATAGAATTGGACCACGCGGCTTTTTTCGCGGCATTATCTGATAAATATGTATTGGTAGAAAAACATCATCCCTTCGTGAAAAGCCGTCCCGGGATTCCCGGCGAATATGCGGATTTCGCCCGCGACCTGACGGATGGCATGGAGATTTCGCGGCTTCTGTGCGTGGCGGACATTTGCGTCAGCGATTATTCGTCGCTCATATTCGAATACTCGCTCTTCGAGCGGCCCATGCTCTTTTACGCGCCGGATCTGGATGATTATTTCGACGATCGCGGGTTTTATTATGATTATGGCGCGTTTACGCCCGGGCCGGTCTACGCGGACCAGGAGTCGCTGATAGAGGGATTGGCGAAGGTGGACGAATGGTTCGACAAACGGCGCGTGGCGGCTTTCAAGGAACGCTTCATGAGTTCATGCGACGGGCGGTCGACGGAGCGCATATTGGACGCCGCCTTGTATTGACATAAAGTTAAAAATAAACTAAACTAGCCGTATCGCCTTTCATTCATGGCGATGCCCCGCTTGCGGGGCACGGAAGTCTACCGCGAAAGAGGACAACGCAAATGGCAAAGAAATATGACGGGGACGAACCCTTATCTAAAGAGCAGATGCGCCGCGCGAGGAAAAAACGGAGGATCCGCAAGGTCATCCTGCTCGTGGCGGAGCTGATAATCCTGTTAATCGTGCTGGCCGCGCTCTATGTATGGCAGGCCCTGGACAAGATCGATAAAGAAGAGGTAAACAAGCCGGATATCGCTCCATCCGACATAGGCATCAACGAGAATGAGATGAGCCAGGAGACGATGGATATCATGAACGGCTACGAGGACGTGGCCTTGTTCGGCGTGGACAATTATTTTAACGGCCACGCGGACTCCGGCAATTCGGACGTGATAATGATCGCCAGCATCAATAATGGCACGAAGGAGGTCAAGCTCGTATCCGTCTACCGCGATACTTTCCTGGATACCGACGTCCAGCCTGGCGGAACTCCCAATTTCCACAAGGCTAACCGGGCGTTCGCCGTCGGCGGGGCGGTACAGTCCAGGAATATGCTGAACGCCAGCCTGGATCTCGACATCGAGAACTACGTCACCGTGGACTTCAAGGTCGTCACCGACGTCGTGAACATGCTGGGCGGCGTCGACATAGACGTGGATTCGTCGGAGCTGAAATATATCAACCACCACATAGACGTCACGGCCAGGGCGACCGGAGATACCCCGGTACATCTGTACAATACCGGCATGCAGACGTTAGACGGCACGCAGGCTACCGCCTACGCCAGGATCCGCGACACGGCGGGCGGCGATTTCACCCGCGCCGAGAGGCAGCGCGAGGTCATAAACGAGATAGTGAAGAAGGCGAAAAAGACCAATCTCTCCACGATAAACAGCATAATAAACCAGGTATTCCCGGAAATCAGCACGAGTTATAGCAACACGGACATAATCCGGCTGGCCGCCAGCATGTTCAGTTACGAGCTGGTGGATTCCACGGGATTCCCGTTCAGCAAATACCCCGCCAGCCTGGGCGGCTCCAAG
This sequence comes from uncultured Eubacterium sp., assembly GCA_964450965.1. Lineage (GTDB taxonomy): Bacteria > Bacillota > Clostridia > Lachnospirales > Lachnospiraceae > W0P33-017. Next base: position 30,966 of record CAYVFF010000004.1, on the reverse strand, counting down.
GGCGACGTTGTCATACCGGCGGATCTGGAGAACAACGTGAGGGCGCTGCACCGCTATCTCTATGACGATGAGGATTATATGCCGTCGGCGACCGTCATAAGATATAGCGACATGATGAAAAACGACTACGGCGTCAGCCTGGAGAAGGGGGACAACCCGGAGGCGGTCCAGGGCGGGACGATAGAAGTCGATGATTTCGACGGGACGGACACGGTGTCGGAGGAATAGGAGATGTGCGGAATAGTAGGATACATCGGGGAGAGCCAGGCGGCGCCCATATTGCTGGACGGGCTGTCCAGGCTGGAATATCGCGGCTATGACTCCGCGGGGATGGCTGTATATGACGGCGAGCGGATAAATATCCAAAAGAGCGTCGGGCGCTTAAAGGCGCTTAGCGAGCTGACACACGACGGCTCGTCAATGCCGGGCAGGGCCGGCATAGGGCACACGCGCTGGGCGACGCACGGCGGGCCTAGCGATGTGAACGCCCATCCCCATTTTAACGCCGGCCGCAGCATAGCGGTAGTGCACAACGGCATCATCGAAAACTACATCAAATTGAGAAAAGTCCTGGAGAGCCGTGGATATGGATTCGTCTCGGATACCGATACCGAGGTCGTGGCCCAGCTTATTGACTACTATTATAAAAAGACCGGCGGCGACATATTGGACACGATTACCAAGGTCATGCACCGGGTCGAGGGTTCATACGCGCTGGGCATCCTGTTTCTGGAACAGCCGGACAGGCTCTACGCGCTGCGCAAGGACGCGCCTCTCATAGCGGGCAGGTCAAAAGACGGCAGCCTTATCGCGTCCGACGTGCCCGCCCTGCTGAAGTACACGCGCGACGTCTTTTTCCTGGAGAATGAGGAGATCGCCTGCCTTAGCGGCGAGGACATAAAGTTTTACAACAGCGATGGCGAATGCCTGGAAAAAGAGCCGAAACACATAGACTGGGACATCAACGCGGCGGAAAAGGGCGGTTACGAGCATTTCATGCTAAAGGAGATGTACGAGCAGCCCGCGACCGTGCGCGATACATTATCGCCCCGCATCATGGACGGCCTGGTGCGGATCGACGAGCTGGGCATGGACGAGGACGAGATCCGCGCGATCGGGCGGATCCATATAGTCGCCTGCGGCAGCGCATATCATACCGGCGTTACGGCGAAATATATAATGGAGGGGCTGGCGCGCATACCGGCGGAGGTGGATCTGGCCAGCGAGTTCCGTTACCGCGGGCCTATCCTCGGGGAGAACGACCTCGTCGTCGTCATCAGCCAGTCCGGCGAGACCGCCGACTCCTTAGCGGCGCTGCGCGAGGCGAGATCCCAGGGAGTCAAGACTCTGGCCATAGTAAACGTCGTGGGCAGTTCTATAGCCCGCGAGGCGGACCGCGTCATGTATACAATGGCAGGCCCCGAGATCGCGGTTGCCACTACCAAGGCGTACTCCGCGCAGCTCATTGCGCATTACCTGCTGGCCATGCATTTCGCGCGCGTCCGGGGGCTGCTTTCTGACGCGGAGATGTCGGGAATGATTACGGACCTGAAGGCTATCCCGGCGCAGATAGAGATGCTGCTGGCTAACAAGGAGCATATACAGAGGATCGCGAACCGGTTCGTCGGAGCCAGGGACGTATTCTTTATCGGGCGCGGCATAGATTATGCCATCGGCATGGAGGGATCTCTCAAGCTGAAAGAGATCTCATACGTCCACTCCGAGGCATATGCTGCCGGCGAGCTCAAGCACGGCACGATCTCGCTGATAGAGGATGGAACGCTGGTCGCCGCCATAGCGACGAACCGTGCCCTGTACCAAAAGACAATGAGCAATATCGAGGAGGTCAGGTCCCGCGGCGCCGTTGTGCTTGCCGTCACGAACGAGGACAATACCCAGATGGAGCAGTGCGCGGACTATGTGATATATATACCGCAGACCAATCCGTATTTTACGAACTCGCTCGCCATCATTCCGCTCCAGCTCTTCGCATACTATGTGTCCATTGGCAAGGGATGCGACGTTGACAAGCCCAGGAACCTCGCTAAATCGGTGACGGTGGAATGACACAAAAAGCACAAATTTAACAAATATTATACACAATTCAGACACATTTCGAAAGTAGAGTATTTCCTGTAAAGAGGAACAAGAGTAACTATCCACTCTATTTTATAGAAAGAAGGTCGCGATTATGGAAAACGGCAATAACAATGGGCAAGACAATTATGGGTCATATCCGGTGAACCCGGACGATAACAGCTACTCCTATACAGGCTCGTCGGGCGATGGCGGGACGGCCCGGTCGGACTATGGCAGCCAGAGCGGCACGTATGGCAGTTTCAGCGAGGCCGCGTCCGCAATGAACAACGGCTCGCACGGCAGTTATAGCGACGCCGCAAACGGGGCCGGCGCTTACAGTAGCTACAGCAGCTACTCCGACGCGTCGGCGGGAGGCGGTTCATACAGCAGTTACACGGACGCCCGGCAGGCCGGAGACAGATATTACAGCCCTTACGAGCGGCGCACGGTGGAAGAGGGCGGCAAGAAGAAGCGCAGGAAGCGCGAGAAAAAACAGCACGGATTCGGCATGACCATCGCGAAGTGCGCATGCCTCGCGGCGGTATTCGGGCTGGTTGCCGGCGGGATTTTCAGCGGCATATATTATCTATTGCCCGCGAAGGAGCAGCCCGCGGCTCCGTCCGAGAAGACGCCGGCGCTGACGACCACGAGCGGGTCGGATAATAACACTGAGGTCGGCGCATATGATACCGGCGCGCGCGACGTCTCCGGGATAGCCGAGGAGGCGATGCCCTCGATAGTGGCCATCACTAATATGAGCCAGCAGGAATTCATGACATGGTTCGGCCAGTCATATACGCAGGAGAGCGATTCGGCGGGCAGCGGGATCATCGTCTCCGAGGATGACGAATATCTCTATATCGCCACGAACAACCACGTCGTTGCGGGCGCGGATGAGCTGACCGTACAGTTCTGCGACGACAGCACCGTATCCGCCGAGGTGCGCGGCGCCAGCCCGAGCAACGATCTCGCCGTCGTCAAGGTAAAGCTCGAAGACGTCGATCCGGAGACGATGGATGCCATCCACGTCGCCCGCATCAATAGCGAGGGCAAGGAAAAGGTCGGCCAGCCGGTCATCGCTATAGGCAACGCGCTAGGCTACGGACAGTCGGTCACGACCGGCATCATCAGCGCGCTAGATCGCGAGATTTCCGCGCAGGACAGCACTACCGGCGAGACCTATACGAACACGCTCACGCAGACCGACGCCAGCATCAACCCGGGCAACTCCGGCGGCGCCCTGTTGAACATGAACGGCGAGGTCATCGGCATCAATTCCTCTAAAATCGGCGGCGAGGACATCGACGGCGTCGGATTCGCCATTCCGATGACTACGGCGGCGTCGATTATAGACGACCTCATCACAAGGCAGGCGGTCGATGAAGATAAGGCCGGATATCTGGGCGTGGCCGGCAAAGACGTGGATGAAGCCGTATCGGAGGCATATAGCTTGCCTACCGGCGTATTCGTCACAAAGGTATACCGCGGCAGCGCGGCCGAGGCGGCGGGCATTCAGCGCGGCGACATCATCACCAAATTCGAGGGCCACGACATCGAATCGATGAACGAGATCAAGGAGCTTTTGCAATACCGCGAGGCCGGTACCGAGGTGAAGGTCGTCATATGCCGCGCCGACAATGGTTCCTACGTCGAGCATGAACTGAGCGTGACGCTCGGCAGCAAGAATTGACGCGCGTTGTGGCTGTGAACAGCAACAAGCCTTGCCAATATTTGAAATCTGCTGTACCATATACTTATAGCTTATGGCAACCATTATTGCAGCCCGAAAGGAGGCAGGGATGAATGTATTAAAGAAATTGTCGGCTTCGCTAGCCCTGGCGGCGGCGCTGGCTCTGGCGATGCCGGCCGCGCCATTTGATACGCCGGTGACGGCGAATGCCGCGACGGTGAAGCTCAGCAAGGCGAAGAAGACGCTGCAGTCCGGGGAGACGTTCCAGCTCAAAGTCAGCGGCACGAAAAAGGATATTACCTGGAAGTCGAGCGACCCGGACGTCGCCACGGTCAGCAAAAAGGGCAAGGTAAAAGCGGTGTCTGCCGGCAAGGCAACTATCACCGCCAAAGTGGCGGGCAAGAAATATACTTGCAAGATAACCGTAAAAAAACCGCCGTTCAAGGTGAAGAAAGCGACGCTCGGGGATTATTCCTTCTCTATCCCCAGGGGATGGGAGAGCGTGGAGGACGATGAAAACGGCATAATTTCGCTATTAGTAACGCCGGACTCTTCTTATGATTCCAGCATACGGGCGTTTCTTGTGCCGTTTTCTCTGGAGGACTTAGGCTCCGACTATGGCTACGGCGACATAGAGGATATCCAGCCCGAGGATTATGTGGATGCCGCTCTTCAGAAAATGCTCGAGAGCCAGGGCTGCCAGGATGTAGAGATCGCGGACAGCGAGATTGACAATGTTGAGACTCCGCTGGGTACGGCTTACCGCGTTTCTTATGGCGCGGAATACAGTTTAGACGGCGAGGACATGTCGCGGGAGGGCGTTGCGTGCGCTGTCCTTACGGATGGCGAGGTAATCGCGTTTGACGGAGCCGAGATAGACGCCGATGAAGATTTTTCGCCGACCATAGCGGAAGCCGTGGAATACGCCGTAAAGTCGCTGAAAAAGGCTGGCTGATATCCGTTGAATAAGTGTTTTGAGGCCTTGGGAGAACGGCCTGCGCCGGTTTTCCCGGGCCTTTTTCGCGATTTTCGGGATATTGCTTGCTTTCATTCATGGCAGGGCTTTGCGGGACATGGGAGTTTGCTAATGACTTACGAAGAAGCGAGAAATCACCTGGACGAGCGTTCCAGATACGGCATCAGGCCGGGACTTGACGCTATACGCGCGCTCCTGCACAGGCTGGGCGATCCGCAGGATGCGCTGCGCTTTGTACATATCGCCGGCACGAATGGCAAGGGTTCGGTACTGGCGCTGATTTCTGCCGCGTTATCGCTCGCGGGATACCGGACCGGGGCTTATATATCGCCGGCGGCATTCTCTTACAACGAGCGCATCCAGGCAGGCGGCGAGCCGATATCCGATGACGACGTGGCCCGCCTGGCCGGCCGTGTCCTTACGGCGGCGGACGCCATGGAGGCGGAGAGCGAGGGCATCCCGACCGTCTTTGAGATAGAGACGGCGATGGCCTTTTTGTATTTTTTGGAGAAAAAATGCGACATCGTGGTTCTGGAGGCCGGGATGGGCGGCGCGATGGACGCTACGAACGTCGTCCGGACGTCCGTCCTGGAGGTCATCACGCCGATAGGCATGGATCACATGCAATACCTGGGCGGCACGATAGAGGAGATCGCGCGGGCCAAGGCAGGCATCATCAAGCCCGGCACGCTGGTGGCGAGCTTTGCGGGGGAACCGGCCGCCGGCGAAATACGCGCTGCCTGCGCGCGCCTTGGATGCGGCTTGCGCGAAGTGCGCGAGGAGGAGATCCGCGGTATATCCTATGGGCTGGAGGAACAGGCCTTTTCCTACAAGCAGTGGAAAAATGTGAAGATCTCGCTGGCGGGCACATACCAGATAAGAAATGCCGCGCTGGCGCTGGAAGCTCTTGCGGCTTTGCGCGAATTGGGGTATGATATTCCTGATACGCGGATTTATGACGGCTTTAAGCGGGCGGAGTGGCGCGGACGGTTTACCGTATTACAGAAGGATCCGCTGGTCATCATGGACGGCGCGCACAACGTCCCCGCCGCCGGGGAGCTGCGCCGGTCTCTGGAGCTGTATCTGCCAGGACGGCGGCTTATTTTTATAATGGGCGTTTTCCGGGATAAGGATTACCGGGGCATAATCGGGCTGACTGCGCCGCTGGCGGAGCATATCATAACGGTACGGACTCCTGGCAATCCGCGCGCGCTCACTGCGGAGGAATTGTGCGAGGCGGTTTCCGCCGTCAATCCCTCCGCCGAGGCGGCGGATAACATAAGGCAGGCAATAGCGCGGGCCCTGCGGCTCGCGGGCGCGGATGGCGCGGTCATTGTATTTGGCTCGCTTTCCTTTCTGGGCGAGGCCGAACGCGCGCTGAGGGAGTCGCGAGGCTCGCCGGGTTTAGCACAAAGGTAGATTGTTTCATGGACGAGGAGAAAATAAGGCAGGGCGTCCGCCTGATCCTGGAGGGGGTCGGGGAGGACGTTGGACGCGAGGGGCTGGCGGGCACGCCGGAGCGCGTCGCGCGGATGTACGGGGAGCTGGCAGCGGGATATGCGGACGATGCGGCACGGTATCTGCAAAAGCGCTTCCATGTGGAAAAGAACGACATGGTCGTCGAAAAGGACATCCGTTTTTATTCCATGTGCGAGCACCATATGCTGCCGTTTTTCGGGACGGCGGCTGTCGCGTACATCCCGGACGGCGAGGTGGTCGGCCTTAGCAAGATAGCGCGGACCATCGAGGTATATGCCAGGCGCTTCCAGCTGCAGGAGCGGCTGACCGCCCAGGTGGCGGACGCCGTCATGCGCGAACTGCGCCCGCAGGGCGTGATGGTGCTCATTGAGGCGGAACATATGTGCATGGAGATGCGCGGCGTTAATAAACCGGGTTCAAAGACGGTCACCGTAAAGGCCCGCGGCATATTTGAAGAAGACTTAGGGCTGCAGGATCGTTTTTTCCAGATGATTGGCAGGCATTAGCGGGATCGGGAGAATGTGATGCGGATTGGAAATCGAGAATTTGATGTGGAAAATCACTGCTATGCCATGGGCATATTGAACGTGACGCCGGATTCCTTCTCGGACGGCGGGCTGTGGGCCGATGCGGAGGCCGCCGCGCGCCACGCCGGGGATATGATAAGGGACGGCGCGTCCATCATAGACGTGGGAGGCGAGTCCACCCGCCCGGGTTATGAGCCGGTGGACGCGGCGGAGGAGGCGGCGAGGGTCCTGCCGGTTATCCGCATGATAAAGGAGCGGTTCGACATCCCGGTCTCTATCGACACATCCAAGGCGGAGGTCGCATTGGCCGCCCTTTCGGCCGGCGCCGACATGGTAAACGATATATGGGGATTGAAAAAGGATCCCGGGATGGCGGGAATTATCGCGAAATACCGCGTGCCCTGCTGCATAATGCATAACCGTGACAGGGCGGAGTACCATGATTTTCCTGCAGAACTCGTCGCGGACCTGATGGAGTCCGTGCGGATCGCGAGGCGGGCCGGCATAGCAGACGGGCAGATTATACTGGATCCGGGCGTGGGCTTTGGCAAGACGTTCGAGCAGAATCTCGCTGCCATAAACCATCTGGATCTGCTGGCGGAGACTGGATACCCGATTTTGCTCGGCGCCTCGCGAAAATCCGTGGTAGGGCTCGCGTTGGACCTGCCGGTCGGGGAGCGCCTGGAGGGCACGCTGGCGACGACAGTGTTCGCCGTGATGAAAGGCGCGTCGTTCGTGCGCGTGCATGACGTCAAGGAAAACATCAGGGCGATCCGCATGGCGGAGGCGATTCGCGGGGAGGGGACGCGCTTTGCGAGGGGCGCGGCGTCATGAATAACGGGGGTCGCGCCATGGGGCGTTTTTTCCAGGATAAAATCAATATCGAAAACCTGGAGGTTTTCGCGAACCACGGCGTATATCCTGAGGAGAACAGGCTGGGGCAGAAATTTCTGATCTCCCTGTCCATGAGGCTGGACACGCGTACCCCGGGAATAGCCGACGACATCGGGAGATCTGTCAATTACGGCGAGGTCTGCCATTTTCTGGACGACTATATGAAGCGGCATACATACCGTCTCATCGAGGCGGCCGCGGAAAACCTGGCGGAGGAGCTGCTGCTGCGCTATCCTTTGGAGGGAGTCTCGCTGCGGCTGAAAAAACCCTGGGCGCCCGTGGGCCTGCCGCTGGAGTCGGTGTCGGTCGAGATCGAGCGATCCTGGCATACGGCATATATCGGCCTTGGGTCAAACCTTGGCGATAAAAAAGGCTTCCTGGACCAGGCGGTGCGCGGGCTTTCGGGAATCCGGGGATGCCGGGTGGAACGCGTCTCCGATTATATCGTGACGGAGCCGTATGGCGGAGTGGAGCAGGATGATTTTTTGAACGCGTGCCTGGTAATGAAGACTTTCCTGCCGCCCGGGGAGCTGCTGGAGCGGCTGCAGGATATCGAGCGGGACGCGGGCAGGGAGCGGACGGTCCGCTGGGGGCCACGGACGCTGGATCTGGACATATTGATGTACGACGACGCGGTCATAGACGAGGAGGACCTCGTGATCCCGCATGCCGGGATGCACCTTCGCGAATTCGTGCTGCGCCCCCTGGCGCAGATCGCGCCGCACGCGCGGCATCCGATTTTGCGCAGGACGGCGGCCGAACTTTTAGCGGAGCTCGGCCATGAATAGACATTTTAAAAGGAGCAGGCCATGAATATTGTATGTTTGGATTTGGAGGGCGTATTGACGCCGGAAATCTGGATCGCGTTTGCCAAGGCCAGCGGCATCCCCGAGCTGTCGCGAACGACTCGCGATGAGCCGGATTATGGCAAGCTGATGGAGGGGCGCCTCGCCATCCTGCGGGAGCACGGCCTGGGGCTGGGAGAGATTCGCGAGACTATCGAGAAGATCGACCCGCTGCCGGGGGCGAGGGAGTTTTTGGACGAGCTGCGCGGCATTACCCAGGCCATCATAATCAGCGATACGTTCGAGCAGTTCGCCGCCCCGCTGATGGAGAAGCTCGGCCGGCCGACTCTCTTTAGCAATTCGCTGGAAGTGGCGCCTGACGGTTCGATCACGGGTTATAAAATGCGCTGCGAGCAGTCGAAGCTCGCCACGGTCCGGGCTCTGCAGTCGGTAGGTTTTGACACTATCGCCTGCGGCGACAGCTTTAACGACCTGGGGATGATCGGCGCCGGCAAGGCCGGATTCCTGTTCAGGACTACTCCGCAGATAAAGGCGGACTATCCGCAATATCCGGCATTTGATGAATATGGCGAATTACTTTCCGCCATAAAGGAGGCTTTATGATACACGAGGATATCACGATTCCCGTGGAGGGAGTGGAAAAAGACGCTATATTGACGACCTATCTCCTGACGCGATATGAGGACGTATTCCAGGAGCCCGCGCCGTTCGTGCTGATCTGCCCGGGAGGAGGATACGAGCATTTATCGCACCGCGAGGCGGAGCAGTTCGCCCTGCAATGGAACGCGAGGGGCATACATGCGGCGGTGCTGTGGTACGCCCTGGCGCCGGAGCGTTTTCCGGCGGCGCTGCTGCAGCTCGCGAGCGCGGTCGACCTTATCAGCGCGAATTGCGGCGCGTGGGGAGTCGATCCGCGCGCGATATTTATCGAGGGTTCCTCGGCGGGCGGCCATCTGGCTGCATGCTACGGCATGTTCTGGAACAAGCCGTATCTCCTGGAGGCGGCGGGGATAGAGGGCAGCGACGCGGAGCGGCTGCGGCCGGCGGGGCTCATATTGAATTATCCGGTCATCACTACCGGCAGATACGCCCACGAGCCGTCCGTCCGCAACCTTCTTGGCGACGCGGCGGACGATCCGGCCGCGAGGGACCAGCTGTCGGTGGAGAATCATGTCGACGCGGACATGCCGCCGGTATTTCTCTGGCATGGCGGCGAGGATACGTCGGTGCCGCCGGAAAATTCGCTGTTAATGGCCATGGCGTGCCGCGCGGCGGGAGTCCCGGTGGAGCTGCACATGTACCGCAAGGGCGGACACGGCCTCGCTCTCGCGAACAATCTGACGCGCACCAGGGACGGGCGGGGCGTGGAGCCTGCCTGCGAGAGCTGGATGGGATTGGCCGCGACATGGCTGGAAGGCTGCGTATCGTCGCGCCGCGCGGACGCGGGCAGCGGCTGTAAATAGTAACGCCCGCTGCGGCGCGTGGCTAAAAAAACCTTGCCTTTTAGCAGTTGCGATTGTATAATTATCGTGTATCTGCGGGGAAGGAACGGATATAAAATATTAGATTCGGGGTGAAGCAAATGAGTTTGAAAGAAAAGCATTTGGCGGAGCAGAACAGGTCGGCCGCGCTGACCGGCAACGTGATTATCTTCAGCATGGTGGCGCTCACGGCGCTGACATTTCTCCAGCAATACAGGGTCGACCTGGTAGTCCGGCTGGTGGTATTGATTGCCGCGTTCATCGTGAACATAGTCGGCTACAGGGCGCTTAAGACGTCTGAAAAATACCGCCACATCGTCGCGCTCTCCAGTTTCGTGTCATATCTCATGTTGATTTTCACATATCGGGAGACTAGCGTGTTCGCCTATGTATTCCCGATCGCGGCCATGATCATGACATTCCTGGATTCCAAGCTGATGGTATCCAGCGTGGCGATCGCCCTTGTCGCGGATCTGATTTTCTTCATCGAGATGCGCATACGCTTTCCCGAGACCGTGTCCGTCAACGAAGTCGTCATATCGCTGGTGATGGCCGGCGTGGCTGCCGCCTCGTTTGTTTCCACCATAAAGATGCAGCAGAGGCACAACGATGAGAACGCCAAGCAGATCGAGGAGCGGGCGGCGCAGCAGGCGAAGGTGGCGGCGGAGGTCGTCCGGCATTCCAAGGAGCTCTCCGAGCAGTTCCGCCAGGCCATGGAAGTGTCCAATGTATTGAATGAATGCATGGATTCCAGCCATAGCTCGGTCAGCGAGATCGCCGACAGCACGAGGCTCACGGCAGAGGCCATAGAGCAGCAGACGGCGCAGACGGTCGAGATCCAGCAGAACATACAGCAGGTAGAGGAGCAGACCGCGCAGATAGCGGACCTCTCGGCGGCGACGAAGGAGGCGGTCGAGCAGGGCGTGGACCTGATCGGCCAGCTGAAGACGCAGGCGGCCGAAGTGGCGAAGATCAGCCACGATACCGAGCAGACCACCAAGAATCTGAATGCCAGCATAAAAGAGGTCGAGGCGATTACGGAGACTATACTGGGCATCTCCAGCCAGACGAACCTGCTCGCGCTGAACGCTTCGATCGAGGCGGCGCGCGCGGGAGAGGCCGGCAGGGGATTCGCCGTGGTCGCGGACGAGATCCGCAACCTTTCCGAGGGCACCAAGCAGGCGACCGAGCAGATATCCGAGATTATCGGAAGGCTCATAAGGGATGCGGAGTCCGCATCGGAGAGCATGTCCCGCTCGGCGGTCTACGCGGAAAAGCAGAACGAGATGATCTCCGTCACGGGAGACAAGCTGTTGGATATCCAGAAAAACAGCGACGCGCTCAATGGAAACGTGGTGCGCGTGAGCCAGGCGGTAAAGGACGTCGTGGTCGCGAACACGGCGATTACGGACAGCATCTCGAACCTTTCCGCGACCAGCCAGGAGGTGTCGGCTTCCACGGAGAGCTCGCTGTCGCTTAGCGAGAGCAGCATGAGCGCGCTCAAAGACATGAACGGCTTGCTGAACGAGATATTCAAGATTTCGGAAAACATGATGAAGCTCTCTGAATAGGGGCTTCCGGGAAAATTGTGAAAAAAGTGTGAATTGTTAGCACTCTCTATTGACGAGTGCTAACAAAGGTGCTATAACATAATCATCAACAAAAAAGAAATGCATCAAGAGATGCGATAAAAAAGGAGGAATCGTTATGTTAGTACCTAGCATTTTTGGAGAGAGCTTGTTTGATGACTTTTTTGATGATTTCACGAGGCCGGCGAGCAGCGTGGCGAGGTACGCGGCGTCTACCGCGGATCTGGCGATGCGCACGGACGTGAAGGAAATCGACGGCGGCTATGAGGTGGACGTGGATCTCCCGGGCTACAAGAAGGAGAATGTGCAGGTCGAGCTCAAGGACGGCTACCTGAACGTCGCCGCGAAGAAGTCCGACAGCAGGGACGAGAAGGACAAGGATGGCAAGTATATCCGCCGCGAGCGTTACAGCGGCTCTTGCAGCAGGTCGTTCTATGTGGGCGACGGGATCGAGCAGGAGGACATCAAGGCGAAGTTCGAGGATGGCATACTAAGGCTGTTCGTACCGAAGAAGGACGCGACGCCCAAGGCGGAGGAGAAGAAGTATATAGCCATCGAGGGCTAAGGGCCGTGAGCCATGGCGTATCTGAAAAAGCAGGATTAAAAAACCGGGAGCGGGCATCCGCTCCCGGTTTTTTCGCTTAAAAGGCATTTTTTACAAACGCGGGTGATTTTGCCGGAGAATTGTAGTATAATGTCAGAGGCTGCCAGCATATCGCGAATGCGGAGTGGCTATGGATAGTAGCGCGAAAGAGGCGGATGCTTATGAATATATTTGACGAGGTGGATGAAAATTTGTTTCGCCCGCTCACCGGCGCCAACAGGAGGAAGTACGCCGACCTTCTGGCCCTCATCTGGGAGAGGTGCAAGCGCCTCCCGATGTATGCCATTGAGAAAACCAGCATATTCGACCTGGCCGAGGAGTACATAAGCGGCCTGGACGAGCAGGTCTCCCTGGATCCGGAGGAGCGGGAGGAGATGGGAGGCGCCGCGGCGGACGCGAGGGCTATCGCCGGCGAATTCGTCCGCCGCCTCAAGGCGACGGGCTGGCTGGTTGAAAAAGAGGGCGAATACGAGGAGGAATCTAAACTGGCCGTCAACTACAAGGTCGTGCCTATCTTGAAATCATTCCAGGATGTAGTCAGCCCGACGATCGTCACATATAAGGGGAAACTATTCAAGATATATTCCATGTTCGAACACATCTCAAGGCAGGGCAGCCCGTATGAGGGGGTGCTGAAAGAGGCGTCGGAGGACTTCGACAACCTTAACCAGGCGCTCCGCATACTCGCGGCCTCGATAGAGGACCACATAAATATGCTGACGCAGGGGAAGACGCCGGAGGAGGTGCTCGAATTTTTTGAAAAATATGAAGAGAAAATCGTGGTCGGCTCATACCACAGGTTCAAGACGAACGACAACCTCTTCTATTACAGGGCCAGCCTCTATGAGAGCCTGGACAGATGCGAGGATGAACTGCTCGACGCGCTAACCGAGGATTACATGGATGTCGAGCGCGCAGACCGCGCAGGGGCAGAGGCCGCCGTAAGGCAGCTGATCGCCAAGGTCAGATCCGACATAGGGCAAATGGAGGAGGTCATGCGCGTCATAGACGACAGGCATGTCATATACAGGACCAGGGCGGTCCAGCGGGCGCAATTCCTGCTGCTCTCGGACGGCAGCGTCAAGAGCAAGATCAATAACATCCTGCAATATTATGCCTCGCAGATCGCGGAAAAAGACGATATCTACGGGGATGACGACACGCCCTGCGCGGAAATCTTCCAGGTATTCGGGCAGAATTTCATCGATTCCGCGTCGCTGGCCGCTCCCATAAAGAAGCGCCGCCCGTCGCCCATTGAGCCCATGGCGGGTATAGAGGAACTTGATCTGGAGCTCGTGGATGCGAAAAACCGCGAGATGCTGGAGTACATCAAAAATGCCCTGACCGCGGAAAATGTCAATGCATTCGCGCATGAGATTCTAGCCGGGAAGACGGCCGTCTCGGCGGGGAGCGTTTTCGCGGCGGATCCGGGCTCGCTGACGAAGCTTATAGGGCTTTTTACATATTCTCAGACCCCCGAGCGCGAATATAGCGTGCTTTTGCGGGATACATGGGTCGAGTCGGACCGGATCAGGTTCAAGGATTTTATCGTGGAGGAGAGGAAAGCGTGATATGCGTCCGGATATCAGGGAGGAGATTGCCAATTACCTGCTCAATCATTGTTTTCTGATCGGAAACGTTGATGCGACCAGGGAGAAATATTATTATGTCATAAACCACGAGGAGAGTTTCAGGCAGGTCTTCCAGCCGATTGGATACACGCTCGTCGTCCATCGCAACCTGCGCGTGGTACAGCTCGTCAATAACCACGGGACCGGGAGGCTGGCATTGAAAAAATACGAGAGCATCATGCTGCTCATTTTCCGGCTGATGTACGTGGAAAAAAGGGAAAGCCTCTCCACGAGCGAGGATTGCGTCGCCGTGACCGTCGAGGAGGTGAAGGGCGAATATGATAAATTAAACCTACCGCGCAGATTCGACAAGGCGCTGCTGGAGGATTCGCTCAAAAATATCAGGCGCTACAATCTGGCGCAGCCTCTGGACAGGTCGCTCGACATGGACGCGAAGATACAGATATTTCCATCGGTGATGCTCGCCATGCCGGATAGCGCGATAAGCAAGGCTTACGATCAGACGTCCAGGCTGCTCGCGCAATATGCTGATTCGGAGGAAGAGATCGATGATTAGGATGACGCGGCTGCATCTGATCAACTGGCACAATTTTCAGGACGATATAATCGTTTTCAAAAACATAACCTATCTCCTGGGCGTCAACGCAGTGGGCAAGACGACGATCATGGACGGGATCCGGTATTGCCTCACCACGAACAAGGATTTCAATACCGCTGGGAACAAAAAGAGCGGCAGGACGCTGCTGGGGTCGGTGCATCAGAAGCAGCGCGCCGAGGACAGCTATTTGCGCCCGGGGCATACGGTCTCATATATCGGCATTGAATTTCTGGACGAATCGATAGGCAAGACGTTCGTCATTACCGTCCGCGTGGAATCCGAGACGCCGAAGCAGGACCTCAGGGGCGTCTATCAGGACTGGTATATCACGAAGCCGGGGTATCGCCTGGAGGATATGCCGTATTTCACGGAGAAGGAGGGAGTCAGGCGTCCGACGTCCCGCGAGGCGTTTAAGCTGGAAAACAAGGGTATGGACCGCGCGTCCAACCAGGCCGACGCGCGGCGCCGGATCTGCCGGATGCTGGGCATAGGGGACGCGGATTCCCCGCTCGGAAAGAAATTCAACGAAGTATTCCACATGGGTACGAGCCTGGAGGATATCAAGGACATACGCGAGTTCATATATACGTATATCTTGCCGGAACCGGAGATCAATATCGACTTTCTGCAGAGGGATATGCGCGAGCTGGAGCGGCTTCAGGAGGTCCTTCAGGAGGCGCAGGATCGCGAGGCGCTGCTGTCCGAGATCAATGAGAAGATCGTAGACGCCAAGGCGCGCCTGTCGAAGGTGAAGGTCAACGAGATCCTCGCGGCATTTGCCAGATATCGCGGCAACGTTGAGGAGGCCGGCGAGCGTGAGCGGATGATGGAGGAATGGGCAAAATCCATCCGCATCATAGAAGAAAAATTGGCGGAACTGTCGGAAAAAGAGAAAAAAGCCGAAATGCTCCTATACAATGCCAGGCGTGCGGCATCTGAAAACGAGGATAACCGCCAGATGGCATCCCTCGAGGAGGAGAACAGGGAGAATAAGTCCGAGCGCGAGCGGCTGCTGGGCGAGGCCGCGGCATACGGCGAATCATACGAGCGGCTGCGCTCCCTGAAAAGCCGGCTGCGCGGCATGGGATTTGCCTGCGATTGGGAGATCTCCGGGGACGACGCCCCGCCGCAGGAGCGGATCGAACAGATAAAAAATGCCTCGGAAGCCCTCTCCGGCATGGAGGAGCCCATGAAGGCCGCCGCGGCGGGAAAATGGCTGGAGGTCCAGGATCTATCCGACAGGTCGCGCTCGCTGGAACAGAAGGTCAAGCTGCTGGAGTCCGGCGTGATGTGCTATCCCGAAGAGGCGGCATTTGTCCGCGACCAGATAAACGAGGGGCTTTCAGCCATCGGCAGGCAGGCGGAGGCAAAGCTGCTCTGCGAGCTGCTCTACATGACCGACGACGCCTGGCAGGACGCGGTGGAGAGTTATCTGAACACGCAGCGTTTCCATATCATAGTCCCTCCGGAATATTATCCGGACGCGAAGCGCATATTCATCTCGCTAGGCGACAAAGTGAAAAATATCGGCCTGATAGACACGCGCAGGCTAAAGGATGTCCCGTCCGCCGACGGCCAGGCCCGGTATCTGTGCGACAAGGTAGAATCAGAGAATGCCTACGCGAGGCGTTACGCCAGGTATGTGATGCGCGGCGTCGTATGCTGCGACGACGCGGATGAACTGGAGCGATATGAAAAGAGCGTGACTCCCGACCGGCTGCGCTTTCAGAATTATTGCCTGCAGAGGATGGCCAGGAAAGAGCATTTTATCGGCATCGATGCCATAGCAAAGCAGCTGGCCGCCGCGAAAAAGGAACTCGCCGCCACGCGCGCCGCCCTCTCCTCCGCCGTCCGGGCGAAAAGCGAGTTCGACGCTGTATATGACGACTACAACAGGTTTACCGCGGGAGGCCAGTGCGCGGTACTGGAAAGGTATTGCGGCTCATCCGGACGGGCGCGGGAGCTGGGCGTCCGCATACGGGAGATAGAGGAGAGGATCGAAGAATTCAAGAAGAATCCCATATTGCTGGCGATGTACGACAGGGTCGAGGAATGCGAGAAAAACCACGCGGCGCTTGCTGCGGAGATTACGGACGCCAAGGCGAAAAAGCAGAACCTCGAGACGGCGAGGGCGCAGGCGGGGCGCGAAATAGAGGGGCTGCTTGCGGATCGCGGGATATTGCTCGCCGCGTATGAGGATGCCCTGCGGGAATACCCGCATCTTGCCGGCGAAGTCGAAAAGAAATATGCCGAGGAGCGCAAGACGAAAAAGGCGGAGGCCATTGCGGTCAATTTCGGCAATAGGGCTGCCCAGGACGAGATCGCCCTGCTCAATTTCACATCGCAGCAGCTCCTGCCGCTCCAGCAGCGCTACGCCGCCATTTATGCCTGCGATTATCCCGAGGGGATCGCGGGCGCGGACCGCTATCAGCAGGAACTGCTGTCGCTGCGGAATATCCAGCTGGAGCGCCATAAGGAAGAGCTCGCGAATGCTCAGGCCCGCTGCAAGGACAGGTTCCGCAAGGAGGTCCTATTCAGGATGAAGGACGATATTTTGCGTGCGAGGCAGCAGTTCGCCCAGATTAACCGCGTGATGGATAATCTCGAATACGGCGAGGAGAGCTACCGATTCTCCATCGACAAGAGCAGGGACAAGGAGCTTGGGGTTTTTTACGATATTATCATGGACAAGGACAACCGCCAGATAGACCGCGACAATGAGCTGATGGCATATTTTGCCGAGGCGGAACAATCGTCCGTATTCGAGAGCCAGATAGAGGATTTTATGAGCCGTATCATGATGGATGTCGAAGAACACGCCAGGGATAATCTGACGGGACAGAAATCCGGCGCGAAGGGCATGGGCGTGTATGTCGATTACCGCACTTATCTCGACTATGACATCATCGTGAAGAATTCCGTTACGGGCATATCGGCCCCGCTCTCAAAGGTGAGCGCGGAGGGCAGCGGCGGAGAAAACCAGGCTCCGTTCTACGTAGCCATATGCGCGTCGCTGCTGCAGATCTATGAACAGAATCCGGACGGGTGCATGCGGCTGATCCTCCTGGACGAGGCATTCAACAACATGACGAGCGACCGGATCGAGCCTATGATGAATATGTTTAAGAAATTAAACCTGCAGCTCGTGCTGATAGCCACGGCGGAAAAGGCGACGTCTATCGTGCCATATTGCGATATCACATATTCGATCGTGAAATCCGGCAACAGGAACGCTATCCGGTCGTTCGAGAGGATAGATTAAAGAAATGGATTATGCCAGGGATATTTTAAACAGGCTGCTGGACATCTACGAGAGGCGCGAGGCTTATGCCAGGGATGAGGGAAAGGTGCGCGCCATACAGTTCGATGTGAAAAAGGCCTACCCCGCCTATGCGGACCGCTACGACCATGTCAGGTATCGGGAGATCGACGCGGCGGTGGAGCGGCTCCGGGCGGACGGATGCATCATCGCCGGGAAAGACGGCTCCGGCAGATACTCGAAAATAAAGCTCGTCGTTTCATCGGTGGATGCCTGCTACGCAAAGCTGGGCCGCCGGAGCATACCGGAGCGATGCGGGCTCGTCCGGCAGGCCATTGCTCCCTATCTGGACAGCGGATGCCCGCTCGTGCGGAGTCTCGCGGGGGAGTGGACGGCGGCGGCGGACGCGTGCAAAAAGCTGCCATACGACCTGAAGTATGACCATGAGCGCGCGGCTGAGGTGCTGCGGGTATTAGAGGCAATCTTAAAATTAGACAAAGAGACTTATATCAGGAATTTTTCGACCGCGCTGTTCCATGATTCGAAGCGTTTCCAGAGGGAATACAAAGCCATCACGGAGTCGGTATTATTCGACAATACGGACAACGTCGTGGAAAAGGAGCGCGTCCTTGAATATTACAATCTATACGAAAATCCGACATACGTCCTGATCAAGGGAAACGCCCTGATTTGCTTCGATACGTCCGTCATAGACGCGGCGGAGCTTCCGGACGGAATCGCGCTCTCGAATGCCTCGCTGGAGAGAATCCGCTCCGTCACGGTACGCGCCCCGCGCCTCATTACGGTCGAAAATCTCACCACGTTCCATGATTCTGACGAGGCGGACGCGGTGCATCTCTATCTTGGCGGCTACCACAATAGCTCCAAGCAGGCCCTCCTTGAAAAAATCTACGCTGAGAATAAAAATTGCGCATATTTTCACAAGGGGGACATCGACGTCTATGGGTTTCTAATTCTGGAGAATCTAAAAGAGAAAACAGGCATCCCGTTCGAGCCTCTTGGGATGGATCTCGCCACGCTGGAGAGATTTTACCGCGCCGGCTTCGTCAAGCCCCTGTCCGCCGCGGACCGCAAGGCCATTATCGAGAAAATAGACGGGAGGCTCTCGGCGTATTCCGACGTGCTCCGCTTCATGCTGGACAGGGATTGCAAGGCCGAGCAGGAGTCGTTCAAGGCGTTGGAACTCGTATAGGAAGCTGTTATGCCCGGCTAATGTCCATGCGGATTGGTCTGCAAGCAGTCCATCCGCATGTCCATTGCGACCGGGCTTTCATTTTCACATAAATTACACAAAAAAGACACGCGCAGGCCATAGCCACTATGTTATGATTTCCGCGTTGTGATTTTACAGGGACTGCCGATGAAAATTATTCTGGGAGGGAGGTGAGGATATGGCATTTCGCCATGAATGGAAGATCGAGATTACGGAGGCCGACCATATCGCGCTGCGCGGGCGCCTGCGCTACATAATGCGCGTCGACCCGCACGCGTCGGGCGGCACGTATAGAATCCGCAGCATGTATTTTGACACCCCGCTTGACCGGGCACTGCATGAAAAGATCGACGGGGAGGACCGCCGGGAAAAATTCCGCATACGCTGCTATGACGGCGACACTGATTTCCTGCGGCTGGAGAAAAAGGCCAAGCAAAACGGGCTTTGCAGCAAGATGTCGGCGATGGTCACGGCGGAGGAGGTGAACTCGCTCCTGTCGGGCGGCCCGGACGCCCTGGAATGGATGAGGCGCAGTCAGGATGGACTGGTGCGCGAGCTCTATTGCAAGATGAAGACGGAAATGCTCGCGCCGAAGACGGTGGTGGAATATACCAGGGAGCCGTTCGTTTTCTATCCGGGAAACGTGCGCGTGACATTCGACTACGGCCTGCGCACCGGCAGCGCCGCAGGATTTTTAGACGCGGATCCGGTGACCATCCCGGCGCCGTCGCCCGCAGTACTTATGGAGGTAAAATGGGACGCCTTTCTGCCAGACTCCATAAGGCTCGCGATACAGATGCCGGGGCGGCGCGCGGCGGCTTTTTCCAAATATGCCCAGTGCCGCGTATACGGCTAAAAGATAATAAGGAGAAAAATATTATGACATTCAATGACATTTTCAAAT
This sequence comes from uncultured Eubacterium sp., assembly GCA_964450965.1. Lineage (GTDB taxonomy): Bacteria > Bacillota > Clostridia > Lachnospirales > Lachnospiraceae > W0P33-017. The sequence continues at coordinate 11,254 of CAYVFF010000004.1, read as the reverse complement.
CAAATTTTCTGGAGAACGTGGCCAGCGTCAGCATACTGGACATGGCGATCTCGCTGGCGCTAGCGTTCGGCATCGGGGTTTTTATCTTTTTTATATATAAAAAGACATATACCGGCGTGATGTATTCATCCTCGTTCGGCGTGACGCTGATAGCTCTCACGATGATTACGACAGTCGTGATCCTCGCGGTCACTTCGAACGTCGTGCTTTCCCTCGGCATGGTCGGCGCGCTCTCGATCGTCAGGTTCCGCACCGCGATCAAAGAGCCGCTCGATATCGCCTTCTTATTCTGGTCGATCGCGGCTGGCATCGTTCTCGCGGCTGGCATGATACCTCTCGCAGTCATAGGCAGCGTGATCATCGGGCTGATATTGCTGGTATTCGTAAACCGCCAGCCGCATTGCAATCCTTATATAGTGGTGGTTCAATGCGAGAATAGCGCGAGCGAGCGGGCCGCCAGGGAATATCTGGAAAAAGAGACGAAGCGCTGCAGCGTCAAGGGAAAGACCGCCCAGGCTGGCAGCATCGAGCTAAACCTGGAGGTGAGGCTCAAGGACGAGAACACTGATTTTATCAACGAACTCTCTGCTATGCCGGGCGTCGTAAGCGCGGTGCTGGTCAGCTACAACGGGGAATACATGGGATAAGGTAAGAGGGGCATCGCCCTGGTACAGGAGGTATTATGTCGACAAGCAAGCATATCAATCGTATATGCCTTATCATAGCGGCGCTTACGCTGATTCTGACGATTCTTTTCATGAATGGCGATAAATTCGGGATCACGGCTGCAGCCGGGGAGGACGATAGCGGCGGGATGTTTACCGGAAACGACCTGGACGCGGACTGGGACGTTGCGGACGCGACTAGCATCGTGCTCTCGGATGAGGGTATCGCCGTGGACGGTAACGGCGCCTATGCGAACGGCGGCAAAGTCTATATCGTCTACGCGGGAAGATATACGGTCTCCGGATCGCTTTCAGACGGGCAGATTGTAGTCAAGGCCGACGGCGACGACAAAATATGGATAAGGTTTGACGGCGTGTCGCTGCACAGCGAAGACGACGCGCCGCTTCGCGTAGAACAGGCGGAAAAGGTATTTCTGACACTGGCGGACGGGACGCAGAGCGCGCTCTCTTCGGGCGCGGAGTACAACGAGGAGGCCGTATCATCCGGCGTGGACGGCGTGATCTATTCCAGAGACGACCTGACAATAAACGGAACAGGATTCCTCGCCGTCACTGCGCGATACAAGCACGGCGTGGTCTGCAACGACGACCTGGTGTTCGCCGGGGGCAGCGTCAGCGTGGACGCGCCGGAGGACGCGGTTCACGCGAATGACAGCGTGCGCGTGAGGGAGTGCGCCTTGGAGCTGGCCGCCGGAGACGACGGCATCACGGCGTCGAATGACGATGAGACGTCTTTTTTTTACATGGAATCGGGCAGGGCGTCAATCTCCCAATGCTATGAGGGCATAGAGGCGGCAAGCGTGACGATTGCCGGCGGGACTATAGATATCGAGCCGGAGGACGACGGCATAAACGCGAACAGTTATGCCGGAAACGCGCTTATATCCATCAGCGGCGGGGATATCACGATCATAAATCCGGACGGCAGGGATGCCGACGGGCTGGACTCGAACAAAGACATAGAGATCAGCGGCGGGAATATATTGATCAGCGTGGCAGAGAGCGGCGGCAGCTGCGCGATAGACTGCGCCACAGAAAACGGCGGCTCCAGCGTCATAAGCGGCGGCACCGTGGTGGCCTGCGGCAGCGCCGGCATGGCGGAAGGATTTGACGCGTCGTCTGCGCAGGGATTCGTCATGCTGGACGCGTCGGGAGAAGGCGGTACGGATGTATCGGTAAGGGATGCCGATGGCAACATTATCATAGAGGAGACCGTGCCTTGCGCGTTTTCTTCATTGATAGCGAGCGCGCCCGGCATGAGCGTCGGCGATACATGCACGGTATCGGTCGGAACGGATGAGACCGAGGTGACTATCGACAATCAATCCACTGGCGGCGGATTCGGAGGACGAGGCGGATTTGGCGGCGGGATGGAGCGCAAGTTTGACGGGGAGGCAGGACAAGTGCCGGACATGGACCAAAGCGCGGACGGGGAGATGGCCGGCAACGGCCGCATGCCCCGCCCCGATGCGGACCTTGGGCAGCGCGCCTTTGACAAAGGCGGAAGAACCGGAACCGGAGGGTTCTCTGACGGCGACATGCCTGACGCCGGCGGCATAGACGGCGGAATGGAGGCCGGACGGATGCGGGACGGCAACGGGCAAGGCGGCGCGTTGGACAAGGCGGCGGACACGCCGGTCGATTCGAAAACCGTGATATTGATCGCCGTATCGGCAGCGGTTCTGCTGGCGGGCTGCGGTATCGCGATTCTCTACAAGAGAAAGAGGTGATTATGAAGGAACCCCCATGCCCCGCAGGCGTTACGTCACTGCCGCTCCAATGCCATCCCGATCAGAGCGTCGATGTGGTCGGCCATGAACAACGTGCCCGCTGGCCATCATCAGGTTCTGCAGGATGCGTCCGGCAGGAAAAAGCAAGGCCATTTTTGCAAAACTCTGTTGTTATTATCTCGCGGAAAGCGTATAATATTGGAAAAGCTATTGGCGGATATTTCCGCGGATCGGCGGGAGCGGGACGGCGGTTGCGCCGGCCGGATGGAGAGGATGATATGTACGGAGCGATTTTGGGCGACATGGTAGGCGCGCCATATGAGTTTGACCGGGGCGGCAAGACCAAGAATTTTGACTTTTGGAACGATGAGGCAAGGTATACGGACGACACGGTGATGACGATCGCGGTGGCGCAGGCGCTGCTCGAGTCAGGGCGGGACGCGTCGAAAGAGGCTGTGGAAAACGCCGTGACGGCCAGGATGCGGGAATGGGGCAGGCTTTATCCGGATGCCGGTTATGGCGGCAGATTCGGCCGTTGGCTGACGGAGGAGCGCCCGCGCCCATACGGGAGCTGGGGGAACGGCTCCGCGATGCGCGTATCGTCCGCGGGATGGCTCTATGGCAGCATATGGCGCACCCGGGAGGTGGCGGGCTGGACCGCGGAGGTGACTCACGACCACCCGGAGGGCGTCAAGGGCGCACAGGCCGTGGCATCTGCGATCTATCTGGCGAGGAGCGGCGCCGCAAAGGACGATATCCGCGAATATATAGTCAGCGAGTTCGGATATAGCCTGGATCGCACCTGCGATGAGATAAGGCCGGGCTACCATCATGTGGAGTCCTGCCAGGAGACCGTTCCAGAGGCTATCACGGCATTTCTGGAGGGGGACGGCTTCGAGGACGTCATCCGGACGGCAGTATCGCTGGGCGGCGACAGCGACACGCTGACGTGCATAGCCGGAGGGATCGCTGAGGCATTTTACGGCATACCCGCCGGGATGAAGGCGGAGGTGCGGTCCAGGCTGGAAGGAGACATGCTGCAGGTTCTGGACGCGTTTGACGAGGCGGCGCACAGCCAGTCCTGATATTTCGCTCAATAGCCGGACATATAATTTTTCACGGGCCAGCATGGCATGGAAAGGAGAATCGTACATGAAAAAAGATCTAGGCGTAAAGCCGTACCTGTTCCCGATGCCGACATATATGATCGGTACGTACAATGAGGATGGCACGGTCGATGTGATGATGATGGCGTGGGGAGGCATCTGCGCGGAGGACATGGTGGCGCTGAATCTGGAAGCCTCCCACAAGACAGTCGCCAATATCCGTTCCAGGGGAGCATTCACGCTTGCCATTCCGGGGACGGACACGCTGGAGGCCTCGGATTTCCTTGGCATCGCATCTGCTAATGACATGGCGGATAAGTTCGAGCGGAGCGGCCTGCACGCTGTCAAAAGCGCCCGGGTTGACGCGCCGGTCATCGAGGAATATCCGCTCACGCTGGAATGCACGGTCGAGAGAATGGAGGATGAGCCGTATGGCCTGAGGATACTCGGCAGGATCGTCAATGTTCTCGCGGACGAGAAGGTTCTGGATGAAAAGGGCAATGTCGACGCCGGCAAACTGAATGCCTTTGCATTCGACCAGATGCGCAACGGCTACTATGCCGTGGGCGAAAAGGCCGGCCAGGCATGGCATAGCGGCGCGGGACTGATGAAGAGATAAAAAAATACTTGCAATCCCGGCCATGCAAGCGTATAATGCTAGAATATGATTCCACGAGGGAACAGGCGGCATGGCGCGCACCGTTTCAACCACGGAGGCCGCCGGAGCCGGAGCGGGAAAGATGTGGTATGTGATACAGACGATGGCCGGGCAGGAAGACATCTGCCTCTCGTTATGTGGGAAAAGGCTGGAACAGAACGGTGTTTGCGAATTTTTCGTGCCGCGCTATATAGCGAAAAAACATTACCGGCAGGAGTGGCATGACAAGGAGCAGGTGCTCTTTCCAGGCTATTTTTTTGCTATAACGGAGGATGTCGGGCGGGTCGTCGAGGTGCTGCGCGACAGCCCGCGGTTCTCGAGGGTGGTGAGAAAGGGAGACCAGCTCGCGCCTGTGACGCGGGAGGAACAGGAATTCCTGGAGAGCCTGATGGACAAAGATCGCGTCGTGCAGCCATCGGAGGGATTCATGGTCGGCGACGAGGTCTACATCACCGAGGGTCCGTTGCGCGATTGGCGCGGGCGGATCCGAAAGGTGGACAGGCACAACCGCATCGCGTACCTGGACGTGGAATTATTCGGGCGCAGGACCCCGATGCAGATAGGGTTCTCCGCGGTGCGGAGGTTCACGCCGGAGGAGTTCGAGGCGGTCCGTCTGCGCAATCAGATAATGGACCTGGCCGTCGGCGATTCGGACGATGGCGGGATTCCCGGGGATAGCATCCAGGGGAAGGCCGTGAGGATTGTCTCCGGGGTCTTCCAGGGGATGTCCGGCAGGCTGCTCTCTGCCGATGAAGACAGCGACGAATGGGCGGTGCAGCTGCGTCTCTATGGGGACGAGCCCGCACGGGTCGTTTTCCACAGGGCGGAGATAGAGGTTTAGCCCTGCGGGCTATAGCAAACAAGCCGTAACGTGTTCATGACGGATGCCGCATGCCACGTCCGGCGGGGATAGCGCGGTTTGCCCGGCGCCTTTGGCGGCGGGGTGGCGCAGCACGCGCTTTCATTCATGGCATGCCGCTTGCGGGGCATGTGGGTTTATATTGGAAATGGCATGAAGACCATATACATTAGGAACATTCTCTCCGAGCTGTGGAGACGGAGGCTGTGGGTCGCGATTTTCGTGGCGGTATGCGCGGCGGCCGGCGTATTCTTCGCGCTCCGCCCGGGCACGTCGGTAAACCTTACCGACGAGCAGGAGGAGGAGCTGGCGGAATACAACGGGCAGCTGGAAGGGTATGACGCGGCGATAAGCGACCTTGAGGACAGTATCCGTGAAAACGTCCGCCAGGTGGACGAGCTGAGAGATTACATAGACAATTCCATCTATATGCAGATCGATCCCGCAAATGTCCAGACCGCGACTGTGCAATATGGACTGCAGACCCTGGGAAATGTCGGAAATATCCTGAATTCCTTTATCACTTACATAAATGACGGCGGACTGCGCGAGTCAGTGGACGAGGCGGATCAAGACCTGAAGCCGGAATATTGGCGCGACGTCGTCAGCTGCTATATAAACAGCAATATTTTGAGCGTCACTGTCGTACACTACGACGCCGCGCAGTGCGCCCGCATCATGGATATCGTGAAGCGGCGGATCATGGAGCATGTGCCGGAGGTGAAGGCGGTGCAGGGCGATTTCACCTTGACGGAGCTGGAGAGCACGCAGTTCGTCAAGGCGGATGCCGGCATCGTGAACGGGCAGAACGGTCACTGGAACAATCTGAAAGGCTATGAATCCGGTCTGGCGGATCTGCGGAGCCGGCTGGTCGGCTACCGGGCCAATAAGGCGAATTATATAGAGGATAATGAGCCGGAGTTCGCATACCTCAAAGAGGATGAGAACCCGAATTTCAAGATATTTGGCTACGCGCTGGCTGGAATCGTTATCGGGGCGGCTGCCGCCTTCGCTGCGGTGGCGCTGCGCTATATCATGAGCGACCGTCTGCGCTCTGCGGACGACCTGCAGGATTCCGGGCTGAATGTCCTGGGAATATGCAGGATGCGCGTTATGTCTGACGCTGCCGGAAAACAGGCGGGAGAGGCTGGAATGGCGGCCGGGCATATGGCATTTTGCCCGGAGCTGGCTAGGACCGTCCAGGATATCAGGGTTTTGGCCAATGCGGGAAAAAATAACGGGCATTCTTTCCATATCGAGGGGACGGGCGCCGAAGGGGTTTCCGCGACGAGGGTATTTCTGGATATGCTGCACGACGACGCGCCGTGCAGGGAGGCGGCGGACGCTTACCAGGCCGCCATGGCAGATGCCGGGATAGAGTCCGAGACTGGAGCGGATGTGATGGAGAGCGCGAAGGACCTGGAGAAGATGGTTGGCAGCGCCTGCAGCCTTTTGATTGCCGAGGCCGGGAAGACTACCTATAAGCAGCTGAAACAAAGGATGGAGCTGTGCGCGCGCTTCCAGGTGGCTATACTAGGCTGCGTGGTGGTCGAGTAAGGGGCCGGCGGGGGATGAAGGATCATGGTATGAGGCGCCGGCTTCAGGGATGGCGAGGAACGGCATGCCTCTCGGCCGGTAAAATGCCGCGAATAATCGGGGAGGGCATGGAAGAGGCCGGCGAATCCATCTTCCTGCTGGGATTCCTCATTTATCAGATTACGTGCATGTGGGAGACGACGACGTTCCCATTGCCCCTTTTGCTGCGGCTGGCAGGAAGGGGCCTGGGGCTCGCCCTCATCCTGGCAAAAATCTTTTTTTTTAGCGGATATTCCCCCCGGAGGCTGGCGGGATACGCCGTCGCGGGCTGCTGCATGGCTTATACGCTCGTCAGCGCGAGGTACGTTAACGCGTTCGTATGGATCGTCTTTCTTGCGGGAAGCCATAAAGTTTCGCTGAAAAAAATATTGCAGATTTACCTGGTGGTGTCCGCCGCCGGGATGCTCATGGCGTTCTCCGCGTCCATGATTGGCGTGATAGAAAATCTCCGCTATATATCGGAGGAGCGCGGGACACGGAACTCGTTCGGGATAGGCTATCCTACTGATTTTGCGGCGCATATATTTTATATGCTGGTCATCGCTTTCTATCTGAAAGGGGAGCGGCTCAGGGGCTGGCATTATCTGGGCGCGGCGGCTGCCGGCGCGCTGATCTACCATTTTTGCAACGCGCGGCTGGACAGCGGCTGCATCCTTTTGACGGCAGCGTTGTTCTGGGCGGGAAATGCCATAGCGCGGTCCAGGCACGTATCGGAGAGGGTCCGTCGGCTCTGGAGCCGCTGCTGGCAGGGCGCCGCGCCGTTTGTCATGCCCGCGTGCCTTGCGGCGGCGCTCGTCATGACCTGCGCGTATGGGGGGATGGCGGACAATCCGTCCGGGATTCTGAAGGAAATTAACGAGGTCGCGGGCGGGAGGCTGCTCCTTGGCTGGCAGGGAATCGAAGAATACGGCATACATCTGCTCGGCAGCTACGTCAAGATGGTAGGCAATGGCGGGACCACGCGGGCCCGTACGAATTATTTCTTCGTCGACAGTTCCTACATAAACCTTCTTCTGCGTGCCGGGATATTGTTTACCGCCATCCTGCTGTTATTTTATGCGGTCTCCTGCCGGAGGAACCGGCATGACCTGCATTTCCTGTACATGGTCGCGCTTATTTCGGTCAACAGCATGGTCGCGCATCATCTGGCAGAGCCTGCCTACAATCCGCTCCTGCTGGCGGTGTTTACGGAGTGCGTCCGCGTGCCGGATGGCGGGCCGGCATCTTCGAAGCCGAAGAGGAGATTATCGGTTGAAGCTGAATGAGGATTACGTAAAATGTATGCCCGACGAGTGAACGCATGGGGCAAGCATCTAGATTTTATTATTCTGGATGCCGTCATGCTGGAGCTGGCCTTGTTCGTAAGCTACGGCGTAAGGAATGACTGGGTGTTCCTGCTGTTTACCAGGAACTACAAGATGCTTGCCCTGTTCCTTGCGATGCTGAGCGTCTTCGTGGGAGTCCTGAGCGGGAAATACCACGGGATTCTCCGCCGGGGCGCCTTCCGCGAGCTGGGGATGGCATTCTTCCATGCGTCGGCAGTTGAAATGCTGACGATCGTGGTCGCTTATTTTATAAAAGAATTTACCTATTCGCGCGGCGTCTTCCTGATTTTATGGGTATTCGCCACGCTTTTTTGCTGGGCGGAGCGCTGCCTGTGGCGGACGGTATTGAAAGCCATAGGGATAAGGAAGAGCAAACGGCGGCAGGTACTTCTGGTCACGACTCCTGATTCCATGGAAAACGAGATAAAAAAATGGAATGACAGGGAGATCATCGACTGCGAGATTTGCGGGATATGCCTGGTTGGCGGCCAGGCAAATGACGCCGGGCCGGAGGAGCGGACGTTCGAGGGGATCCCGGTCGTCAGCGGCTTCTCAGAATTCAAGAGCTATCTCTTAAACCACGTGACCGACGAGGTGCTGATCCGCCCGGGGGGCATACTGGGCCGGAAACAGATGGATGAGATCCTACAGACCGGCCTTACGGTCCATATCGGCCTGGAGGACCGGATCAGCCCGTCCGTTCCGACATATGTCGAGAATTTTGCCGGAGCGGACGTCCTGACGTCCGCCATGCGGCTGGTGCGCCCCTGGGAGATGTGGGTAAAGCGCCTGATGGACATCGCCGGCGGCCTGGTCGGGCTGGCGGTGACCGGGATTGCATGCATTTTCGTGATTCCCGCGATAAAGCTCAGCGACCCCGGCCCCGCGTTCTTCAGTCAGATAAGGGTGGGGAGGAACGGCCGGAGGTTCAAGATATATAAGTTCCGCAGTATGTATAAGGACGCGGAGGAGCGCAAGAAGGAGCTGATGTCCCAGAACGAGATGGAAGGCGCGATGTTCAAGATGAAGGACGATCCCCGGATCATAAAGGGGGTCGGGCAGTTCATCCGCAGGACGAGCATCGACGAGCTGCCGCAGTTCTGGAACGTCTTGAAGGGCGACATGAGCCTGGTGGGGACCCGTCCGCCGACCGAGGAGGAGTACAACACCTACGAGATGAGATATCTGAGGCGGCTCTCCATACGGCCTGGCATCACTGGTATCTGGCAGACCAGCGGGAGGAACGAGATCACTGATTTTGAAGACGTGGTGAGGATGGATACGGAGTATATCGTCAGCTGGAGCCTGCTGCTTGATATCAAGCTGCTGCTCAAGACGGTCAAGGTAGTTCTGACCGGCGAAGGCTCGATGTAGCGGATACTGCGGGCGGCAGAGGATAGTCGGGATGTGGTAGAGCTTTGGAAAAGGCCGGGAAGACGTCGGTAACAAGCAATTTCATAATGAATGCCATACTAGGCATCTCCAACGTCCTCTTCCCTTTGATTACGACGCCATATGTATCGCGCGTGCTGCTCCCGGAGGGCATGGGCAAGGTGGCGTTCGCCACATCGCTGGCGTCCTGCTTCAACCTGTTCGCGCAGGCGGGCGTCCCGATATATGGCATACGGGCCTGCGCCAGGGTCCAGGATGACAGGGAGGGATTGACGCGAACCGTCCACGAGCTGCTGGCGGTCAGCCTGGTTACCAGCCTCGCGGCCTACGCGGGGATTTTCGCCGCGTCATTCCTGCTCCCAGGGCTGCGTTCAGAGAGGGCGCTCTACCTTGTAGCCGGCCTTGCTATTCCGCTGGGAGCCATCGGAATAGAATGGATGTACAAGGGTCTGGAGCGGTATGCGTACATCACCGTCCGGTCGTTGATCTTCAAGGGGATTGCCATCGCGGCGATGTTCCTGATGGTCAGGGACCGGGGCGACTATATCTTTTACTGCGTGGTCACCGTGCTGGCAGTTTACGGGCCTGGCCTTTGCAGCCTGTTCAATGCCGGGAAATATATCGATTTGATGCCCGGGCGGGAGCGGCTGCGCGGATTCCGTCCGGCAAGGCACGTCAGGCAGCTGCTCATATTTTTCGCCATAAACTGTTCCACGACGATTTACACCCAGCTGGACACGGTGATGTTAGGCTTCATGTCGCCGGAATCTGAGGTGGGCTATTATGACGCCGCGCTCAGGATAAAGACGGCGCTTACATATATAGTGGGCGCTATCGGGAGCGTACTGATGCCGAGGGCGTCTTACTACGTGGCGCAGGGGGAGATGGATAAATTCAGAGAGACCGGAAGGAAGGCGATGAACTTCGTACTGGTCGCCGCGGTCCCGATGGCCGTTTATTTTATAATGTATGCGTCGCCGGCGATCGGCCTGCTGAATGGGCCGTCCTACGGGGGCGCGGTCGGCGCGATGAGGATAATAATGCCGGCGTTGTTGTTTATCGGCATGACCAACATCATTGGGAATCAGGTCCTTGTGCCGCTTGGCCGCGAAAAATCGATGCTGCTGTCGGGAGTGGCGGGCGCGGTCACGGACCTTGTTTTGAACCTGGCCTTAATCCCCGGGATGGGCGCGGCCGGGGCCGCTCTGGGGACGCTGTTCGCGGAGGCTGCGGTACTGGCGGTCCAGTATCTTAGCCTGGGGGAATGGCGGCGGATGATATTCCAGGGGATATCCTGCGGCAAGATATTGCTTGCGGCGGCGGCGGGCGCGGCAGGCTCACTGGCGGCCGGGACGCTGTGCGGACCCCGTCTGGCAGATGTGACGGCGCGCAACTTCACGCTGGGAAACTTCCTGAGCCTTGCGGTGTCCGCGATTGCATTCTTCGGGATATACGCGCTGGCGCTTGTCATGGAAAAGGAGCGCCTTGCGGTTGAGGCAGCGGGGTTTCTGCGGCGCGTGTTCCGGCGGCGGGCTTAGTAGGAGGAGCGATATTGGCCAGCAAGCTATTGACGGTCGTTATCCCGTCTTATAATACGGCGGAATTCATGGATAAGAACATCCCGACTTTTCTGGATGGGCGGATCATGGATCGGATAGAGATCCTGATCGTCGACGACGGGAGCACGGACGGGACGGGCGGGAAGGCCGAGCGGTACGCGAGGCGGTATCCGGGTACGGTGCGCGCCGTCCATAAGGCCAACGGAGGCCATGGCTCGGTAATCAATACCGGGATCGAGATGGCGTCCGGGACGTACTATAAGGTAGTTGACGGCGACGACTGGGTGGATACGCGCAACTTTTTCCGGCTGGTCCGCGATCTGGAGGGGCAGGACGCCGATCT
>CAYVFF010000003.1:0-121280 GCA_964450965.1 uncultured Eubacterium sp. | reverse complement strand
GGGGCATTGACCGGCACGAGCTTAATCTGCACCGGCCACTGCGACAGCCTGCTATTAACGGGCGCGGAATCCCCCTCCGGCACATCGCGGCGAATGGGCCTGGACGCCGTCCCGGGGCATCCGCATGGCAGCGCCTCTCCGGCCGTTTCCGTTTTTGCGGCGAGAACCGCGTCCTTGTCATACGCGGGAGCCTCCCGCTCCTCGAAGGTGATTGCCCCGGCAGGACAAGCGGGAAGGCAGTCGCCTAGCCCGTCGCAGTAGTCCTCCCTGAGGAGTTTCGCCCTCCCGTCTACCATGCCGATGGCGCCCTCGTGGCAGGCATTCGCGCAAGCTCCGCATCCATTGCATTTTTCTTCGTCAATCTTGATAATTTTCCTTACCATTCTGATTCCTCCCATTGTTACTATTCACAGCCGATTTGGACAGATGCACAGACTCGTTGTGCTCGCACATAAGAAGCTGCGCAGCAGCGGGTTTTGCGAATGAGGCGTGGAGGGCTGTGAATAGTACCTCCCATCCTGAAGAATGTTTCGCGTGTTCTTGACTTTCTGACTGCATTGTAATACGATGAGAAAAACATATCCGTTGTATTTACAACGAAAAAGAGGATTTTATGAAAAAATATCTTCCCCTCCTGAAAAGAACGAAGCTGTTCTCCGGCATTTGTGATGAAGATATGCTCTCCATGCTTCAATGCCTCTCCGCCTCCGCACAGAGTTATGCTAAAGGCGAGTATGTTTATCGCCAGGGGGATTTTATTCGCGGCCTCGCGCTTCTTGCGGAAGGCCGCCTGCATATTCAAAAAGAGGATTATTGGGGAAATCTAAGCATCCTCAATGAAATCCGTTCCGGCGAGCTGTTCGGGGAGGCCTATATCATGCCTGATAGCGGCGCTCTGATGAATGACGTCGTAGCCGCGGAGGACAGCGTCGTCCTTTCGTTCGATATTGACAGGATCCTTTCTGTCTGCCCCTCCGCCTGCCCTTTCCATACAAGGCTTGTGAAGAACCTGTTTTACATGATCTCGGAGAAAAACAGAATCCTTGTTCAAAAACTCGGTTATATGTCACAGAGAACCACGAGAGAAAAACTGCTGTCTTATTTTTCAGACGAAGCGAAAAGGCAGCACGGCAATTCCATCGCGATACCGTTTAACCGCCAGCAACTGGCTGATTTTATCTCAGTGGACAGGAGCGCGATGTCGAATGAGCTATGCAAGATGCGCGATGAGGGGATAATTGATTTTCGTAAAAATGAATTTACGCTGCATGTATAGGAGGGCCGGCATGGGAAAAACAGAATACAGGGATAAGCGATACGAGATCGACATGGTGAACGGCCCTATCTTGAAAAAGATGCTGCTGTTCGCCATTCCTTTGATGTGTTCCAGCATTTTGCAGCTGTTGTTCAACGCGGCGGATATAGTGGTGGTCGGGCGTTTCGCGGGCGACAATTCGCTTGCGGCCGTCGGCTGCAACGGGCCGCTCATAAATCTGATGACGAACGTGTTCATGGGGCTTTCGGTCGGCGGGAACGTCGTGGCGGCGCGCGATTTCGGAGCCGGCAATGACGCGGAGCTGGGAAAGACGGTGCATACTTCGATGACGCTCGCGCTGTTTAGCGGCGTCTTCCTTACTGTAGCCGGCGTGATTTTTGCTCCGCAGCTGCTGAAATTGATGCAGACGCCCGAGAACATACTTCCTCTGGCGGCGCTGTACCTGCGCATTTATTTTTGCGGCATGACGGCTATGATGATCTACAATTTCGGCAGCGCCCTGCTGCGGTCCATCGGCGATACAAAACGCCCGCTCTATTATCTCGTGACGGCGGGCGTCATAAACGTCGTCTTGAACCTGGTGTTCGTTATCGTCTTCCACATGGACGTGGCGGGCGTCGCGCTGGCGACGGTCATCTCACAATGCATCTCGGCGTTCCTCATTGTAAGGTGCATGATGCGCGAGCAGGGCGGCATCCGCCTGGAACTGCGTAAACTTAAGATACATAAGGACAAGCTCGGCCAGGTCGTGCGGGTCGGGCTGCCGGCGGGATTTCAGGGGGCGGTTTTCTCCCTTTCGAACGTGGTGATCCAGTCCTCGGTGAACCTGTTCGGCGAAACAGTGGTGGCCGGGAACTCGGCAGCGGGGAATCTGGAGGGTTTTGTCTATGTCGCCATGAACTCCTTCCACCAGGCGGCCGTCTCCTTTACGAGCCAGAATATGGGCGCAGGAAAGAGGGAGCGGGTGGGCCGGATATTTTTTACCGCCGAGGCATGCGTCATCGTGACCGGCACCGCGCTGGGATGGGCCATGTATGCCGCCGGCCGCCCGCTGCTGTCCATATATACGCCCAGCGAGGCGGTAATCAACGCCGGCATGGTACGGATGAGATACATTTTGCTGTTATATGCCCTTTGCGGCATGATGGACGTGGCGGTCGGCGTGCTGCGGGGCATCGGATATTCGGTGGCTCCGATGGTCATATCGCTGGTAGGCGCCTGCGGGCTGCGGCTCTTGTGGATCGCGACCATTTTCCAGATACCGCGCTTCCATACGATCGAGACGGTCTATGCTTCCTACCCGATTACGTGGCTGATTACGTTTCTGGCGCAGTTTTTGCTATATTTGTATGCATCTCATGTATTAAAGGGAGGCGGACGGCATGCGCGGCATTGACGAGGATATTAAAAAAAATACGTTCCAGAGGGCCTACCTGCTCTATGGCGTCGAGGCTTATCTGAAAAAGCAATACAAGGACAAGCTAAAAAACGCGCTCTGCGCAGATGGCGATACGCTGAACGCGTCGTTTTACGAGGGAAAGGATACGAACCCCAGGGAGCTGATCGACCTGGCGGAGACGCTGCCTTTTTTGGCGGAACACAGGCTCATCGTAGCGGAGGACACCGGCTTTTTCAAGGGCGGCGCGGAGGAACTGGCGGAATACATGGCGCAGGTGCCGCCGGCGACGACGTTCGTGTTCGTCGAGACCGAGGTCGACAAGCGCAGCCGCATGTATAAGGCGCTGAACGCGCATGGGCGGGCCGTGGAGTTCGGCGGGCAGAATCGCGACGTCCTGACCCGCTGGCTGCTGGGTCGGCTGAAGAGGGAAAACAAAAACATCACCAGAAACGCGATGGACGAGTTTTTCGAGCGGGTCGGCATGGATATGGGCATGCTGGATCGTTCGATGGAAAAGTTGCTGTGCTATTGTATGGACAAGGACGTCATAGAACGCGCGGACGTGGAGGCGGTCTGCGTGCAGGCCGCGGAAAACAAGATATTCGACATGGTCGGCGCGATTGTTGAATGCCGCAGGCGGGACGCGCTGGATATGTATTATGACCTTCTGGAGCTGCGCGAGCCGCCGATGCGCATCCTTTACCTCATCACGCGGCAATATAATATACTGCTGCAGCTGAAGGATATGCAGCGCAGGGGCGCGGACAATGCCGCTATGGCGAAGGCCGCCGGGATCCCGCCGTTTGCCGTGGGCAAGTCCCTGCGCCAGGCCTCGCGGCTGTCGGCCGGCAGCATCAGGCAGATCCTGGAATATGGCGTGCATATGGAAGAGAGCGTGAAGACCGGCCTCATCGACGACCGGCTCGCGGTGGAGCTGGTCATCATGGAGGCCAGCCGGGAGCGGGACTATCGGTAGGACAGGTTAAAAAAGAAAAAAGAGCCCGGCTTTTTCGCCGGGCTCTTGCGTTGTATGGATTATCCAGCGAACGCCGCTTTGCATGGCCGAGGGCTAGGCCATCTTGTTTACGGCTTTCGTCAGGCGGGAAATCTTTCTGGAAGAAGTATTCTTGTGGTAGACGCCCTTGGACGTGGCTCTTTCCAGCTCGCTCATGGCAGCCTTTAACGCCTTTTCGGCAGCGGCCTTGTCCTTTGAGGCGATCGCCGCGTCCACTTTCTTGATCGACGTCTTTACGCGCGACCGGATTGATTTATTGCGCGCGGCTTTCTTCTCCGATACAAGGATCCTCTTCTTAGCAGACTTGATATTTGCCAAAACCGTACACCTCCGTTTTCTGATAGTCTATATCCGCTGTCGCGGATATGAAAAGCCATGCCGCATCAGAGCCGGACACGGACGTTTCTGATGTACGCACATAGTCCATGATAACGGCTGGCGGGCATTCTGTCAATAGAAAAATTTATAGAAAATGGTTGAAAAAACACGCCGTGTCTTATTATAATGTATGGAGACGCCGTCATTTGGACGGGATATCCCCAATCTGGAAAGGAGATTTTAGTTATGAGGCTGATTACGAGATCCGATTTTGACGGACTGGCCTGCGGGGCGCTGCTGAAGGAAGCGGGCATCATCGATAGCTGGAAGTTCGCGCATCCAAAGGATCTGCAGGACGGTCTGGTGGAGGTCACCGAGAACGACTGCCTGGCGAACGTGCCATACGTGGAGGGCTGCGGGCTGTGGTTCGACCACCATTCGAGCGAACACGAGAGGCTGCAGCTCGCGGGAAAATATAAGGGCGAGAGCCGCATCACTCCGAGCTGCGCGCGCATCATATATGAATACTATGGCGGGAGGGAGCGTTTCCCTCAATTCGATGACATGATGGAGGCCGTGGACAAGGTAGATTCGGGCAACCTCACGATAGACGAGGTGCAGCATCCCACTGGCTGGATCCTGATTGGATTTTTGATGGATCCCCGCACCGGCCTTGGCCGCTGGCGCAACTTCACGATCTCGAACTACCAGCTTATGGAGCGTCTGATCGACGCGTGCCGGACGATGACTACGGACGAGATCCTCGCTATGCCGGACGTGCAGGAGCGCATAGATACCTATTTTGACCAGACGGAGAAGTTCGTTGATATGGTAAAGGCGCATACGGTCGTGGATGGGAACCTGCTCATTTCCGATTTGCGCGGAGTGGATCCGATCTATTCCGGAAACCGGTTCATGATATATAGCATGTATCCCGAACAGAATATCTCCGCCTGGATCGTCAGCGGCAAGGGCGGCAAGGGATGCTCGGCGGCGGTAGGATATAGCGTACTGAACCGCACGGCCACGCTCGACGTCGGCAGCCTCATGCTCAAATACCACGGAGGCGGGCACAAAAAGGTCGGGACGTGCCAGTTTAGCGACGAGGAGATGGAGACGGAGCTGCCGAAGATGCTCAAGGAGCTCTCGGATATGGCAAATGCCGACAGGGAGGACGGGCGATGAAGTCATTATCTACCGGAAAAATCTGGCAGTTTGCCGCGGGCCAGTTCGGCTGGGCGATGCTCTCCGGCCTGATTTCAAACTGGCTCGTCTATTTTTACCAGCCGGACGAGGCGTCCATCGCCGCGGGCCAGACGGTATTTATTCCGCAAGGGCGGGCCATATTCGGGGTTTTCACGGTAATCGGCGCGATTACCGCTTTTGGGCGCGTTTTCGACGCGTTCACGGATCCTATGATCGCCTCGCTCTCGGATCGGTGCAAGTCCAAGGACGGCAGGCGCATCCCGTTCTTGAAATGGGCGTCGCTGCCGCTGGCGGCCGCCACCGTCCTCGTATTCTGGTCGCCGTCTTCAAAGACCGGGTGGCTGAACGCGGCATTTTTGTTTTTGATGGTCATGGCATATTACCTGTCTATCACGGCCTACTGCACTCCATATAACGCGCTTATCCCGGAGCTGGGGCATGACCAGAGGGAGAGGCTGAATATCTCCACAGTCATATCGTTTACGTTTATCGCCGGCACCGCGGTAGCTTATCTGGCGCCGGTCATCTGGGACGCGTTCATCCCCGCTCTGGGGCGCGTAAATGCCATCAGGGCCACGTTTGCCATCATGGCGGTCGTCGCGTTCATCTGCATGCAGGTGCCGGTATGGACGATTCGCGAAAAAGATTACGTCAATACGGTTCCGACCGAGGACACGGCTTTCGGCTCCCTGGTGAAGACGTTTAAGAACGCGGAATTTTGCAAATTCGTCGGTTCCGACATATTTTACTGGATAGGCCTCACGATGTTCCAGACGGGGCTGCCGTTTTTCGTGACCAGCCTGCTGCGGCTGCCCG
Organism: uncultured Eubacterium sp.; assembly: GCA_964450965.1. Taxonomy (GTDB): domain Bacteria; phylum Bacillota; class Clostridia; order Lachnospirales; family Lachnospiraceae; genus W0P33-017. The sequence continues at coordinate 115,250 of CAYVFF010000003.1, read as the reverse complement.
AGTCCATGACGACGGTCTATTTTATCGGGATGACGGCCCTCTCGCTCGTATTTTACCTGCCTATCAACAAGCTGGCTCCGAAACTTGGCAAAAAAAAGCTGATACTGTTCGCTTTCGCGGCTTTCGGCGTCTGCTACATATATACCGGGTTTATCGGGGATATCCCGTTCATTCCGGAAAACGTGCAGGGATACATACTCATGGTGGCGGCTGCGCTGCCTATGGCGATCTTCGGGATTCTGCCGCAGGCAGTCGTCGCGGACATCGCCCAGGCCGACTCGATCCGCACCGGCAGCAATCGCGAGGGCATGTTCTACGCGGCGCGCACGTTCGCGTTCAAGCTGGGGCAGAGCCTGTCGATGCTGCTTTTCACGGCGGTATCGACCATCGGCGCGGGGAGCGGCGAGGGATACAGGCTTGCGGCGTTCCTCGCGGCGGGATTCTGCATCATCGGCGGCGTGATTTTAATCTTCTATAAGGAGAGCAAGATCAACGCGACGATTCGAGGAGAAAATTAAAAAAGGCTATTGACATTTTTTCGTTTTTCGAGTATAGTGAAAGCGGTTAAGGCAGACTAACTTGGATTTGCGGCATAAAATCATGATTTGCATTATATAACTTGCGATGGCCGCAAATCCAAGAAATGCCGGCATTCCATGCGGATTCCGGCACTGGCGGCCGGCCGGATTTTTTTTGAACCGCTATTAGTCTGCGCTAACATTCGTAAGTGCTATACAACTAGGAAACTGCATTCACATCCGCAAGCCGGGACAGGTCCCCGGGGACGCGGCAGGGGGAGGTGGCGATATGCCTTTGACATTAGCGAAAGCAGGAGAGCCCGTGGCGATCAAGCGCGTCGGCGGGAGGGAGGACACCAGAAAATTTTTGGAGAATCTGGGATTCGTGCCAGAAGCAGTCGTGACGGTGGTATCCGCGGCCGGCGGCAACATGATCGTCAATGTCAAGGATTCCAGGGTCGCGATCGGGAAGGACATGGCGGTACGGATTATGGTTTGAGGCGGGGATTCGATGAGAATCCCCCCTTGGCGCAAGGAGGAGCATTATGGAAAAGTCACGAACGTTACGGAACACGCCATGCGGCGAGACCGTAAGGGTCAAGCGGCTCTCGGGAGACGGCCCGGTAAAGAGGCGGATAATGGACATGGGCATCACGAAGGGCGTGGACGTCTACGTCCGCAAGGTGGCGCCGCTGGGGGATCCGGTGGAAGTGACCGTGCGCGGCTACGAGCTGTCGCTGCGCAAGGCTGATGCGGATATGATCGAGGTAGAGTGAAAAAGGAGGCAAAAATGGGAATAAGCATCGCGCTCGCAGGAAACCCTAACTGCGGCAAGACGACGCTGTTTAACGCCCTGACCGGTTCCAACCAGTTTGTCGGGAACTGGCCGGGCGTTACGGTAGAAAAGAAAGAGGGCAGGCTGAAAGGGAACAAGGACGTGTCTATCATAGACCTCCCGGGCATCTATTCGCTCTCGCCCTATACGCTCGAGGAAGTGATCGCGCGCAATTATCTGATCGGCGAGAGGCCGGATGTGATTATCAACATAGTGGACGGCACCAATATAGAGCGCAACCTGTACCTGTCCACGCAATTGCTCGAGCTGGACATCCCGGTCGTCATGGCGGTCAATATGATCGATATCGTAAACAAAAACGGAGACAGGATTGACATTAAACAGTTGAAAAAAAATATGGGATGCGAGGTCGTGGAAATATCGGCGCTGCACGGCACCGGGGTCCGCGAGGCGGCGGATCTCGCCGTATCGCTCGCAGGAAAAAAGGCCGCGCCGGTGGCGCACTCTTTCGATGCGCGCGTAGAGGCGGCCATCTCGGACGTCGAATCCGGGCTGAAGGGAGTGCCGGAGGGGCAGAGGCGTTTTTTTGCCATCAAGCTGCTGGAAAAGGACGAAAAGATACGCGAGCAGCTGCCGGCCGCGCCGGATGTCAGCGAGCAGATCCGCTCCCTGGAAGAGGCGTTCGACGACGACACGGAGAGCATCATCACGAACGAACGCTATGTCTATATCTCATCCATCATAAAGGACTGCTTTGCAAAAAATAAAAAGCGCGAGATGTCGGTATCCGACCGTATCGACAGGGTAGTGACGAACCGCTGGGCGGCCCTGCCGATATTCGCGCTGGTCATGTTCGCAGTATATTATGTGTCGGTCACGACGGTGGGAGCGTTTTTGACGGATTGGACGAACGACGTCCTGTTCGGCACGATTATCCCGCCGGCGATAGAGCGGGTGCTCGTCGCCGTGGGATGCGCCGACTGGCTGCAGGGGCTGATATTGGACGGCATCGTGGCGGGCCTTGGCGCGGTATTGGGCTTCGTGCCGCAGATGCTGGTCCTGTTTCTGTTCCTGGCATTCCTGGAGTCATGCGGATACATGGCCAGGGTCGCGTTCATCATGGATCGCTTGTTCCGCAAGTTCGGCCTCTCGGGCAAATCGTTCATCCCGATATTGATAGGAACGGGATGCGGCGTGCCGGGCATCATGGCGTCCCGCACTATTGAAAATGAGAGGGATCGCAGGATGACGATTATGACGACGACGTTCATCCCGTGCGGGGCAAAGCTGCCGATTATCGCGCTGATCGCGGGCGCGTTCTTCAACAATTCGGGGCTGATCGCGTGGAGTGCCTTCCTGCTTGGCATCGCGGCCATCATCTGCTCCGGGATCATCTTGAAGAAAACCAAGATGTTCGAGGGCGATCCGGCGCCTTTCGTCATGGAGCTGCCGGCGTATCACATGCCTACCGCCGGGGCGGTGCTTCGCAGCATGTGGGAGCGCGGCTGGTCGTTTATCAAGAAGGCCGGCACGATTATCCTGCTGTCGACCATCGTATTGTGGTTCTTGATGAGTTTTGGCTGGACGGACGGCGGATTCGGCATGCTTGAGGCGGAGCAGCTGGATTCGAGCATCCTGGCCGGCATCGGAAAGGCGATTGCCTGGATCTTCATCCCGTTAGGCTGGACCAAGGCCGGCGAAGGCTGGCGTATGGCGGTCGCCGCCGTATCCGGGCTTATCGCGAAGGAGAACGTGGTGGCGACGTTCGGGCTGCTGTTCGGTTTCGCGGAAGTGGCGGAGGACGGCGCGGAGATCTGGGGCGAGCTTGCCACTGTCATGACGCCCGTCGCGGCATACGGATTCCTCGCTTTCAACCTTCTTTGCGCGCCCTGCTTCGCCGCGATGGGGGCGATCCGGCGGGAGATGAACAGCAGGAAATGGTTCTGGTTCGCGATCGGATACCAGTCCATCCTGGCATACGTCGTGTCTATGTGCATCTATCAGCTGGGAACGTTCTTTACGGGCGGAGGATTCGGGATTGGCACGGCCGTCTCGTTAATCTTCGTGGCGGTATTCCTGTATTTGCTGCTGCGCCCGGCGAGAAGCGCCAAGGCGGCGGGGACGTTCCCGGCCGGAAATGTCGCATTTAAGTGAGATTGGGATAAACACCCATGCCCCGCAGGCTGGGCATGCCATGGAAAGGAGGACGCGGTATGGGAACAGTGGTAGTGTTCTTGGTGGTGGCGGGCATCGTGGCGCTGGCGATCCGCAGCATGATAAAAGACAGAAAGGCGGGCAAATCCGCGCAGTGCGGTGACTGCCCGCGCTGCGGGAAATGCCATTAGCTATCGCAGGCGCGCGGCGGCTTTTTTGACCGCCTGGAACGTCTCGTCGCTGATTACATGTTCGATACGGCACGCGTCCTTCTCCGCGGTGGAGGGGCTTACGCCGAGCTTTATCAGCGCGTCGGTAAGCAGCTCGTGGCGTTCGTATACGCCCGAGGCTATCTCTTGCCCCGCCGGGGTGAGGTAGATATATCCCTCGGGCGTGACGGTGATGAGGCCGCGCTCCCGCAGGTTTTTCATAGCGATACTGATTGAAGGTTTTGTAAAACCGAGCTCGTTGGCGATATCCACCGATCGCACGACGGGCTTTTTTTTGCTGAGGATAAGTATGGTCTCCAGATAGTTTTCCTGGGATTCGGTCCTCTCCATGGCCATGAAGCTCCTTCCTGTGCGGCTGACGCCGGCCGCCGACAGATGCGTCTTGCGAGAATTGTACCACAATAGCGGCGTAATGACAAACCAAAACAAAATAACTTGTTGAAAATATCGGACAAGAGTAGTATCATTTCATAATATAGGCATTTTGAACGTGATATAAATTTCGAAACGGAGGCTGTTAGAAGATGGGGAAAAAGGGAAGGCGGAGTAGTCTGCGCAGTTCGATCATGATAATGGTCGCCGGCGTCGTGATCCTCTCGGCGCTCGTTGTCGGCGTCAATGCGTTCGTCTCGGTTGGCTCGCTGTCCGATTACGCCGGCGAGATTTACGAGACCGCCGCGTTCGACGGCTACAAGCAGGAGATAAAATCCCAGGTGCAGACCACTATCGCGGTGCTGCAGAGCGAATATGACAAGGCGCAGTCGGGCGAGAAGACCGAGGAGCAGGCGAAAAACGACGCCAAGGAGATAATACGCGTCATGCGCTACCGCGACGACCAGAGCGGATATTTCTGGATCGACGATACGGACTATAACCTGATCATGCATCCCGTGCTGCCGGAGCAGGAGGGCAGCAACCGTTACGAGCTGGAGGATCAGGATGGCGTCATGATCATCCAGGAGATCATGAAGGTCTGCCAGAGCGCGGAAAAGGGCGGGTACAACCAGTTTTCATTCACCAAGGCCGACGGAGTGACTGTCGCCCCGAAGGTGGCTTATTCCGAGATATTCGAGCCATGGGGCTGGGTCGTTTCGACCGGGAATTATACGGATGACATGGAGGCGGATATGCAGGACGTTGAGAAAGGCTTGGCGTCCAAGTCAAATTCCATGAAGTTCCAGATGACCGTTATTTTCCTCGTCGCGATCCTCCTGTCGCTTTGCGTGGCTTATATGTTCGGCGCGCGCATCGTCAAGCCTCTCAGGGATATCCAGGATTTTGCAAGGCGGCTCTCTGAGGGCGACATGGTCACGGAGGTGCATGTCAGCCAGAACGACGAGATCGGACAGACGGCGGAGCTGCTCGGCGTAGCGCAGCGGAATATGCGCAAGCTCATTCAGGATATAAACGACGTGGCAAGAAACGTGAACAGCGCGCTGGACAATTTCGACCAGGCGTTCGACAGCATGAAGTCTTCCATCGACGAGACATCCTCGGCGGTCAATTCGATCGCGGGCAATGTCACCGAACAGGCGTCGTCCACGGATAACGCGACCGGCGAGGTCAGCGTCATGGCCGACCGTATCGAGCAGACGGATGGCGAGATCAAGATATTGGACGACAATGCCAACGACATGAAGCAGCTGAGCGAGCGGTCCATGGAAACGCTGAACAACCTGATGACGGTCAACAACAGCGCGAGGAAGAATATCGAGGCGATGAACGAGCAGACGCGCGCCACCAACCAGGCGGTGCAGCAGATTGAGATGGCGGCGAACCTTATTGATGAGATTGCAAACCAGACCAACCTGCTGGCATTGAACGCGAGCATCGAGGCGGCGCGCGCGGGAGAGTCGGGCAAGGGCTTCGCGGTCGTGGCGGACGAGATCGGGAAGCTGGCGAACCAGTCCACGGCATCCGTGGAAGAGATCCAGCGGCTGATCGAGGCATTGACGGAAAATACGTCGAAGTCCGTGCAGATCATGCAGTCCATGAACGAGTCGGTCGACGTGCAGGTGGAGACGCTTTCCGCTACATACGAGACGTTCGAAAAGCTCTACCACGAGCTGGATAATTGCGTCGGAGCGGTCCAGTCGATCGGCAATATGACCGGCGAGATCGAGAATCAGAGGGTGAACGTGACGAACGCGCTCGACGTGCTAAACAAGCTGGCGCAGGATAACGCCGCGGTCGCGCAGCAGACTTCCGCGATGACCGGAGAGCTGACGGAGATGGTGGACGGATCGAGCCGGATTGTCACGGATCTGGACGACAAGGTCCGGGTGCTGCTGGAGGACGTATCGAAGTTTAAGATATAGGATACAGGCGTTATGACAGATCAGAGCAGGATTCGTAATTTTTGCATCGTGGCGCACATAGATCACGGCAAGTCGACGCTGGCGGACCGCATCATAGAAAAGACGGGCCTGCTCACCAGCCGCGAGATGCAAGACCAGGTGCTGGACAACATGGATCTGGAGAGGGAGCGCGGCATCACGATAAAGTCGCAGGCCGTGCGCACGGTCTATCAGGCAAAGGACGGTCAGGAATACATTTTTAACCTTATAGATACGCCCGGACATGTGGATTTTACCTACGAGGTATCGCGGTCCCTGGCGGCGTGCGACGGCGCGATCCTAGTAGTGGACGCGGCGCAGGGCATCGAGGCGCAGACATTGGCGAATGTCTACCTGGCTCTTGACCATGACCTCGAGGTCTTCCCGGTCATAAATAAGATCGACCTGCCGAGCGCGCGCCCGGACGAGGTGGCGGCGGAGATCGAGGACGTCATAGGCATAGAGGCGATGGACGCGCCCCGCATTTCCGCGAAGACGGGCGAAAACGTCGACGAGGTATTGGAGGCGATAGTCCACAGGCTGCCCGCGCCAAAAGGCGATCCGGCAGCCCCGCTGCGCGCGCTGATATTTGATTCCCTGTATGATTCCTACAAGGGCGTCATCGTATTCTGCAGGATTATGGAGGGCGCGGTCCGGCCGGGGATGGACATTTTGATGGTCGCCACCGGGGCGAGCGCGCAGGTCGTCGAGGTGGGATATTTCGGCGCGGGAGCTTTCATCCCATGCGACGGGCTCTCTGCGGGAATGGTCGGCTATATCACGGCATCATTAAAAAACGTCAAGGATACGCGCGTCGGCGATACCGTGACGGATCTGCACAGGCCGTGCGCCGAACCGCTGCCGGGTTATAAAAAGGTCAACCCTATGGTCTATTGCGGCATCTATCCGGCGGACAGCGCGAAATATCCGGATCTGCGCGACGCGCTCGAAAAGCTGCAGCTCAACGATGCGTCGCTCCAGTTCGAACCGGAGACGTCGGCCGCCTTAGGGTTCGGCTTCCGGTGCGGGTTTCTGGGCCTGCTCCATCTCGAGATCATACAGGAGCGCCTGGAGCGCGAATATGGCCTGGACCTGGTGACGACGGCTCCGGGCGTCATATATAAGGTACATAAGAAAAACGGCGAGACGATCGACTTGACGAATCCCTCCAATATGCCGGATCCGTCCGAGATTGAATACATGGAAGAACCGTTCGTCTCGGCGGAGATCATGGTAACGAGCGAGTACATCGGCTCCATAATGGATCTCTGCCAGGAGCGTCGCGGCGTCTACGTTGGCATGGAATATATAGAGGCCACCCGCGCACTGATAAAATACGATCTCCCGCTGAATGAGATTATATACGACTTTTTCGACGCGTTGAAATCGCGCTCGAGGGGGTACGCTTCTTTCGACTACGAGATGAAGGGCTACGTCCGCTCCGAGTTGGTGAAGCTCGACATACTGATAAACCATGAGGCGGTGGACGCGCTGTCGTTTATTGTATTCGCCGACACTGCTTATGAGCGGGGACGCAGGATGTGCGAGCGGCTCAAGGAGGAGATTCCGAGGCATCTTTTCGAGATTCCCATCCAGGCGGCGGTCGGCAGCAAGATTATCGCACGGGAGACCATAAAGGCGCTGCGTAAGGACGTCCTGGCGAAATGTTACGGCGGAGATATTACCCGCAAGAAAAAGCTGCTGGAGAAGCAGAAAGAGGGCAAGAAGCGAATGCGCCAGGTCGGCAGCGTCGAGATTCCGCAGGAGGCGTTCATGAGCGTCCTGAAATTAGACGGGAAATGACTATTGGCAGGCGTAGGATCGGCAGCAGGATGCAGAAGGGCGGGCAGGAATGGAGCTATATATACATATCCCGTTTTGCGTAAGAAAGTGCGGCTATTGCGATTTCCTCTCCGCGCCGGCGGACGCGCGGACCATGGATTGGTATGTTGGCAGTATAGAAAAGCAGCTGGCAGGGCAGGCTGCTTTTTTTTCTGCCCACGCGGTTGACACGGTATTCATCGGCGGTGGCACTCCTACAGCACTTTCAGCGCCGCAGCTGTCCGCCTTGCTGTCCGCCGTGCGGATGTACGTGCGCTTCTCAGACGGCGCGGAGTTCACGGTGGAGGCGAACCCGGGCACGGTGACCGGGGAAAAGGCCAGAATCCTCGCTGAAGGCGGGGTTAACCGCGCGAGCCTGGGGCTGCAGTCGGCAGACGAGCGGGAGCTGCGGCTCCTGGGACGCATACATACTTATGAGGATTTCCTGCGCAGCTATGAGGCCTTGCGCATTGCCGGCATAGCCAATATCAACGTGGATGTCATGTCCGCGCTGCCGGGCCAGACCGTATCCTCTTACGAGAAGACGCTGCGCGCGGCGCTCGCCCTGCATCCGGCGCACATCTCGGCGTACAGCCTGATTATAGAGGAGGGCACGCCATTTTTCGAGCGTTACCATGAGGATGAGAGGATACGTGATGCAGGGGGAAATCCGAGGTTTTTGCCCGGGGAGGAGGAGGAGCGGAGGATGTATTGCCTGACCGGGGAGCTGCTGGACGGATATGGACTTGCCCGCTACGAGATTTCGAATTATGCGCGTCCGGGCTATGAGTGCCGCCACAATATAGGCTATTGGACCGGAGAACCATATCTCGGCATAGGACTGGGAGCATCTTCCTATATAGATGGGACGCGCTATCGTTGCACGGACCGCCTGGAAGAGTACATCGCCGGCGATTTCAATCCGAGGGATGAGCAGCGTCTGTCAAGAGAGGACATGATGGCGGAATTCTTTATCCTGGGACTGCGTATGACGCGGGGCGTGGAAAAGGCCGAATTCGTCCGCCGCTTCGGGATTCGGGCTGAGCAGGCCTACGGGGGGACGCTTAGCGGCCTGGTCTCCGAGGGACTGCTCGAGGATACCGGAACGGGCTACCGCCTGACGCCATACGGGCGCGATGTCAGCAACCAGGTCTTCTGGAGATTTTTGTGAATAACTCATGTTTTTTCAAAAAAGATGTTGACATCGGCGAGATACAGTGTTATTTTAGTTACAGAAATGATTAGCACTCTTTTTTAGCGAGTGCTAATAACGCGAGCGAGGGGCGGGGTGCGTAATGGACGGTTTGGACGAGAGAAAGACCAAGATTTTAAAGGCGATCATCCGGACATATCTGGAGACTGGCGAGCCGGTGGGTTCGCGCACGATTTCCAAATACACGGACCTGAACCTCAGCTCCGCGACAATCCGCAACGAGATGTCGGATCTGGAAGAACTAGGATACATAGTCCAGCCGCATACATCGGCGGGCCGCATCCCATCGGACAAGGGATACCGCTTTTATGTGGATGAGCTGATGGTGGAAAAGGACAGGGAAGTCTCCGAGATAAAGGATTTTGTCATCGAACGGACGGAGAAGATGGAGCAGGTGCTCAAAAACGTGGTCAAGGTACTTGCGGCCAACACCAATTATGCCACGATGATCACTGCGCCGCAGTGCCAGCATGGAAAGCTTAAATTTATCCAGCTTTCCAAGGTGGACGAGGAGCAGCTCCTGGCGGTGATAGTTCTGGAGGGCAATATCGTCAAGAATAAGATCATCCGCGCGGACCTCTCCCGCCTGGACAATGAGCAGGTCTTGAAATTAAACCTGCTGCTGAACACGCACCTCAACGGCCTTTCGCCGTCCGAGATTAATCTGGCGACTATCGCCGTGCTCAAGGAACAGGCGGGCATACACGGCGAGATCGTGGGAAAGGTGTTCGACGCGATCGCGGAATCGGTATCGGAGGATGAGAATCTGGAGATATATACCAGCGGCGCGACGAACATATTCAAATATCCGGAGCTTTCCGACAACGGGCGGGCGAGCGAGCTTATATCGGCATTCGAGGAGAAACAGCAGCTCGCGGGGCTCGTGAACGATACGCGCTCGGACGATGTGGGCACCGGCATCCAGGTATATATCGGCAGCGAATCGCCGGTCCAGGTCATGAAAGACTGTAGCGTCGTGACCGCCACATACGAGCTCGGCGAGGGCATGAAGGGTACGATTGGCATCATAGGCCCTAAGCGCATGGATTACGAGAATGTCCTGGACAATCTCAAGACATTGAAGAACCAGCTCGACGGCATTTTCAAAAAACCCCGGGATGAAGACGGGTAGCGGGTAGAAAAATATGGATGGAAGGTGGAATATATGGCAGAAGAAAAGACGGCGGCGGAGCCGGAAGAAGCGGGCGTTGAGATGCCGGAGGCCGTTTCCAACGAGGAGAATGCGGCAGATCAGGCGGCAGATCAAGCGCCAGACGCAGAAAGCGAGGCGGCCGAGGAGAGCGGCGGGGAATCTGACCAAGCCCCGGAGGGCGAACCGGACGCGGCAGGGGAGGATAGGCCGGCCGAGGAGGATCGCGGCAATCCAGAATCCGCCGCAAGCACGAAGAAAGGCCCTTTTAAGAAGAAGGAAAAAAAGAAAGACAAGCGCGACGAGCGCATCGAGGAGCTGGCCGATCAGCTGCGTCGGCAGATGGCGGAATTCGAGAATTTCCGTAAGCGTACCGAGAAAGAAAAGAACCAGATGTACGAGATCGGGGCGAAGGACGTTGTAGAGAAGATCCTTCCGGTGGCTGACAATTTCGAGCGCGGCCTGTCAGCCGTGCCCGAAGAGCAGAGGGACGACCCTTTCGTGGATGGCATGGACAAGGTATACAAGCAGCTCCTGGCGGTATTCGAGGAGTTGGAGGTGGCGCCGATCGAGGCGGTTGGAAAGGAGTTCGACCCGGAATACCACAACGCCGTCATGCAGGTGGAGAGCGATGAGTACGAGACCGGCATAGTGGCGCAGGAATTGCAAAAGGGATATACGTATCGCGGCAGCGTGGTACGCCACAGCATGGTAGCCGTGGTACAATAGCATTTCTCATTTTATAATAACAGGAGGTAGCATCATGAGCAAGATAATAGGTATCGACTTGGGAACGACCAACAGCTGCGTGGCAGTCATGGAGGGCGGTAAGCCCACCGTTATCGCAAACCAGGAGGGTTCCAGGACCACGCCGTCTATCGTGGCATTCACAAAGACGGGCGAGCGCCTGGTCGGCGAGCCCGCGAAGCGCCAGGCGGTTACGAACGCCGAGAAGACCATCTCTTCCATAAAAAGGCAGATGGGCACGGATTATAAAAAGGTCATAGACGACAAGAGCTATAGCCCGCAGCAGATTTCCGCTATGATTCTGCAGAAGCTGAAGGCTGACGCGGAGGGCTATCTGGGCGAGACGGTATCCGAGGCGGTCATCACCGTTCCGGCATATTTTAATGACGCGCAGCGCCAGGCCACCAAGGATGCGGGCAAGATCGCGGGCCTGGACGTGAAGCGCATAATAAACGAGCCTACGGCGGCGGCCCTGGCCTATGGCCTTGACAATGAAAAAGAACAGAAGATCATGGTATACGACCTTGGCGGCGGCACGTTCGACGTCTCTATCATAGAGATCGGCGACGGGGTCATCGAGGTGCTGGCTACGAACGGCGATACGCATCTTGGCGGCGATGATTTCGATAATCGCGTGACGCAGTGGATGATTGATGAATTCAAAAAGGCGGAGGGCGTGGATCTCTCTAACGACAAGATGGCCCTGCAGCGCCTGAAGGAAGCATCGGAAAAGGCTAAAAAGGAGCTTTCCTCCGCGACGACGACCAATATCAATCTGCCGTTCATCACGGCGACAAACGACGGGCCGAAGCATTTTGACATGAACCTCACGAGGGCTAAATTTGATGAGCTGACCCATGACCTGGTAGAGAAGACCGCCGTTCCGGTGCAGAACGCGATGCGTGACGCCGGCCTTACGAATGCCGACCTGGGGCAGGTGCTGCTGGTAGGCGGCTCGACGCGTATTCCTGCGGTACAGGATAAGGTAAGGCAGCTTACCGGGAAAGAGCCCAGCAAGTCGTTGAACCCGGACGAGTGCGTCGCTATCGGCGCGTCCATACAGGGCGGCAAGCTGTCCGGGGATGCCGGCGCGGGCGAGATTCTCCTGCTTGACGTCACTCCGCTGTCGCTGTCCATCGAGACTATGGGCGGCGTTGCGACCCGCCTGATCGAGCGCAACACGACCATCCCGACAAAGAAGAGCCAGATTTTCTCTACGGCGGCGGATAACCAGACGGCGGTCGACATCAATGTCGTGCAGGGCGAGCGCCAGTTTGCCAGGGATAATAAGTCGCTTGGGCAGTTCCGGCTGGACGGCATCCCTCCGGCCCGGCGCGGCGTTCCGCAGATCGAGGTGACTTTTGACATCGATGCTAACGGCATCGTGAACGTATCCGCCAAGGATAAGGGTACCGGCAAGGAGCAGCATATCACGATTACCGCGGGATCGAATATGTCGGACGACGAGATCGAGAAGGCTGTGAAGGAGGCGGCGGCCTACGAGGCGCAGGACAAGAAGCGCAAAGAGGCGATTGACACCAGGAATGACGCGGACGCTTTTGTTTTCCAGACCCAGCAGGCGTTAGACCAGGTCGGCGACAAGCTGGACGCGGCGGACAAGTCCGCGGTAGAGGCGGATCTGAACGCGCTGAAGTCCCTGGTGGACGCAAATGCCGACGCGGAGAACATGTCAGAGTCGACCGTGAACGAGATGAAGGCCGCCAAGGAAAAATTGATGGAGAGCGCGCAGAAGGTATTCGCGAAGATGTATGAGGGCGCACAGGCCGGCGGCGCGGGCCCGGATATGGGGGCCGGGTTTGATGCCGGGTCCGGCCAGGATACCGGCAGTGCACAGGCCGGCGGTTCCTCATCTTCTGACGACGACGTGGTGGACGCAGACTTCAAGGAAGTATAAAAAATGGCTGAAAAGAGAGATTATTACGAGGTTCTCGGCGTCGACAGGAATGCCGACGACGCGGCATTGAAAAAAGCATACCGTACGCTTGCCAAAAAGTATCACCCGGATGCCAATCCGGGTGATGCCGAGGCGGAAGCGAAGTTTAAAGAGGCCTCGGAAGCCTACGCGGTCTTGAGCGACCCCGAGAAAAGGCGGCAGTATGACCAGTTCGGCCATGCCGCTTTCGAGGGGGGCGCCGGTGGCGGCGGCTTCGACTTCTCCGATATGGGCGACATATTCAGCAGTTTCGGAGACATATTCGGCGATTTGTTCGGCAGCGGCTTTGGCGGACGGCGGTCGTCGGGCAGTGCGCCGGCTAAGGGAGCGAACGTGCGGACCCAGACGCGCATCACTTTCGAGGAGGCCGTGTTCGGCTGTAAAAAAGAGATCGACATGGTGCTCAAGGACGAATGCCCGGATTGCCATGGCAGCGGCGCGAGGCCGGGCACCAGTCCCGAGACCTGCCCGAAGTGCGGAGGGCGGGGCCAGGTGCGCATGACCCAGCAGTCATTGTTCGGAGTGGTGCAGAATATCACGACCTGTCCGGACTGCCGGGGCAGCGGCAAGATTACCAGGGAGAAATGCCCGAAATGCCGTGGCACGGGCTATATGAGCAACCGCAAGCAAATCGAGGTCAGCATACCGGCCGGCATAGACAATGGCCAGAGCGTCCGGATTCGTGACAAGGGAGAGCCCGGCGTTAACGGCGGCGCGCGCGGGGACCTTCTTGTGGAGGTCGTCGTGGGGGCGCATCCGTTCCTGCAGAGGCGCGATATGGACCTGTATTCGACCGCGCCTATATCTTACGCGCAGGCCGCGCTCGGCGGAGAGGTGCGCATAGGGACGATAGACGGCGACGTAATCTACGAGGTTAAGCCCGGCACGCAGACTGACACGCGCATCCGCCTCAAGGGCAAGGGCGTCCCTTCCCTGCGCAATTCGAACGTGCGCGGAGACCAATACGTGACGCTGGTCGTGCAGGTGCCCACCGAGCTTAATGCCACGGCGAGGGATCTGCTGCGACAGTTTGACGAGGCGGCGGGTGATTCGCTACGCAGCGGCAACGGCGCCGCGGACGGTGATTCAAGAGGTAAAAAGAAGGGCTTCGGCTGGAAAAAATAATTAAACAACGGACAACGCTCCGGCCTTGCGGCGCGCGGATAAAGCATATCAAGATGTTGCGGGAAATGTTTTTTTCATATTTTTTCTCGTGATATCTTGATTTTCTGTCATATTGCCGATATAGTATAGTATGGATTTGCGTTGATTATGATATGCGGCGGGGAAAAAGGAGCGACGAGATATGCCAATGCCCATGGTCGTGCCGGAGACGGAAGATGAGATTCTGGCATTCAAACAATGGTACTTTCGAAAAAAGGGCGAGATAGAGCGCGGGCAGCGCGTCCTGGAGGACGAAAAGAAGCGGTTTGAGATGCAGCGCGCCAAGCTGGATCGCGAGCGCAGGGACTTCAGCCGGCAGAAAGAGGCGGATGCCCGCGTCCGCGACCAGGAAGAATATGTGCTCAAGATGAAGCAGCAAGTCTTAGAGGACGAGTTGAAAAAGCTCGCTAACGAGAAGCGGTATCTCGAGCGCCAGAAGGAATTCTACGACAAGGTCAAGGAGTTCCAGCTCAAGCAGGATCTGACGAGCCCGGGCAAGCGCACGGTGGTCAAAGGCGAATTGTTCTTTATCGGCGTGCATAACGAGATCGCGCTGAAGAAGCGCTACAAGGATTTGATCAAGATATATCATCCCGACAATGTATGCGGGGATACGGATACGTTGCAGGAGATTAACCGCGAATATGATAAGCTGCGCACAGAATTCACGGCTTGCTGATGGGCGGTTCTTGTGGCGGAGGCGGAGATGTATCAGTTTTTTGTCGATGACGGGCAGATCGCGGGCGATGTGATAACCGTCATGGGCCCGGACGTCAACCACATGAAAAATGCGCTGCGCTTGAAGCGGGGCGAGAGGGTGCGGGTGAGCAGCGCTTGCGGGGATTTTATATGCAGCATATCTCGATTTTCGGATGGCGAGGCGGTTCTTGATATCGTGGAGCGCGGCGTCCCTACCACCGAGCTGCCGGCGCGCGTGTGCCTGTTCCAGGGCGTCCCAAAAGGTACCCGCATGGAGACCGTGGTAGAAAAGGCTGTCGAGCTGGGAGTTCATGAGATTATTCCGGTGGACATGCGCTATTGCGTGACGCGGCTCGATGCCGCCAGGGCGTCTAAAAAGGTCGCGCATTGGCAGGCTATCGCTCAAAGCGCGGCCAAACAGTCTAAACGCAGCATGGTGCCGGCCGTTCGGCCCCTGATGGATTTTTTCGATGCGGCGGAGCTTTTCGCGCGATGCGGCAGACGGATCGTACCCTATGAGAATGAAGAGGGGATGGCCGGCGCCCGCCGCGCTTTTTCATTTACGGAATCCGGGATTCCGGAGTCCGTAGGCATTTTTATTGGCCCGGAGGGCGGTTTCGCGGAGGAGGAGATCGTCGCGCTCAGGGAGACGTCCGGGACGATCTCGCTGGGGCGGCGCATTTTGCGCACGGATACCGCCGCGATTGCCGTGCTTTCCATGGTCATGCTGGAGCTGGAGATGGCTTTATCGGTATAATTGCGATGGAAGTATATTTTGACAATTCGGCGACGACGCGCTGTTCCGAGGCCGCGGCGTCGTTAATGCAGCAGGTCCTGCTTGAGGATTACGGCAATCCCTCGTCGTTGCATGGCAAGGGACTGGCAGCCGAACACCATGTCAAGGCCGCCAGGGAAGAGATCTCGCAGATCTTGAAGGCGCGTGATAAGGAGATAATATTCACGTCCGGCGGCACGGAGAGCAACAATCTCGCGATATTCGGCACGGCTCTCGCGAGGCATCGCGCCGGCAGGCACATCATCACCAGCGCCATAGAGCATCCGTCTGTCTATAATCCTATGGCTTTTCTGGAAGAACGGGGATTTGAGGTGGACTATCTGCCGGTGGACGGGCAAGGCCGCATCTCTCTGGACGCGTTGGAAAGCAAGCTGCGGGATGATACCATCCTGGTTTCGCTGATGCATGTGAATAACGAGATCGGGACCGTGGAGCCGATAGAGGAGGCCGCGAAAATCGTCCACGCGCATTGTCCGGACGCTCTTTTTCATACCGACGCCGTACAATCGTTCGGGAAGCTTCGCATTTACCCTAAGAAGATGGGAGTCGACCTGCTCTCCGCGAGCGGGCACAAGTTCCATGGGCCTAAGGGCGTAGGTTTCCTGTATGTCGGCGAAAAGGCGAAGATTAGGCCGATAATATATGGCGGAGGACAGCAGAAGGACATGCGCTCCGGCACCGAGAACGTTGCCGGCATAGCCGGAATAGGGGCCGCGGCGTCCGAGGCGTATGAGGGTTTTGACGAGAAGATTGGCAGGCTTTACGAGCTGAGGGAGTATCTTTTGGCGGGCCTGCGGTCTCTGGACGGGGTGGTAGTCCACGGAGCCGGGGGATTCGACGCCGCCCCGCACATTGTCAGCGCCGGATTCGAGGGAGTCAGGGCGGAGGTATTGCTGCACGCGCTCGAAGAGCGCGGCGTCTACGTTTCATCCGGATCGGCGTGCTCATCGAACCATCCGGCTGTATCCGGCACGTTAAAGGCCATCGGCGCCCGGCCTGAATTGCTTGATTCCACCCTGCGTTTCTCGCTGTCCGTGCACAGCACGAGGGAAGAGGCTGATTACGCGCTCGCGCAGCTGTCCGAGCTGCTGCCGTCGCTGCGGAGGTTTACCAGGAAATAGGGGTTGCCATGACTTACCAGTCATTTTTGATAAAGTATGGAGAGATCGCCATAAAGGGGGAAAACCGGCACATATTCGAAGACGCGCTGCTATCGCAGATCTCGAACGCCCTGCGCCGGGTCGAGGGTGATTTTGCCGTCAGCAAGGAAAACGGACGGATGTACGTGGCCGCGAACGGGCCATACGACTATGAAGAATTGATGGGCGCGCTGTCCAAGGTATTCGGCGTCGTGGCCGTCTGCCCCATGATCCGGCTCGAGGACGAGGGCTTTCAAAGGCTTGCCGGGCAGGTCGAAGAGTATGTGGACGAGGCTTTTGAGAAAAAAGATTTTTCTTTCAAGGTCGACGCTCGCAGGGCCCGCAAAAATTATCCGATGACTTCCATGGAATTGGCGGCGGCGCTCGGGGAGCGCATCCTGGAGGCTTTTCCGGGGACGCGCGTAGACGTGCATCATCCGCAGGTGGTTATCCATGTGGAGATCCGCAGCCATATAAACGTGTATGCCATGTCGGTGCCAGGCCCGGGCGGCATGCCGGCCGGAACCGCGGGAAAGGCGACGCTCCTGCTCTCCGGGGGCATAGACAGCCCGGTAGCGGGATACATGGTCGCGAAGCGCGGCGCGCGCCTGGAGGCGGTTTACTTCCATGCGCCCCCGTATACGTCGGAGCGCGCTAAGGAAAAAGTCATCGATCTGGCAAAGATTCTGTCGGAGTATTGCGGGAAAGTCGTGCTGCACGTGGTGAATTTCACGGAAATCCAGCTGTATATATACGAGAGATGCCCGCACGACCAGCTGACTATTATCATGAGGCGCTATATGATGCGCATAGCTGAGCATTTCGCCAGGGAATCCGGCTCGCTCGGGCTGGTGACCGGCGAGAGCATAGGCCAGGTCGCGAGCCAGACCATGTCATCGCTCCTCGCGACGGACGAGGTCAGCGGGCTGCCGGTCTACCGGCCGCTCATCGGTTTTGACAAACAGGAGATCGTGGATATATCTGAAAAGATTGGCACTTATGAGACGTCGATACTGCCGTTCGAGGACTGCTGCACGATTTTCGTGGCGGAGCACCCTGTGACGAAGCCGAACCTGAAATCGATTAAAAAATCAGAGACGCGGCTGCAAGAAAAAATCGGCATGATGATGCAGGCCGCCATCGACGGCGCGGAAACGGTCTGCATCGCGCCGTAGGCGATTATTCCGCTAGATAGGGCTTGATGACATCCATAATCTCGTCCAGGCCCGAATCAGAATGTATCGCCAGCTCGATGGGCTTGGAGAGGTCAAGGCTGAATATGCCCATGATGGACTTCGCGTCGATGACGTATCTGCCCGAGATAAGGTCGAAGTCGAAATCGAACTGCGTGATAGCATTGACGAACGATTTTACTTTGTCGATGGAGTTTAAAGAAATCTGTACTGTTTTCATATGAGTACCTCCCTGATATGTTTTGAAAGGAGGATGGCGTCCCCCGATACTCACATAGTAGCGGTTTTCTTTATAAAAGTCAATAAAAAGGACGAAAAACGCTATGGCCGGGACGAAAAAAGCAAAAACCGCCGCAATCCACAACCTAGGCTGCAAGGTAAACGCATACGAGGCGGAGGCCATGCGCGAGATGCTCGAGGGCGCGGGTTATGATATCGTGGACTTTTCGGAACGCGCGGATGTCTATGTCGTCAATACCTGTACGGTGACGAACATCGCCGACCGGAAGTCGCGCCAGATGATCCACAGGGCCCGCGCGCTCAATCCGGACGCGGTGGTCGTGGCGGCCGGCTGCTATGCCCAGACATCCCCGGATGACGCGCGGGATCCGGCCATAGACATATTGCTTGGCAATAACGAGAAATCGCGCCTGGTTCCGCTGATAGAAGATTTTTTCAAGACCAGGGAGCGTACCGCCGAGGTAATCGCTATCAACGATGGATCGGCGCCATACGAGCCGATGCGCGTATCCGGGACCGGCGGGCACACGCGGGCCTTCATAAAGGTGCAGGACGGCTGCGACATGTTTTGCAGTTATTGCGCCATCCCATACGCGCGGGGACGGTCGCGCAGCAGGGATCCCGGGGATGTCTGCGGCGAGATCGGCGCGCTCGCGCGGTCCGGCTGCCGCGAGGTCGTGCTGGATGGCATTCATTTAAGTTCCTATAGCCATAGCGGCATCGGGCTGCTCGGCCTGCTACGGCTCGTTCACGATATCCCGGGCATCGCGCGGATTCGGCTAGGCTCGCTGGAGCCGGGCATCGTTACCGAGCCATTCGTCGAGGGGGTAAGGAGCCTGCCGAAGGTCTGCCCGCATTTCCATCTGTCCCTCCAGAGCGGGTGCGACGCGACGCTTGCGCGGATGAACCGGCATTATACTGTGGGCGGATACGGGCACAGCGTCGGCCTCCTGAGGGATGCTTACGGGCATCCGGCCATAACGACCGACGTGATTGCCGGCTTTCCGGGAGAGACGGATGAGGAATTTGAGCTGACGTATGATTTTTTGGAGCGTCTGCGGCCTTATGAGATGCACATCTTCCAATATTCCAGGCGCAGAGGCACCGCGGCGGACCGAATGGAACCACAGGTTCCAGATCAGGTGAAAAAAGAGCGCAGCAAACGCCTCTTTTCGCTGGAACGGCGGCTGTCCGCCGAATTTCGCGGGTATTATGCCGGGAGGGAGTGCGAGGTACTCTTCGAGGAGAATGCCAATATCGGCGGCAGGGACGTTATCGCCGGATATACGCCGGAATACGTGCGGATGGCTATCGTGCTGCCCCCGCGGGAATCCGGGTCGAAGATAAGCCATATAATGCCGCGTCCCGGCGAGATCTGCCGCGTGATACCCGGCAGCCCGCTATCGGAGGATGTCATTTCCTGCGTCCCCGCGGACGTCGCGGATCGCGGAGAGGAGGCAGAGGGACGGCGGAAGCTACCGTGAATGAGGACGGCGGAGCGGGATATTGCGTGAATGAGGGCATTGCGGTTGAATTTTTGGCGCTCCTATATTATACTTACTATGAAAGCCCGGTCCCAATGGACAGGCGGACGGACTGCTTGCAGGCATGCCCCGCTTGCGGGGCATGGGGTTTGCTTGGAGATTTGGGCGTTATGCGAGAGGGATGCCCGTATGGCAAAGGGGACGTGATATTATGGACAAGAACCAGACACAATTTTTTAAAGTCGAAAAGGAGCCTGAGCTGCAGGTAAAAGAAGTCCTGCAGGTCGTTTATCATGCGCTGACAGAGAAGGGATATAATCCGATAAACCAGATCGTGGGCTATATCATGTCGGGAGACCCTACGTATATCACCAGCCACAACAATGCGCGGAGCCTCGTGATGAAGGTCGAGCGCGACGAACTGGTGGAGGAATTGCTGACGGATTATATTGACATGAATTTCAGGCATGACAAGTGACGCGCGGATCCTGGGGCTGGACTACGGCTCCAAGACGGTCGGCGTGGCCGTGAGCGATCCGCTGGGTATCACGGCCCAGGGCTTGGAGACTATCCGGCGCAAGTCGGAGAACAAGCTGCGGCAGACCCTGGCGCGAATAGAGGAGCTGATTGCGGAATACGGCGCGCGTTCCCTGGTGCTGGGATATCCGAAGCTCATGGACGGGACGGAGGGCGTCCGCTGCGAAAAGACGCTGGAATTCAAGGAACTGCTGGAAAAAAGGACCGGCCTGCCGGTGTATCTCTGGGATGAGAGGCTGACGACCGTGGAGGCAAGGCGCTCCATGGCAGAGGTCGGCGTGCCGCGAGGCAGGATGGAGGAGCGCGTCGACGAGATTGCGGCCGCGTTGATATTGCAGGGTTTTTTGGATGCGGCAGGCTTACGCTGAGGGAAGAATAAAATAATGGAGAAAGCGGAATTTCACGACCCCGAGAGCGGGGAAACGGTAGATTTTTATGTTTTAGAGGAGACAAAGCTGGGCGGATGCAATTATCTTCTGGTGACGGACGCCGCCGAGGGCGATGGCGAGTGTTATTGCCTGAAAGAGTCGGGCGAGTCGGACGGCGAGGTCGCCTATGAGATGGTAGAAGACGATACGCTGCTTGACGCGCTCGCGGGAATTTTTGCCGATCTGCTCGAGGACGTGGAGATCGTTTGAGCAGGCAGGCTTTGCCCGGAACACGAATACGTGCAGGATTGCGGGGGCCGCGCGGCAGCGGAGCGATACGCTTTCATAGATGGAGACGCCCCGATTGCGGGGCATGGGAGTATAAGGAGGTTTTCGTTTGAAGAAGGAAAAACAGAATAATGGCGATAGCTGCAATAAGCTAAAGATCATCCCGCTGGGCGGCTTGGAGCAGATCGGGATGAATATCACGGCTTTCGAATATGACGACAGCATCGTGGTCGTGGATTGCGGGCTGTCATTCCCGGAGGATGATATGTTCGGGATAGACCTGGTCATCCCGGACGTGGCCTATCTCAAGGAAAATATCGACAAGGTAAAGGGTATATTCATCACTCACGGGCATGAGGACCATATAGGCGCGCTGCCTTATGTCCTGCGGGAAGTCAACGTGCCGGTCTACGCGACGAAGCTCACGATGGGCATCATAGACCACAAGCTCGAGGAGCATGAACTGCTAAGCAAGGTAAAAAAGAAGATAGTGAAATACGGCCAGCACATCAACGCCGGGTGCTTCCGCGTCGAATTTATCAAAACGAACCACAGCATCCAGGACGCGGCGGCTCTGGCGATATACTCGCCGGCCGGTACCATCGTGCATACCGGCGATTTCAAGGTGGACTACACCCCGGTGTTCGGCGATGCCATAGACCTGCAGCGGTTCGGCGAGATAGGGAAAAAAGGCGTGCTGGCGCTGATGTGCGACAGCACGAACGCGGAGCGCCCTGGTTTTACGATGTCGGAAAAGACTGTCGGGAAGACGCTGAAGGGCATCTTCGAGGATCATCGCGACAGCCGCATCATAATCGCGACGTTCGCGTCTAACGTGGACCGCGTGCAGCAGATCATAGACCAGGCTTACAAAAACGGGCGCAAGGTAGTGGTCGAAGGGCGGAGCATGGTGAATATCATAAATACCGCCATGGAGCTGGGATATATCAGCATTCCCGACAACACGCTCATCGACATAGAGCAGTTGAAGAATTATCCCCCGGAGAAGACCGTGCTGATCACTACCGGCAGCCAGGGAGAGTCTATGGCCGCCCTGTCCCGCATGGCCAACGGCACGCACCGCAAGGTGACGATCCGCCCGAATGACACGATAGTATTCAGCTCCAATCCGATACCGGGAAACGAGAAAGCCGTATCGAAGGTCATAAATGACCTGCTGCGCAAGGGCGCGGAGGTCATATTTCAGGACGTGCATGTATCGGGCCATGCATGTCAGGAGGATATAAAGCTGATTTATTCGCTGGTGCGCCCGAAATATGCCATTCCGATCCATGGAGAGTATAAGCATCGCAAGGCGCAGGCGAAGATTGCACAGGAATTGGGAGTCGAAAAGGACAATATAATATTGCTCAATTCCGGAGACATATTGGAACTCGATGAGAACGGCGCGCGCGTGACCGGCAAGGTCCACGCGGGGGACGTAATGGTGGACGGCCTGGGCGTCGGCGATGTGGGGAACATAGTGCTGCGCGACCGGCATATCCTGGCCGAGGAGGGCATTATAATCGTCGTGATGACGTTGGAGGAAGGCACCGGGCGCGTTCTGGCCGGGCCCGACATCGTCTCGCGGGGATTCGTGTATGTCCGCGATGCCGGGGATCTGATGGACGACGCCCAGGCGGTGCTCAACAGCACGATGGAAGGGCTCGTGGGCAAAGGTGTCACGGACTGGGGCAAAATCAAGCAGGAGATCAAGGACGAGCTGGGCGGATTCGTTTGGAAGGAGACCAAGCGCCGCCCGATGATCATACCGATTATCATGGAAGTATGAGAGGATAGGATATGGCTGACATCCGGCAGATAGAAGGACAAAAAGACTTCGCCGGGCAGGAAGACCGGATAGGGTCCGCGCTCGCGAGCCTTATTTCGGAGGTGAAAAACAGCGGGGAGTACATCCGTTTTCAGCGCGCCGCCGCGAAGGTGTCGGAATTTCCCGGACTGCAGCAGCGCATAGACGAATTTCGCGGAAGCTGGTTTACGCTGCAGAGCAGCGGCGCTTATGACCTGTTCGAGCAGATAGACCGTGTAGAGGAGAAATATGCCGATTTTCGTGAAAATCCCCACGTGCAGGAGTTCCTCGCGTCCGAGCTGGCGTTGTGCAGGCTGTTCCAGCGCGTGATCTGGACGATTATGCTGAATCTGGACTTTGATACCGGTTTTCTGCAGGGGTGAGGAGGCGGCTATGGGCAAGGTGGTTTTGCGCGTGCTCAGCATCAGCGCCACAATACTGTTCTGCCTGCTGGCTATATGCGGGATCTACCAGGTCGGGCTGCGGTGCTATAACTTCGGATACCGGGTCTACACAGAGCCTCCCGTATCGCAAGGGGATGGCGACGAGGCGTTAGTCCAGATCAGGCAGGGCATGGACCAGAAGGAGCTGGCCGAGCTTCTCGAGGAGAAAGGGCTGATTAGGGATTCTAAGCTGTTTTTCGTCCAGGAAAAGCTGTACGGGTTCGAATTGCAGCCCGGAAAATACCGGGTCAGCGCCGCCATGGACGCCAGGGAGCTTATGGCCGCGATGACTCCCGCAGAGGAGGAAGAGAGCGAGGAGGAGGATGGCTGACCGGGAGTGTTTCCGCGCCGCGTCCTGCCGGCGCGATGCATGCGGGAGGAGGCGCGGGAGTGATTATAGACGAGAGGCTTCTGACGTACCTGAATTCCCTAGGGGGAGAGAACAGCCCTGTTTTGGACGAGATTGAGCGCGAGGCGCTGGAAGCGGGCGTTCCGGTCGTGCGCAAAGACATGCAGCACCTTTTGAGGTTTCTTCTTGCGGCGCATCGGCCGGAGCGGATTCTGGAAGTCGGCTGCGCGGTCGGTTTTTCGGCGATACTTATGGCGGAAAATGCAAAAGAAGGATGCCGGATTTCGACCATCGAGAACTGGCCGCCCCGCATAAAGGCGGCGCGGGAAAATATACGCCGCGCAGGCCGCGAGGGGCAGATAGAGCTGCTCGAGGGAGACGCGGGTGAGATCCTGCCAAGGCTGCGCGCGGCAGGCAGGAATTACGACTGGATATTCATGGATGCTGCCAAGGGACAGTACATGGCCTTTCTTCCGGATGCCATCGACTTGCTGGAGTCCGGCGGGCTGCTGATAAGCGACAACGTGCTGCTGGACGGGATGGTATTAGAGTCTCGCTATGCCATAGAGCGGCGCGACCGCACAACGCACAGGCGCATGCGGGAATATCTGTACGCCATGACGCATAATGATGCGCTGGCTACTGCGGTGCTCCCGGTAGGGGATGGCGTCTCGGTCAGCGTCAAACTCCCGCTTCCAGCGGGAGGGGATTGCCGTGGGATTTGCCGGCCGTTCCCGGGAAAGGCGGAAGAATGAAAAAACCAGAGCTCCTTGTCCCGGCCGGCAGTCTCGAATTGCTGGAGACAGCGGTGATGTATGGCGCGGATGCCGTATATTTTGGCGGAGAGGAGTATGGGCTCCGCGCCAAGGCGAAGAATTTTACCCTGGAGGAGATGCGCCTGGGAGTGGATTTCGCGCATGAACATGGCGTTAAAGCCTATGTGACCGCCAATATTTTCGCCCATGACGCGGATTTGGAGGGAGCGGAGGCGTACTTCGAGGAGCTTCGCGGCGTCGGAATGGACGCGCTGCTCATATCGGATCCGGGCATTTTCATGGTTGCCAGGCGCGTGCTGCCGGACGTGGATATCCACATCAGCACTCAGGCGAATAATACGAATTATGGCACGTTCCTTTTCTGGCATAACCTTGGCGCCAGGCGCGTGGTCGCGGCAAGGGAGCTGTCCCTGGAGGAGATTCGGGATATACGCGGGCATATCCCGGACGATCTGGAGATAGAAGCCTTCGTCCATGGGGCAATGTGCATATCATATTCAGGGAGATGCCTTTTGTCCAATTATCTTGCCGGGAGGGACGCCAACCGGGGATGGTGTACCCACCCATGCCGCTGGAACTACGCGGTCATGGAGGAGACCAGGCCTGGCGAATATATGCCGGTATTTGAGAACGAGCGCGGGACTTTTATTTTTAATTCTAAAGACTTGTGCATGATTTCGCATATTCCGGAATTGATGGATGCCGGCATCGACAGCTTCAAGATAGAGGGCAGGATGAGGGCGGCGCTTTATGTCGCGGCCGTTGCCAGGGCATACCGGAGGGCTATCGATGACTATATGGAGTCGCCCGTCCTGTATGAAAAAAATTTGCCCGCTTATCAGGAGGAGATTGCCAGGGGCGCCAGCCGTCAATATACGACCGGGTTCTTTTTCGGGAAGCCGCCCGCGGATGCCCAGGTATACGATGGCGGCGCATATGCCAGGGAGTATACGTATCTGGGCATAGTAGGGGACGCGGACGGCCGGGGCTTGTACGGGATCGAGCAGCGCAACAAATTTTCAGTGGGAGAGCGCGTCGAGGTGATGAGGCCGGACGGGCGGGACGCGGAGGCCGCGGTGCTGAGGATCGTGGACGCGGACGGCGCGGATCTGCAATCCGCCCCGCATGCTAAGCAGAAGCTGTGGATAGCCTTGAGCGTCCCGCTGGGGAAATATGACATCATAATGAGAAAGGAAGGAAAGGAGCCATGAGCAAGGGTAAAGGCAAGTATGTAGCATACGTGGGGACGTATACCTATGAGAACAGCATCGGCCTGCATATCTACGATCTGGACGACGATAACGGGAGGATGACGGAACGCAAGGTGATTATGATCAACAACGCGTCATATCTGACCGTCTCCCATAATGGAAAATACCTCTATTCCATCGCGGACGAGGGGGTGCAGTCATTCCGCATCCTAGAGGACGGCGACCTTGATCCCATCAATAACGCCTGGATCGGCGGCATGAGGGGATGCTTCGTCTCCACGTCGGACGATGACCGGTACCTGTTCGTGGCCGGCTATCATGACGGACGCGTGACCGTCATGGGATTGAATCCTGACGACGGGTCGATAGAAGGGATAGCTGACGCCACGTTCCACAAGGGTATGGGCCGATGCATCGCGGAGCGCAGCTCGCGCCCCCATGTCAACTGCGTGCGGCTGACGCCTGATCAGAGGTATCTGTGCGCGGTGGACGGAGGATTGGACCAGATCAAGCTCTATCACATGAATCCCGAGACAGGCAAGATTCGCAATACCGACATATTGCGCTGCCAGATGGATTCCGCGCCTAAGACCATGTGTTTTTCCGCAGACGGGCGCTATGCCTATGTGCTGTGCGAGCTGCTCAATTGCGTCAACGTCTATTCCTACGAGGATCTCGACGGAGATCCCGAGTTCACTTTTATCCAGGAGATTACGACGACGGACCCGAAGGATGACGACATATGCAGCGCCACCGCTATGACTATATCGCCGGATGGAAAGCACCTGTATGTGGCAAACGCCGGCGTTAATTCCGCGGTCATCTACGATATCGACCAGGAGACCGGGCAGCTGGCGCTCAACTGCAATTGCAAGATTAGCGGCGAATTCCCGAAAGATATATGCGTGTTCCCGGACAACAGGCATTTCATGACATTAAACCATGAAAACAACGAGATCTGCATCTTTAACATCAATTATGACAAGCACTATTTCCTGATGCAGGGCAAGCCGCTGTCGGTGGACAAGCCAAACTGCGTGGCCATACATAAGCTGGCATAGCCTGCATTATCTGCCATAAACCTTCTTCATGTAATCCAGCCGCGCGCCCATGTTCGAGAGCATTAGGTCAAGTATGGTCATCGCGGCCATGCATTCGACGACGACGATGGCCCGCGGGACGATGACCGGGTCGTGGCGGCCGTTGATGGAGACGGATATCTCCTCGCCCGAGCGGTTTATGGTCTGCTGGGGCATGCTGATGGAAGGGGTCGGTTTTACCGCCACGCGGAATATGACGGGGGATCCGTCGCTGATGCCGCCTAGCGTGCCGCCCGCGTGGTTCGTGGCCTTTCCGGCGCGGCCATTCCTGATGATGAACGCGTCGTTATTCGCGCTGCCGTTCGAAGCGGCGGCTGAAAAGCCGTCCCCAATCTCGAAGCCTTTGACGCTGCCGATGGAGAGCATGGCCTTCGCCAGGTTCGCATCCAGCTTGTCGAAGACCGGATCGCCGATTCCCGCCGGCAGGCCGCTGACGATGCATTCGATGATTCCGCCGCAGGAGTCCTGTCGGGCGATGCATGAATCCAGATATTCCAGCGCCGACGCGGCCGCACGGGCGTCCGGCATCCCGACCGGGTTTTCGAGCGATTCTGCCAGGTCGAAGGCATCCCGGTCGATGGTTACGGGGCCGATTGCCGTCGCATATGCATGGACCTCAACGCCAAGTTCTTTCAGCAGTTTTGCCGCGATGGCCCCGCCCAGGACGCGCCCTATTGTCTCGCGACCGGAGGAGCGGCCGCCGCCCCGGTAGTCGCGGAAGCCATACTTCTCGTCGAACGTATAATCTGCGTGGCCGGGGCGGTAATATGACGCTATCTCGCTATAGTCGCCCGAACGCTGGTCGGTATTGTATACCGCTAGCCCGATAGGCGTGCCGGTAGTCTTTCCTTCGAATGTTCCGGAGAGGATCTCCACCGCGTCGGCCTCTTTGCGCCGCGTCGTATATTTGGACTGCCCGGGCCGCCTCCTGTCGAGGTAGGCCTGGATGTCCGCCTCGCATAGAGCAAGCCCGGCAGGGCAGCCGTCCACGACGGCGCCGACGCCCCTGCCGTGGGATTCCCCCCAGGTAGTTACAGTAAAGTATTTTCCATACGTAGAACCAGCCATATCCTACCTCCCAAAATTATGATTCATATTATGGCGACGCCACGCTTGCGGGGCATGCGGGTTTGGCGCGTGGCCGGCCATGGCAGTGTCGTTGCGGATTACATC
This sequence comes from uncultured Eubacterium sp., assembly GCA_964450965.1. Taxonomy (GTDB): domain Bacteria; phylum Bacillota; class Clostridia; order Lachnospirales; family Lachnospiraceae; genus W0P33-017. The sequence continues at coordinate 87,561 of CAYVFF010000003.1, read as the reverse complement.
GCCTGGAATCTCCTGCAGGGGTCGGCCGGGTAGCATCGTCCGCATTTCCCGAGCAGTATCGCGCGGTAAATGTCGCTCGCAAGGAGATCCTGCGTGAAATAAGCCGATGCCGCCGGATCCAGGGCATTTTTCGCCTCCGCCGGCCGGACGATAAGCGGCGCGTTAGCCCATTTTTTTATTTCATGAAGCAGAGGGCCCGCGTCTTTGCGAAAACCCAGGACGCGGATGTATGGCGCATATAACGGGCTAGCGGCCATGCCGCCGGCTACTGAACCCGTTCCGCCGCAGCCGCGTTTCCTGCCGGCATTTCCAGATTCCATGGGCATGCGCGCCGGCAGATTCAGCAGTATATGAACGAGCGCCCTCGAGATTCTCGCGTATGTCACGCTCTTGTTTTTCAACAGTCCGCGAAACTGTGAAAAATCCTCATACTCGGGCAGATGCCGCAAGATCCTGCCGGACAGGCCGTCTCCGCAGTCGAGATACTCCGCATATCCGGCATCGCGCCCGGCCAGCAGCGCATAATGCAGCATCTCCGATATGTCGTCTTCATCCAGCAGCGGATATCGCTCCATGTAATCCCGCAATATGGCGGCCGGGGCATGCGGCATCATGCCGGCGCTTTCCAGATTGTCTAGCGCGGACAGGGCCTGCGCGCCCACTCCGTCTTTGCCGGAAATCCCGCGCGGAACCAGCGCGCTCCTGCAGGATTCGGAGGAGGCATATCCGGGAAATTCCTCGCCGTCCGCCACGACCGGACGGCATTCTTTCCAGCCGTCTGAGGATTCTAGCGGGTCTCTGCCGCCGGGACGTGAATCGTGGTATCTCCCGATACGCCTGACCGGGAATAGCCGTATATCCTTGCCGGATTTTGTGATTGCCCTCATGTATTCGAAGGCAAGCAGGTTGTTAGGCCGTTCCAGGAGCGCCGGATCGCGGGCACTGCCGCCGTCGCCGGCATCTCCGCCATCGCTGCCGTTTTTGCCGATGCCTGCTATGGCATCCGCCCGCGCCCTCGCATAGCTCTTGCCTGACGTCAGCCCGCGCGATACCGCATCCGAAAAAGCGGCATTTTCCGCGGCCAGTTCCTCCGCGAGGCGGCGGTATGGCCTGCCGCAGATCTCCGGGTCTTCGCAACCGAAGCTGATGGCGTCCACGACGCCAGTGGACAGCAGGGCGGCGACCGCGCCTCCGGCAAATCCTTCCGCGCTCGCCGTGGAATGATATACCGGCAGCATGATGACGAGATCCGCGCCTGCGGATATTGCCTGCGACGCCCGGACGTATTTGTCCGCTATGGCCGGAGCGCCGCGCTGTACGAAGTCTCCGCTCATTACCGCTATTATATATTCGCGGCCGCTAAGGCGTCTGGCCTGCTCTATCTGATAAGCGTGGCCGCTGTGAAAAGGGTTGTATTCCGCGATAATCCCGCAAGCCGTCATGCGTCCTCCAGTTCCAGTCTGTCATGCACCGCTTTTAATCGTACCATTTCATTTCATACTTGTCCACAGGCAAAATAAGGGGTATAATATCCAATGTATGTGTAAACCCAATTGTACCACAATGCCCCACAAGCATAGCAACGTTAATGTAAAGGAGACAGGAAAATGAATGTATTAGTGATCAACTGCGGCAGCTCATCCCTGAAATACCAGGTTATCGACTCCGAGACCGAGCAGGTTCTGGCGAAAGGCCTCTGCGAGCGCATCGGTATAGACGGGCGCCTGTCATATACGCCGGCGGGCGGCGAGAAGGAGGAGAGCGATCTGCCGATGCCGACGCACAAGCAGGCCATCCAGTATGTCATCGACGCCCTCACCAACGAAAAGACGGGCATTATAAAGAGCCTGGACGAAATCGGCGCCGTGGGCCACAGGCTGGTGCATGGCGGGGAAAGGTTCTCCCAGTCTATCCTGATTGATGACGAAGTCATCCAGGCGGTCGAGGATGTCAGCGACCTTGCGCCATTGCACAATCCGGCGAACCTTATCGGCGTGCGCGCCTGCAGGGAACTCATGCCGGATACCCCGATGGCGGGCGTATTTGACACCGCTTTCCACCAGACTATGCCCAGGGAGGCATACATGTATGGCGTGCCTTATGAGTATTATGAGAAATACAAGGTCAGGAAGTACGGATTCCACGGCACCAGCCACAGCTTCGTGTCCGCGCGTCTGGCCGAGATTCTGGGACGGGATATCAAGGATCTGAAGATTATCGTCTGCCACCTCGGCAACGGCGCTTCCGTCTGCGCGGTAGACGGTGGAAAATCCGTCGATACGTCGATGGGACTCTCGCCGCTCGAGGGCCTCATCATGGGCACGCGCTCCGGAGACGTCGACCCCTCCGTTATGGAGTTTATATGCAAGAAAGAGGGGTTGGACATCACGGGCATCATGGAAGTCTTGAATAAGAAATCCGGCGTCCAGGGATTGTCGGGCGTCTCCTCCGACTTCCGGGATCTAAAGGCAGGAGCCGACGCGGGCAACGACCGCTGCGTCATGGCCATAGATGTCTTCTGCTACCGCGTGCTGAAATACATCGGAGCTTATGCCGCGGCGATGGACGGCGTGGACGCTATCGCGTTTACCGCGGGCCTGGGAGAAAATGATACCGGCGTCCGCCGCAAGATCGTGAGCCGCCTTGGATATCTGGGCATCAAGCTCGACGAGGAGGCGAATGACAAGGCGCACGGATGCGAGGCGGCCATCTCCACTCCGGATTCCAAAGTCCAGGTGTGGGTAGTTCCCACGAACGAGGAGCTCGCCATCGCGCGCGAGACGGTGGCGCTCCTTAAATGATTGCGAATCCTGGCAAGGCTCATGCGGTTAGCGTCGCCTGACCGGCTTTCAGATTAAAAATCCCAATTTCCCGGATATGCCGGGGAGAATGGATGGCGCGGCTGCGGCAAAAATCGGTTGACAAACTTTTTTTTGCCGGATATAATGGTGTAAGCGTCACCGTCCGGAGCGGATCTGCGGGATTCTGCCGCCGTCCGGCGGGTGAAAAATATGTCTAAGGAGGTGTTAACGAATGTCTATCTGTCCGAAAAATAAATCGTCTAAAGCGAGACGCGACAGCAGGAGGGCCAACTGGAAGATGACAGCCCCTACCTTGGTAAAATGCAGCAAATGCGGCGCGCTGATGGTGCCCCACAGGGTCTGCAAGAACTGCGGGACCTATAATAAGAGGGAGATTATCCCGCAGGATTAGCCGTAACGCTGCAGATTAATTAGCGATGAAAAAGAGCCTTTTATGGCTCTTTTTTCATGCTTGATTTTTATATTGAGTTATAGTATAGTCAGTTTTGGTTATCGCCGGAAGAGTGCGGACGGCGGTACGCGCAAGGAGTTTGACGAGGAGGGAGAATATGTCGGAAACGGTGCATGTGGCGGTAGACGCGATGGGCGGCGACAACGCGCCGGAGGAGATCGTGAAGGGTGCGGCGGACGCCGTGAGGGACCGTCCGGACATCAAGGTGACGCTGACAGGCCGCGAGGAGGCCGTCAAGAGATGCCTTGAGAAGTTCGATTATCCAAAGGGCCGGATCGCGGTAAGGAACGCCACGGAGGTCATCGAGATGGCTGAACCGCCCGTCGTGGCGATTCGCAAGAAAAAGGATTCATCGATAGTGGTCGGCATGAATATGGTAAAACACGGGGAGGCGGACGCGTTCGTGTCCGCCGGGAGTACCGGAGCGGTACTGGCCGGCGGACAGCTGATCGTCGGCAGGATCCGCGGGATCGAGCGTCCTGCGCTGGCTCCGCTGCTTCCCACGACGAACGGCGTGTCGCTGCTCATAGACTGCGGCGCGAACGTCGACGCCAGGCCGTCGCACCTCGTGCAGTTCGCGCAGATGGGTTCGATCTATATGGAGCACGTGGTCGGAGTGAAGTCTCCCCGGGCTGCCATCGTGAACATCGGCGCGGAGGAGGAGAAAGGAAACGCCCTCGTAAAGGAGACGTTCCCGATGCTGAAAGAATGTCCGGGCATCAATTTCACCGGCAGCATCGAGGCGCGCGATATCCCATGCGGGGCGGCGGACGTCATAATATGCGAGGCGTTCGTAGGCAACGTGATTTTGAAATTATACGAAGGGCTTTCCGCGGAATTGATCCGCGTCATCAAATCCGGAATGATGAGTACCTTGCGCAGCAAGATAGGCGCAGCGCTGGCGCTGCCGGCATTGAAAAAAGTTCTCAAGGGCTTTGACGCGACAAAATACGGCGGGGCGCCGCTGCTGGGATGCAATGGGCTGGTGGTAAAGACGCATGGCAACGCGAAGGCCCTCGAGGTTAAAAATTCAATCATACAATGCGTGGCTTTCAAGCAGCAGGCGATAAATGACAAGATCAGGGCCAATATCCTGACCGCCGGCGGGGAGCCGGCATAGGCTCTCATCCATGGCGGGGCATGGGAGTTTACTTTAACATTACAGAAGGGATGGTTATGACTATGGAACTGGAAAAACTGAAGAAAATCATTGTGGAAGTGCTGAACGTGGATGAGGATGAGATAACCGAGGAGACGACGTTTATAGACGACCTTGGCGCGGATTCGCTGGATATTTATCAGATTATTATGGGCATCGAGGAGGAATTCGACATTGAGATCCCGACGGAGGAGGCGGAAAAGATATCCACGGTGGGCGACGCCGTGACGCAGATAAAAAATGCGGTCAGTTAATTCCTGATTCCGGATTGGCGCGGAGGCGGCGACGCCTCCGTATTCTTTTCAATAAGGGGGAGGATTAAAATGAAAAGACCTGAAGAACTAGAGGAGGAGATTGGCTACCGTTTTCACACGAGGGGGCTTCTGCGCCAGGCCCTGACCCACAGCTCGTATGCGAATGAGAAAAGCATGAAAAAAGGCTCCGACAACGAGCGGCTGGAGTTCCTGGGAGACGCCGTGCTGGAGATCGCGGCGAGCGATTTCCTGTATCATAAATATCCCGACATGCCGGAGGGCGAATTGACGAAGCTGCGGGCAAGCCTGGTATGCGAGCCGACTCTGGCCTTTTGCACGGAGGAGCTGCATCTGGGAGATTATCTGTTCCTTGGAAAAGGCGAGGATCAGACCGGAGGGCGCAAGCGCAAATCAATCCTCTCTGACGCGTTAGAGGCAATAATCGGAGCGATATATCTGGATGGTGGTTTTGCTAGCGCAAACGAGTTTATCCTCAAATATATACTGACGGATACGGAGCATAAGCAGCTCTTTTATGATAGCAAGACAATCCTCCAGGAGGAGGTGCAGTCCGCGGGCATCGGCATGCTGCACTACGAGCCGGTGCGCGAGGAGGGCCCGGATCATGACAAGCATTATACCATCGCGGCATACATCGATGGGGAAAAATATGGCGAGGGGGAGGGCCCGACGAAAAAGGCGGCGGAGCAGCAGGCGGCCTATGAGGCGCTGCTCGCGCTGCACGGCTCGGGCGTAGAGATTTAATGTATCTGAAAAGCATCGAAATCCAGGGATTCAAGTCCTTCGCCAACAAGCTGAAGTTTGATTTCCACAACGGCATAACCGGCATCGTGGGCCCGAACGGATCAGGCAAGAGCAACGTCGCGGACGCTGTGCGTTGGGTATTGGGCGAACAGAGCGCCAAGCAGCTGCGCGGGGCCAATATGCAGGACGTCATCTTTTCCGGAACCGAAAACCGCAAGCCGCTCAGCTACGCCTATGTGGCGATTACATTGGACAATTCCGGGCATGAGCTGCCGGTGGACTATAACGAGGTGACCATCGCGCGGCGCGTCTACCGCTCGGGCGAGAGCGAATACCTGCTCAACGGCAGCCCTTGCAGGTTAAAGGACGTAAACGAGATGTTTTACGACACCGGCATAGGGAAAGAGGGATATTCGATTATCGGGCAGGGACAGATCGACAAGATTCTGAGCGGCCGTCCCGAGGAGCGGCGCGAGCTATTCGATGAGGCCGCGGGCATCGTAAAGTTCAAGCGCAGGAAGGCGACTACCCAGAAAAAGCTGGAGAGCGAGCGCGAAAACCTCGTGCGCATAAACGACATCATTTCCGAGCTGGAGCGCCAGATCGGGCCTCTGGAGCGCCAGGCGGAAAAAGCCAGGACATATCTGAAGAAAAAAGAAGAATTAAAGTCATACGATATCCAGGCGTTTCTGCTGGAGATGGAAGCATTGGAGCGGCAGGCCGGCGAATTGGAGGAAAAATACCGGATTGCGTCAGAACAGCTCGGCGAGACCAGGAAAAAGAAGGCTGAAAACGAGGCGGAATATGACAGCCTGCAGGAGGAGCTGGGGCGACTGGATGACAGAATAGCGTCGCTGCGCGACGGTCTGGCGGGAAGCAACGTGGCCAGGGGCAAGCTGGAGGGCGAGATTAACGTCTTAAACGAGCAGATTCGCGCGGCCCATCTGTCCGAGGAACATTTCCAGAGCCGGATGGATGCCATAGCAGGCGAGCGCGATGAGCGGGAATCGCAGCTCCTGGCTTATGAAAAAGAGAAGGAGGAGCTGGACTCGCGCCTGGCGGCCGTGACCGAAAAGTCAGGCGTGCTGCGTGAGAGGATGAAGCGTGCGCAGTCCCGGGCGGACGAATGTTCCACCGGCATCGAGAATGGGAAAAACGAGATCATCGAGCTGCTTAACAGGCGCGGCAACATCAAATCCGCAGGGCAGAAATATGACACGATGCTGGAGCAGATATCCATCCGCAGGGCCGAGCTGGCAGGACAGCTCCTGCAGCGGCAGGGAGAGGAGGCCGGGCTGGAGCGGAATCTGGCGGATTGCGACAGGCAGCTGCGTGACATAGAGGGGGAAAATGACGCCCTGCGGCAGGAGATTGCCAGGATGGAGGAGAAGGAGCGCGGCTGGCAGGAGAGGCTCTCGGGCATGCGGGAGGATATAGACAAGGCCGCCGCCGCTTTCAACAAGGCGCAGACGCGCCTGGAGTCATTACAGAACATAGCGGAGCGTTACGAGGGCTACGGCGGCAGCGTGCGCCGCATCATGGAAAAAAAGGACGATTTTCCCGGCATACGGGGAGTCGTTGCGGATCTGATAAAGGTAGAAGAGAAATATGAGACGGCGGTGGAGACCGCGCTTGGCGGCAGCATACAGAACATCGTCGTAGACGACGAGGATACCGCGAGGAATATTATAGAATATCTCAAGAGAGGCCGCTATGGGCGCGCGACATTTTTGCCGCTGACTAGCGTGTCCGGCAGGGACAATATGGGATACGCCAGGGCGCTGGGATATCCCGGAGTGATTGGCCTTGCAAACCAGCTTGTCAGGACCGACAAGTCCTATGACGGTATCATGTCATACTTATTGGGGCGGGTCATAGTCGCGGATACGTCGGAGCATGCGCTCGAGCTGGCGAGAGAATTCAGCTATTCGCTGAATATCGTAACGCTGGAGGGCGAATATCTGCGACCGGGCGGGTCTATCGCGGGCGGCGCGTATAAGAATAATAGCAGCCTGCTGGGGCGCAGGCGCGAGATCGCGGAGCTGGAGCGGGAGACGGCCAGGCTGGGCGATGATCTAAGCTCGAAGAAAAAGCGGATTGAGGAGATCCTGACTGCGGCGGAATTATTAAAGGGAGATCTAGACGAGGCCAGGGACAAGCTCCAGCAGGGATACATCACGGCAAACACGGCCAGGCTGAACTATGACCGCGCCAGGGAGCAGAAAGAGGAGGCAGCCGCGACTTTCGAGAAACTTTCGTCGGAGGCCGCGCAGCTGGAGGAGCGGCAGGCCGGGATAGAGTCCGACAAGGCGCGTATATCGGAGGAGCTCGAGGACGCCGGCAGGCGGCAGGCCGGGATAGAGGAGGAGAACGCCAGGCTTCAGGAGGCGTTGGACGAACAGCTATTCCTGCAGGAAACGGCGACCAAGGAATTATCCGCTATCCAGATCGACGAGACCAATTTCCGCACAAAGAGCGGGTTTGCGCGTGAAAATATCGACAGGGTGCGCGGCGAGATGGACAAGCTGGACGAGGAGGCCCGCGGCCTTAAGGCCGAGCTGGCAGAGTCCGGGCGCAATGTCGTTGAAAAAGCCGCAAGGATCCGGGAGATTGAAAGGGAGATCGTCTCCGGGGAGAAGGAATATGCGGATCTGGAGCGGCAGCTAACGGAAGCCGAGGCCGCGAAGACTTCGCTCGCGGACGACAACAAGGGTTTTTACCAGAAAAACGATGAACTGATGTCGCAGATAGGCAACCTGGAAAAAGAGATCCTCCGGCTTGACGGCGAACGGGCAAAGGTGGCGGAGTCGAAAGAATATCAGACGGACTACATGTGGAGCGAATACGAGCTGACGTATCACAACGCACTCGCGATGCGCGGCGGGGATGGCCGGCCGCTGCCCGAATTAAAAAAGCTTGTCGCGGGCGTGAGGGACGAAATCAGAGGGCTTGGAGACGTGAATGTCAACGCAATCGAGGATTTCAAGGAGCTCGACGAACGCTATACTTTTTTGAAAAGCCAGCACGACGACTTAGTCGAGGGAGAGCGCGCGCTCACGGGGATCATAGACGAGCTTGACGAGGGCATGCGCAAACAGTTCACGGAGAGATTCGCCGACATCCAGAGGGAGTTCGACAAGGCATTCCGGGAGCTCTTCGGCGGGGGCAAGGGTACGCTCGAGCTGGCCGAGGACGAGGAGCATGACATGCTCGAATGCGGGATCAGGATCATCGCCCAGCCGCCGGGAAAGAAGCTGCAGAACATGATGCAGCTCTCCGGAGGCGAGAAATCTCTGACTGCTATCGCGCTGCTCTTCGCTATCCAGAACCTGAAGCCTTCGCCATTCTGCCTGCTCGACGAGATAGAGGCGGCGCTAGACGACTCCAATGTGGAGCGTTTCGCGAAATATCTGCACAAGCTCACGAAAAACACGCAGTTTATCATCATCACCCACAGGCGCGGGACGATGAACGCGGCGGACAGGCTATACGGGATTACGATGCAGGAAAAGGGCGTCTCTACGCTCGTATCGGTCAACCTGATCGAGGCTGATCTGGATGAATGACTGGGGAGGCAGGCATAATGGAAAAAGAGGATGAAAAGAAAGAGAAAAAAGGATTCTTCCGCAGGCTCGCGGAGGGCCTGGCGAAGACGAGGGATAATATTGTAAAGGGCATTGACTCGGTATTCAGCGGTTTTTCGCATATCGACGACGACTTCTACGATGAGATAGAGGAGATCCTCATAATGGGCGACCTGGGAGTCCATGCCACGGAGGCCGTCCTAGACGACCTGAAGCGCCAGGTGCGCGAGCAGCACATCAAGGAGCCCGCGGACTGCAAGGAACTGCTCATAAAGAGCATAAAGCAGCAGATGGACATCGGCGGGACGGCATACCGTTTCGAGGATGAGCGGTCGGTCGTGCTGCTGATCGGGGTGAACGGCGTCGGGAAGACGACGTCGGCCGGCAAGCTGGCGGGACAGCTCAAGGCGCGCGGCAAAAAGGTCATCCTGGCGGCTGCCGACACTTTCCGCGCTGCGGCAGGCAGCCAGCTGGAAGAATGGGCGGCCCGCGCCGGGGTGGAGATGGTGGGCGGCCAGGAGGGGGCGGATCCCGCATCGGTCGTATATGACGCGGTGGCGGCCGCGAAGGCAAGGCATGCGGACGTCCTGGTATGCGATACCGCCGGACGTCTTCACAATAAGAAAAACCTTATGGAGGAATTGCGCAAGATCAACCGGATTATCGACAAGGAATATCCGGACGCATACCGCGAGACGCTCGTGGTGCTGGACGCGTCGACGGGCCAGAACGCGCTTTCCCAGGCGCGGCAGTTTTCCGAGGCGGCAGACATAACCGGCATTATCCTGACTAAGATGGACGGCACGGCAAAGGGAGGCATCGCTGTGGCGATCCAGTCGGAGCTGGGGATTCCGGTCAAGTATATCGGAGTGGGCGAACAAATCGATGATTTGCAGAAATTCGATGCGAACGAATTCGTCGACGCGCTGTTTTCCAGGGAGGGTGAATAAAATGCTTACATTGGACAGATTCGAGGAGGCCGCCGGGAAGGTGCGCGAGGTCACGCGCGAGACGAAGCTGGTATACAGCGATTACCTGAGCGTCCTCACCGGCAACAAGGTCTACCTGAAGCCTGAAAACATGCAGCTTACGGGAGCCTACAAGGTCAGGGGCGCCTATTACAAGATCAGCACGCTGACGGACGAGGAGCGGAAAAGGGGGCTTATCACCGCGTCAGCCGGAAACCACGCGCAGGGCGTGGCCTACGCGAGCAAATGTTATGGCTGCAAGGCGACCATAGTCATGCCTACCACGACCCCGCTCATCAAGGTAAACAGGACGAAAGAATATGGCGCGGAGGTCCTGCTCTATGGCGACGTCTACGACGAGTCATGCGCCCGCGCCCTCGAACTGGCGGAGGAGCGCGGTTATACGTTCATCCACCCGTTCGACGATCTGGCGGTAGCCACCGGCCAGGGCACTATAGCGATGGAGATCTTCCAGGATCTGCCGCTGGTCGAATACATCCTGGTGCCGATCGGCGGCGGCGGCCTTGCTGCCGGCGTGTCTACGCTCGCCAAGCTGCTCAACCCGAAGATAAAGGTCATAGGCGTCGAACCCGCCGGCGCAAGCTGCATGCAGGCATCGCTTGCGGCGGGAAAAGTGACTACGCTGCCGCAGGTCAATACGATAGCGGACGGCACGGCGGTAAAGACGCCGGGAGAGAAGATTTTTCCCTATGTCCAGAAAAATATCGACGGGATTGTCACCGTCGAGGACGATGAGCTGATCGCCGCGTTTCTCGATATGGTGGAAAACCACAAGATGATCGTGGAAAACAGCGGCCTGCTGTCCGTGGCGGCCCTGCGCAGGCTCGATGTGAAAAACAAGCGCGTCGTATGCATCCTGAGCGGCGGCAATATGGACGTGATTACGATGTCGTCCGTGGTGCAGCAAGGCCTGATATTCCGCGACCGCATTTTTACCGTGTCTATCCTGCTCCCGGACAAGCCCGGGGAACTATGCAAGGTATCCGGCATCATCGCGGGCGCCCAGGGCAATGTCATCAAGCTGGAGCATAACCAGTTCGTCAGTACCAACCGCAATGCGGCGGTCGAGCTGCGGATTACGCTGGAATGTTTTGGCACCGAGCACAAGGCGGAAATCATGAACTCGCTGGAGTCGGAGGGATACCGCCCGAAACTCGTGCAGACGACGCTCTAGGCCGGGCGATACTATTTTTCTCCAGGGCTTGCAACGAACCCCTGTATGTAGTAAAATAAACCACATGATGATGCGGCAAAAACAAAATCACGGGGTTTGCCGTGCGAGAAAGCGAGACGGAGGTAATTATGTATCAGATTATCAGCGATGGTTCATGCGACCTGCCGGAGGAGCTGGCGAGGGAAAAAGGAGTGGATGTAGTGCCTTTCTACGTCTCTTTCGACGAAAAGACTTATTACAAAGAAATACTTGAAATGCCGATACGGAAATTCTACGACATGATGGTGGAAAAGGAAAACGTCGTTTTCCCGAAGACGTCTCTCCCGTCGGTCGACGATTACATCAATGCTTTTGAAAAATACGTAAAGCAGGGGATTCCTATCATCTGCATCTGCATCAGCGCGAAGTTCAGCGGTTCCTGCCAGGCGGCGGGAAACGCGAAGGATATGCTGCTTGAGTCCTATCCGGATGCACAGATAGAAGTCATCGACTCCACTATCAATACTGTGCTGCAGGGCATGTATGTATTAGAGGCGGTTAAGCTGCGGGACAACGGCGTGCCTTACGGGGAGGCCGTAAAGCGCCTGCTGGATATAAGGGAGACGGGCAGGATTTTCTTCACTCTGGGCAATGTGGAATATCTAAAGCATGGCGGCCGGATTGGAAAGCTCGCCGGCATCGCGGCTTCGGTATTGGGCATACGCCCGCTTATCACTCTCAAGGAGGGGGAGATATTCCCTTCAGGCCTGGCCAGGACCCGCAAGAAATCGCTTGACTCGGTGCTGGACATGCTGGGCAGCCACGTCAGGAGCCTTATCGCCGCCGGAGAGGACATGGCGGACTATGTGGCGGACGTCGGATTCGGCTATGATATAGAGGAGGCGGAGACATTCCTGGAGAGTCTCAAGGAGAGATTCCGGGGCATACTGAACGTAGACCAGATCGTCAAATATCAGATCGGCGCTGGTATCGCCGTGCATACCGGCCCATATGCGCTGGGAATCGGATTTCTCAAGAAAGCATAAAGCGGCGGGCGGCTCCTCAAGAATGCGCGAGGAGCCGCCCGCCGTTTTCCGGGAAACGCCGCTGTCAGTCGACGCGCTTGTCGCCCCAGAAGAATGCCGAGACGGTGCCAGGACCCGTGTGGCTGCCGATGGTCGTGCCGATATCGTAGATCTCTACTTTGCCGTCCAGCCGGGGGAAAGTCTCCTCGATGAGCGCGGCCAGTTTTTTCGCGGTCTTTATGCTGTCCGAATGGCAGAGGTAGCATTTGCCGTTGTAGGCTACGCCGCCCTGGGCGTGCTCGGCCATCACATCTACCGTGCGGCGTATGGCCTTTTTCTCGCCGCGAATCTTTTCGCGCGGGATGAGCCTGCCCAGGTTGTCCACGTTCATCAGGGGGCAGATGCCGAGCACCGTCCCGATGGCTCCGGCCGTCTTGGAGATCCTGCCGCCACGGATGAAAAATGTCAGATCCGTGGAGAAAAACCAATGATGTACATATAGCTTGTTCTCTTCCGCGAAATCGCGTACCTCCTCTATGCTCCTTCCCTCGTCCCGCAGGTCCGCCAGCCTGTCCATGAACAGGCCGTAGCCCGAGGAGGCGCACAGCGAATCGACGAGATAGATCTTCCTGTCCGGATATTTTTCCAATAAGATGTCCCGCGCGATCATGGCGGAATTGATGGTCCCGGTGATGCCGGATGAGAGCGAGGCGTGCAAAATATCCTTGCCCTGTTTCAGAAATCCCTCGAAGTAGCTCTCATACTCCTCCACGTTGACCTGGGACGTCTTCGTCGTGGCTCCGGCGGCCATCCTGCTGTAAAACTCGTGATAGGGTATGGTCTGCCCGAAATCATCGGAATATTGCACGCCGTCCAGTTCGTAGTGGAAGCAGATCACGGATATCCCGCGCTTGTCGAAATGCTCTTTTGTCAGGTCTGCCGTCGAGCAGCAGCTCAAGATATAATCGTTCATGCCAGTGATTCCTTTCATTTTTGGTCATGCCCGCTTGCGGGGCATGAAAGTTTACTTTCTTGTCAATGATACCATATCTTGCATAGGAATGCCACATAAAAATTGACGCGGCGCGAGAAAAAAAATGTGGCACGGTCGTTATATCGTCCCAAAAACCATAAGACGTCGTTATAAATACTGCAGCATTTATCCTCCGAGCCCGCTCCGATTCGCGATTGATAGTGACAAACCCCGGCAAAAGTTTGCGATTGACTTTGTGTTCGTTTTTTCTTACTATATATAGGCGGAAAGGCGACGAAGAAATGCAAGATCGGGAGGTAATGCTATGTCTGATTCATTGGCCTCGCACGACGGATCGATAAGGGAGCCGCTGTTCGAATTCCTGGAGGGGCGCTATGGGAAGATACGTATTTTGGAAGAGAAGCGCACCGGGAGGGCGCGCGCAGACGTGGTGATGGTGACGCCGGACGCGCTCTACGGCATAGAGATAAAGAGCGACAAAGATAGCTATACCAGGCTGGCAGGACAGGTGGACAATTATGATATGTATTATGACTATAACATCATCGCGGTAGGCAGCAGCCACAGCGCCCATGTCAGGGAGCACGTGCCGGAATGGTGGGGCGTCATCTCCGCCGAGGAGCAGGACGGCGGCCTGGACTTTTATGTCCTGCGGGAGCCGTCGCTGAATCCTAAGGTGATGCCGGAAAAAAAGATAACCATCCTCTGGCGTCCGGAGCTGGCCCATATCCAGGAGTTGAACGGCCTGCCGAAGTACAAGGCCGAGAGCAAGCAGTTCGTGCAGGGGAAGCTGCTGGAAAAAGTCCCGCCCGCCATATTGTGGCCGCAGGCATGCGAGGAGCTGTTCCAGAGAGATTACACTGCCATAGGCGAATACATAGACCAGTATAGGATAAGCAACGGCAGGCGGCGCAAAAGGAAGAAGAACTGGCGCAGGAGATCGCGCGCTTAGAAACAGTCTTAAGGAGGATATTGCAGGCTATGCCAGAGAATAGGATAAAGCTGGGTTCGCACGTGAGGATGTCCGGCAAAGATATGTTCCTGAATTCGGTAAAGGAGGCTCTCTCCTACGGCGCGAACACGTTCATGGTATATACCGGGGCACCGCAGAACACGCGCAGGAAGGAGATCGGCGAGCTTAACATCCCGGCGGCGCAGGCCCTCATGCGGCATGCCGGCATAGAGGAGTTCATAGTCCACGCGCCATATATCATAAACCTCGCGAATACCGTAAAGCCGGAGACGTTCGAACTGGCGACGGACTTCCTCCGCACCGAGATAGACCGCGCCACGGCGATGGGCAGCCATGTACTCGTCCTCCACCCCGGCTCTCACGTGGGCGCCGGAGCGGATGCCGGGATCGCGCAGATCATAAAGGGGCTTAACATCGTGCTGGATTCTGACACGGACTGCCTGGTCGCTCTGGAAACGATGGCGGGGAAGGGTTCGGAGGTGGGCAGCAGCTTCGAGGAGCTGGCCAGGATCTATGATGGCGTTTCCTGCAATGACAAGCTGCGCGTATGTTTTGACACGTGCCATGCGCACGACGCCGGGTACGACGTGGCGAACGATTTCGACGGCGTGATCGGCGAGTTCGACCGCGTCATCGGGAAGGGGCAGATCGCCGTCTTCCATATAAACGATTCCAAGAATGTCCGGGGCGCGCGAAAGGATCGGCATGAGAATATCGGCAGGGGAGAGATCGGATTCGAGGCGTTACGGCGCATAGTATGGCATCCGGATTTTCTGGACGTCCCGAAAATATTAGAGACGCCCTGGATTAAAGATCCGGACGACCCTAAAGACGAGAGGGCGCCGTACAAGGAGGAGATCGCGATGCTCCTCGCTTGATATCGCGGCATGGCGGCGCAATTTCAAAAAACAATCAGAACGGAGGATTATCATGAACAGCGTGAACGTATGGGAAGAACAAGTCGTTATCCCGACATATGGGACGGGCGAGCCGGAGAAAAACCCTATTTTTCTAGAAAAGCGCGTGTATCAGGGGAGTTCGGGGAAGGTCTATCCTTATCCGACCGTGGATAAGATTTACGATGAAAAACAGGACAGGGAATATAAGGCCGTATATCTGGAAAACGAATACTTAAAGGTGATGGTCCTTCCGGAGCTGGGCGGCAGGATACAGCGGGCGTATGACAAGACGAACGGATATGATTTCGTTTATTACAACCATGTGATAAAACCGGCGCTGGTTGGCCTGGCCGGCCCGTGGATATCCGGGGGCATCGAATTCAACTGGCCGCAGCACCACAGGCCCACCACTTTCATGCCGGTAGATTATATTTTAGAGGAGCATGAGGACGGAAGCCGTTCTGTGCTGTGCCACGATGTGGATCAGATGTACGGGACGAAGGCGATAGCGAAAATCACCCTGTATCCGGGCAAGGCATATATCGAGATAAGCGGCCGGCTGTATAACCGCACGCCGCTGCCGCAGACATTCCTGTGGTGGGCGAATCCTGCGGTCCCGGCGAACGATTATACACAGTCGGTCTTCCCGCCGGACGTCCACGCCGTGATGGACCATGGAAAAAGGGACGTGTCCAGATTCCCGATAGCGACCGGCGTTTATTATAAAAAAGATTATAGCGAGGGCGTGGATATTTCAAGATATAAAAATATACCGGTGCCTACCAGCTATATGGCGGAAAAATCTAAATATGATTTCGTGGGCGGATACGACCATCAAAAGCGGGCCGGCATCCTCCACGTTGCCGACCACCATATCTCTCCGGGAAAAAAGCAATGGACCTGGGGCTGCGGGGACTTCGGAAAGGCATGGGACCGCAACCTGACGGATGAGGACGGCCCTTACATGGAGCTGATGACCGGAGTCTATACCGACAACCAGCCGGACTTCGCCTGGCTGGAGCCGTTTGAGGAGAAGACTTTTTCGCAATATTTCATGCCGTACAAATCCGTCGGGATGGTGAAAAACGCGACAAAAGATTTTGCGGTAAACCTCGAATACCGCGACGGGACTGCGGAGGTGAGCGTATATGCGACCGGCGCGCATGACGCGAGGATAACATTAAAAAACGGGAACGACGTCGTCTTCGACGAGGAGGCCCGCGTTTCTCCCACCGATATTTTTGAAAAAAAGGCCGAGTGCCGCGTGGCGGACGAGTCGGCCCTCACGGTATCCATTGCCGAGGGGGAGCGCGTCCTACTCTCGTATACGCCGGAAAAGCGAGGGATTGAGAAGCTGCCGGATCCGGCGGAGGCCATCCCGGAGCCTGAGGCTATCCGGACGGTGGAGGAGCTCTACCTCGCCGGATTGCACATAGAGCAATACAGGCATGCCACGTATCTTCCCGATCCGTACTATCTGGAGGCCTTGAAGCGCGACCCCGGCGACATCCGGACGAATAACGCCTACGGCTTGCTGCTGCTGCGCAGGGGCGATTTCGATGGAGCGAAAAAATATTTCGAAAAAGCCATAGAGCGCATGACCAGGCGCAATCCAAACCCTTATGACAGCGAGGCATATTATAATCTCGGCCTGACGAAACGATATCTGAGAGACGACGACGGCGCGTATGACGATTTCTTCAAGGCGACGTGGAGCAGCGGGCAGCAGGAGATGTCGTTTTATTATCTGGCCGCCATCGACGCGTCCAGGGGTAATTACGCCCATGCCCTGGAGATGTCGGACCTCGGGCTGGTCAAAAATGCGCACAATGTCAAGGCCAGAGCCTTGAGGGCGTATATATTGCGGAAGCTGGGACTGGCAAACGAGGCGCGCGCCTTCGCGGAGGAGAACCTGCGGCTGGATCCGTTTGATTTCATGAGCGGAAACGAGCTCGCGATCATGGATGGGGATCCCGGGCGGATGGACGAGCTGGATCGCCTTATGCGCGATTTCCCGCAGAATTATCTGATGATAGCGAGAGATTATGCCGAGGCCGGGGCTTACGAGGAGGCGGAAGCGCTTCTGGCGCGGTGCCGCACGGAATATCCGCTAGTAGGATTTTACCGGGCTTATTACCTGGGCCTGATGGGAGAGGAGATAGAGGCGGAGGAGATGGCGGAGGAGGCCGAGCAGATGGCGCCCGACTATTGTTTCCCGAACAAGCTGGAGGACATCGTGGTCCTTAGCTATGCGATAGACCGGTTCGGATCCGGCATGGCGGCATATTATCTGGGCAACCTGCTTTACGACAAGCAGCGGGCGGAAGCCGCCGCCCGCCTGTGGGAGCGCGCCGCGAGGGAATATCCCGATTTCCCGACCGTGCACCGCAATCTGGCATTGGCGTATTACAACAAGCTGGACGATAAAGAGCGGGCGAAACACGAGATGGAGGCCGCTTTTTCAAAAAATAGAAAAGACGCGCGCGTATTCCTGGAATTGGACCAGCTATACAAAAAAATGGGGCACAGTTTTTCCGGGCGCCTGGAACGCTACGAGGCGCATCTGGAGACGGTCGAAAAAAGGGACGATTTGTTTGTCGAGTATGTCACGCTGAACAATATGGTTGGGAATTATGAAAAGGCATATGATCTAATGGCGGGCCGCAGATTCCATCCCTGGGAGGGCGGCGAGGGGAAGATAACGGCGCAATATACCCTGTCGCTGGTGCAGATGGCAAAGCGGGCCCTGTCGTCGAAGGATCCGGTGAAAGCCGAGCAGCTGCTAAGGCAGGCGCTCTCGTATCCCGAGAATCTGGGCGAGGGCAGGCTGGAAGGGACCAAGGACAACCATATATATTACAATCTCGGACTCGCGCTGGAGGCACAGGGCAGGGCAGAGGATGCGGCGGAATGTTATGAGGCCGCCACGCATGGAACGGACGAGCCGGCGGGGATGATGTATTACAACGACCAGCCGGCGGACATGATCATGTACCAGGGCCTCGCGAAGTTGAAGCTGGGGAAAACCGCGGAGGCGAGGTCCAGATTCTACAGGCTGATCGACTATGGCGAGCGGCATCTGCGGGATGAGGTAAAGATAGGATATTTCGCGGTATCTTTGCCTGAATTCCAGATATTCGACGAGGATTATACGGCGAGGAACAAGGCGCATTGCTATTACCTGATGGGCCTGGGCCGGTGGGGGCTGGGCGACCTGGATATGGCGAGGGAGTTTTTCGACAAGGCGCTGTCAATCGAGCCGTCGCATCTCCTGGCCACGATTTATCGGCGCGAATTGGGGGATTGACGTTTGGATTAGATGCGAATATTAACCCGGCTTTCCAAAATCCCCAAACTTCGATGTTGCCAATTTCCCCTCATTGCGATAATATAAGATTCGGACAGAGGGGAACGCCAGTGGCGGCGATTGACGCGCGGCGAACATCATAAAGGGGGAAAACGGCAAAATGTTAAAAATCATTTCGGACAGTACATGCGACCTTGGCAAGGAATTGCTAGACGAATACAATATCTCCGTACTGCCCCTGCATATTTCGCTGGGCGGCGAGGACTACGAGGACGGCAGGGATATCACCATCGACGAGATTTATGAGTGGTGCGACGCGCACAAGGATACTCCTAAGACGTCCGGGCCGTCCGTCGGGCGCACGATGGAACTGTTTGAGCCATATCTGAACTGCGGGGACGAGATCATCTGTTTTTCGGTGGGCAGCGCGATGTCCTCTTCCGGGGATGTCATGCGCATGGCGGCGGAGCAGATGGGGGCGAGTGACAGCGTCCACGTCGTCGATTCGCAGAACCTCTCCACCGGGGTAGGCCTTCTGGTCTTGCGGGCGGCCGAGATGGCGCGTGAGCGCGTGCCGGCAGAGGAGGTTCTGCGGGAGATAGGAACGCTGATCCCGAGGGTCCGCGCGAGCTTCGTGGTGGACACGCTAGTCTACCTGCACCGTGGCGGGCGCTGTAGCGGCTTAGCCGCGATGGCGGGCGGCGCGCTCAAGCTCCACCCGCGTATCGAGGTCGTCGGCGGGAACATGCGCCCCGCAAAAAAGTACCGGGGTACCATGGACCGCGTGATTATGTCTTATGTGGAAGACATGGAGGACGACCTGAAGAAAGCGGATCCTTCGCGCGTCTTCATCACCCATTCGGGGTGCGGCCACGAGATCGTGGAGAAAGTATGGGAATATCTCGAGAGCCTGGGCGTGTTCCGCGAGATCCTGGAGACCAGGGCGGGGGGCGTTATTTCGAGCCACTGCGGGCCCGGAACGCTCGGAGTCCTGTTCATAGCCGGAGACGGTCAATAGTCGACCTTTTCCAGGCACAGGCCGCGGGCGGGGGCGGTGGGCCCGGCCATGCGCCGGTCTTTTGCCGCCAGTATTCCCGGGATGTCCTCCGGCTTCATCTTCCCGGAGCCGACTTCGAGCAGCGTCCCGGTCATGATGCGCACCATGTATTGCAGGAATCCGTTGCCGTGGTACGTTAAATACAGATGGCTTTTGCTCCGCTTTATGGTGATGGAATCGATGGTGCGGACCGTGGATTTTTTCATCTTGGGATTGCCGCAGAAACTCTTGTAGTCGTGTTCGCCCTCCAGATATGCCGCTGCCCGGCGCATCGCTGCGACGTCCGGCTCGAAGTCGAGCTTCGTCACGAACCGGTTCTGGAATATCGGCTTGCCGTCGCCGACATAGCATGTGTAGCGGTAGGTCTTGCCGGCGGCGTTATATCTGGCGTGGAAGCGGTCGGCGGCCTCGCGGACTTCAGTGACGGCGATGTCGTCCGGCAGGTAGCGGTTCAGGTAATCCCTGATCTCCTCCGGCCGCATCCCGGCATCCAGATGGACGCTCGCCGTCATCGCCTTGGCATGCACTCCGGCGTCGGTCCTCCCGGCGCCGATGACGTCCGGCGCCTCGTCCATGCCGCACATGCGCTGCAGGACAGTCTCTATCTTCCCCTGGATCGTGTCTTTCCCCGGCTGCCGTTCCCAGCCGGAATATCTCGTTCCATCGTAGCTGACCGTCAGCCTGTAGTTTTTCATAATCAAACAGCACCTCGTTTTCGCTTACTCTTTCAAATTCTATCAGAAGCGCTTGAAAAAGTCTATGGAAAAATAGAGGCGGTTGGTGTATACTGTCGCTATATGGCGTACAGGGGGTGATGGAATGACGGTATACGACGCGCTTGAAAAACGCCATGTAATGCCCCGGGCTTGGGACGACTGGGCGGACTACCGCAAGGCGTGGAGCGACTGGATCGTCTGCCGCTGCAAGTGGGATACCACCATTTTGATAGTGGGCGCGGGCGCGTGCAATGATTATAATCTGGAGCATTTTTCAAAATTTTTCAGGCAGGTCATCCTATTCGATTTAGACGAGTCCTTTATGAAAGAGGCCGCCGCGCGCGTGCCGCGGGCAAGGCGGGACAGGATAACGTATGCAACGGGCGATTTCCTGGGCATACGCGCCGAGGCTTACAGGGATTTCTGCCTGGCGATTCAGTCGGAGATAAACCGGCATGGGAAGAACACGGATGCCGGAGAGCTCGCCAACCTCGCGCTGCCGCTGGTGGAGAAAATGTACCGCGACGCGGCGGCCGAGAGGGCGGGGCTGGCGCTTCCCAGGGCGGATTATGTGGCGGTATCGGGCGTGCACAGCCAGATAAACCATATGGTCCCATGGATATGGCAGGCGTATATGCAGGTCCTGGACCAGAGCGGGGAGCTGATCTTCCAGCGCGCCGCGCAGGAGAATGACGCCATAATACGGGAGATGGACGACAAGCTCGTCGCCGCGGCGGGCCGCGCGCTGTTCATTTCTGTGGAAAAGTCCAGGATGGGCGTCCCGGGCTCTGTGGAGGGCGCGCGCCAGGCGCTGGACGACATGGACAGGCGCGCCGCGTCCGGCGAGATATCGCTGAAGGAATCGTGTGATTTCGCCTGGGGTTATGATCCGCGGCAGCAGATGGTTTATGAAATGGCAGGAGGAATGTATGTTAAAGACATTGTTGGCACAAGTCAAGGAGTTTAAGCTCGCGTCCATCGCCACCCCGTTGTGCATGGCGCTCGAGGTGCTGATGGAGACGCTGATACCGTTCTTGATGGCGTCCATCGTCGATGATGGCGTGGAAAAGGGCGACATGAGGCACATATATATCGTGGGGGCCTTGATGCTCGCGGTCGCGGTGGTCGGGCTGATCGGCGGCCTTGCCGGCGGACATTTCGGCGCCAAGGCGTCGGCCGGATTCGCGAGAAATCTGCGCGAGGCGATGTTCGAGAACATCCAGACGTATTCGTTCGCGAATATCGACCGTTTTTCCACGGCGGGCCTGGTGACGAGGCTGACGACCGACGTGACGAACCTGCAGAACGCGTATCAGATGATATTGCGCATGTGCACGCGCGCGCCGCTCAGCATGATCTGCGCCATGGTGATGAGCTATATTATCTGTCCGCGTCTGGCGAACATCTACCTTATCGCGGTAATACTCCTGGGGGCGGTGCTGCTCCTCCTGGTAAAAAAGACATACCGTTATTTTTCAAAGGTATTCGATAAATACGACGACATGAACGCGAGCGTCCAGGAAAACGTTGCCGGCATACGCGTGGTAAAGGCCTTCGTCCGTGAGGACTATGAAAAAAAGCGCTTCACGACGGCGAGCCGCAACATATACGGCATGTTCGTCAAGGCGGAAAAGCTGATCTCGCTGAACGGGCCTATCATGCAGTTTACGATATACAGCTGCATACTGCTGATTTCCTGGATCGGCGCGAAGCTGGTAGTCGTGGAGGGGCTGTCCACCGGCGACCTTATGAGCATGCTGGCGTATAGCATGAATATTCTCTCGCATCTTATGATGCTGTCCATGGTGTTCGTCATGATCACTATGGCCGCCGAGAGCGGGCGGCGCGTGGCGGAGGTCATAAACGAGGAGAGTACGCTGGCCAACCCGGCGGATCCCGATTATGAGGTGCCGGACGGCAGCATACGGTTCGAGCATGCGTCGTTCGACTACCACGGAGATATGGACAACCCGATATTAAAAGATGTCAACCTCGATATCCGTGCGGGCGAGACCATAGGCATTATAGGCGGCACCGGCAGTTCCAAGTCGAGCCTCGTGAACCTGATCAGCCGACTCTACGACGTGACGGAGGGCGCGGTATACGTCGGCGGAAAGGACGTGCGCACCTACGATCTGGACACGCTCAGGGGCGAGGTCGCGGTGGTGCTGCAGAAAAACGTGCTGTTTTCCGGAACGATCCTGGAGAATCTTCGCTGGGGGGACGAGGACGCGACGCAGGAGGAATGCGAGAGGGCCTGCAGGCTTGCGTGCGCCGACGAGTTCATCGAGCGTTTCCCGAAAAAATATGACACGTATCTGGACCAGGGCGGCAGCAACCTCTCCGGAGGCCAGAAGCAGCGGCTGTGCATCGCCCGCGCGCTGCTGAAGAAGCCTAAGATACTCATTCTAGACGACAGCACGAGCGCGGTGGATACCGCCACGGACGCGAAGATCCGCAGGGCTTTCGCGGAGGAGATCCCAGGCACGACCAAGCTCATCATCTCGCAGCGCATATCGTCCGTGCAGGACGCGGACCGGATAATTGTGATGGAAAACGGCCGCATCGACGGGTTCGACACCCATGAGCGGCTTCTCGAATCGAACGAGATCTACCGCGATATATACGAGTCGCAGACAAAGGGCGGCGGAGACTTTGACGAAAAGGCAGGTGATAACTGATGGCGGAGGAAAAGGTAAGGGAGTTCAAGGGAGGCAGGCGCAGGCCGACGGGGCCGCGACCGAAACTGGATCATCCGGGGCGGATTTTCGCCCGGATTATGAGATATATAATGAAGTATTACACGCCTCACATTATCTGCGTCGTCGTAGCCATCTTTGCCGGGGTGCTCTGCAGCGTGCAGGGGACGTGGTTCATGCGCGATCTGATAGACGTATACGTCAAGCCGCTGCTCCTGTCCGACAATCCGGATTTTTCCGGCCTGCTGCATGCCATCATCCGCGTTGGCGGGTTCTATCTGCTGGGCGTCGTCGCGATATTCGCCCAGAACCGAATAATGGTATACGTGACGCAGGGCACGCTGATGCATCTGCGCGACGAGATGTTCACGCATATGGAGACGCTGCCGATCAAGTATTTCGACCAGCATCCGCACGGCGATATAATGAGCATCTATACGAACGACATAGACACGCTGCGCCAGATGATCTCGCAGAGCATGCCGCAGTTTTTGAATAGCGCGATTACTATCGTCAGCGTATTCATCAGCATGGTCGCGCTCAGCGTCCCCCTGACGATAGTTACCCTGGCCATGGTCCTCGTAGTGCTTTTCGCCACGAAAAAATCCACCGGGCTTAGCGGGCGCTACTTCGTCCAGCAGCAGAAGGACCTGGGGAACCTCAACGGCTACATCGAGGAGATGATGGAGGGGCAGAAGGTCGTCAAGGTATTCTGCCATGAGGAGCAGTCGTTAGACGAATTCCGCGAGCTGAACGATAAGCTGTGCAACAGCGCCTACAACGCGAACCAGTTCGCTAACCTGCTAGGCCCCATCAACGCGCAGCTAGGCAACGTGAGCTACGTGCTGTGCGCCATCATAGGCGGCGCGCTCGCGCTGAGCGGCAGATCCGGATTCACTCTCGGATCGCTCGCGAGCTTTCTGACTTTTAATAAGAGCTTTTACATGCCGATAAACCAGGTGAGCCAGCAGCTCAACGCGGTCGTGATGGCCCTGGCCGGCGCGGAACGCATATTCCGCCTGATCGACGAGGAGCCGGAGACGGACAATGGCTATGTGACATTGGTCAATGCGAAGCGCGAAAACGGCAAGCTGGTGGAATGCGAGGAGCGCAGCGGCCTGTGGGCATGGCGGCACGAGCATCAGGCGGATCATAGCGTCGACTACGTGGAGCTGACCGGGGACGTCGTCTTCGATGACGTGGATTTTGGATACACGCCGGACAAGATGGTGCTGCATAACGTGGATCTCTATGCGACGCCGGGGCAGAAGGTCGCCTTCGTAGGGTCGACAGGAGCCGGAAAGACCACGATAACGAACCTTATCAACCGTTTTTATGACATACAGGATGGCAAGATAAGGTATGACGGCATAAACATCAACAAGATAAAAAAGGCGGACCTGCGCCATTCCCTGGGCATGGTATTGCAGGATACGCACCTTTTCACCGGAACGGTGAAGGAGAACATCCGCTATGGCAAGCTCGACGCCACGGATGACGAGGTCTTAGCCGCGGCGAAGCTCGCTAACGCTGACGGGTTCATCAGGCATCTGCCGGACGGCTATGACACGATGCTCACCGGAGACGGCTCATCGCTAAGCCAGGGGCAGCGGCAGCTCCTCGCCATAGCAAGGGCCGCCGTTGCAGACCCGCCAGTGCTCATATTAGACGAGGCGACAAGCTCGATAGACACGCGCACGGAGCGCATAGTCCAGGAGGGCATGGACCGCCTGATGCGCGGCAGGACGACTTTCGTCATTGCCCACAGGCTCTCCACCGTCCGCAACAGCGACTGCATCATCGTCTTAGAGCAGGGCCGCATCATCGAGCGCGGCAGCCATGACCAGCTGATGGAGCTAAAGGGCAGGTATTACCAGCTATATACCGGCAACGCGGGATGACCTTCAGATTTTCTGTTTTCCCGGACGGCTCTTGACAGTGCCATTGGATAGGAATAAACTATTTTCTAGCGTGTGGCAAAATATAATATATAACAGAAGAGAGGTATCCGACTATGGATAAGAAAAACATCGACTGGTCGAACCTGGGCTTTACCTATCAGGCGACGGATAAGCGTTTCGTGTCTAATTACAAGGACGGCGCATGGGACGACGGCGCGCTCACGGATGACGCGATGGTCACCGTGACCGAGTGCGCGGGAGTGCTGCAGTACGCCCAGACCTGTTTCGAGGGCCTCAAGGCATATACGACCGAGGATGGCAGGACGGTCTGTTTCCGCCCGGACATGAACGCTGCCCGCATGAAGGACACGTGCAGGCGCCTCGAGATGCCGGTATTTCCGGAGGACAGGTTCGTGGAGGCCGTGAAGAGCGTGGTGCGCGCCAACGAGGCCTATGTGCCGCCATACGGATCCGGCGCGACGCTGTACATCCGGCCGTACATGTTCGGCAGCTCGGCGGTCATCGGCGTAAAGCCGGCGGACGAATACCAGTTCCGCGTGTTTTGCACGCCGGTAGGGCCGTATTTCAAGGAGGGTGCCAAGCCGATCGTCATCAGGGTCTGCGATTATGACCGCGCGGCCCCGCACGGCACCGGCCACATCAAGGCAGGGTTGAATTATGCGATGAGCCTCTATCAGATAGTCGACGCGCACGAGAAGGGGTTCGAGGAGAACCTGTATCTCGATCCGGCCACCAGGACATACGTCGAGGAGACGGGCGGCGCGAATTTTATATTTATCACGAAGGACGGCAAGATGGTTACTCCGAAGTCGGACAGCATCCTGCCATCGATTACCCGCCGTTCGCTAATGGTCGTGGCGGAAAAATATCTCGGGATGACCGTGGAACACCGCCCGGTGCGTTTCGACGAGGTCGAGGACTTCGCGGAGTGCGGGCTGTGCGGCACCGCGGCAGTTATCTCGCCTGTCGGCAAGATAAACGATCATGGCAGGGAGATCTGCTTCCCGAGCGGGATGGATGAGATGGGCCCCGTCACGAAGAAGCTGTATGACACGCTTACCGGCATACAGATGGGACATATAGAGGCTCCGGAAGGCTGGATCGTAGAGGTTTAGGCTAAAGGCGCCAGGAGGAGAAAAATGCTATCGAAAAGCGTTCAGACCGCCCTGCAGGGCAATTCCCTGATCCGCGCGATGTTTAACGAGGGCAGGGAGATGGCGGAAAAGATCGGCGCGGAAAATGTCTATGATTTCTCTCTGGGCAATCCGGCGACGCCCGCGCCGGCAGGGGTCAACAAGGCGATAAAGGAAGCGGTGGACGGGCTTGATTCCATGGAATTGCACGGATACATGCCTAACGCCGGCTTTCCGGACGTGCGCCAGGCAGTCGCCGACAATCTCAACAAGAGGTTCGGGACCGGTTTTGGCTATCAGAATATCATAATGACGGTGGGCGCGGCAGGCGGGCTGAACATCATCTTAAAAGCCGTGCTTGATCCGGGGGACGAGGTCATCGTGTTCGCGCCATATTTTCTGGAGTACCGCGCCTATGTGTCGAATTTTGGCGGAAAGGTCGTGGAGGTGTCGCCGGATCTAGCCAGCTTCCAGCCCGACCTGGATGATTTTGAAAAAAAGATTACGGCAAATACCAAGGCGGTCATCATCAATACGCCGAACAATCCGACCGGCGTTATTTATGACGATGCCACCATGCGGCGCATGGCCGGGATCCTGGCGGGAAAAGAAGAAGAATACGGCCATGAGATTTATCTGGTATCCGACGAGCCATATCGCGAGCTCGTATACGATGGCAATCAGGCGAGGTTCCTCACGGGGTATTACCGCGATACCATCGTCTGTTACTCGTTCAGCAAATCCCTCTCTCTCCCCGGCGAGCGCATAGGATATGTGGTCGTTCCGGACGAGGTGAATGATTCGGCGTCCGTCCAGGCCGGCATCGAGATAGTGAACCGCCAGCTGGGATTCGTCAACGCGCCTTCGCTCATGCAAAAGGCGGTGGCGGCCTGCCTTGATGAAAAGACCGACGTGGCATTTTATGACAGGAACAGGGAGCTGCTCTACGGCGCCCTCACCAGGATGGGATTTGAATGTATCAGGCCGCAGGGCGCGTTCTATCTCTGGGTGAAGTCCCCGGTGCCTGACGACGGGGAGTTCGCGCAGGCGGCGAAAAAATATCATATTTTGTTCGTGAACGGTTCAGCTTTCGCCTGCAAGGGCTACGTGCGCATCGCGTATTGCGTCTCGTATGAGAGGATTCAAAATTCGCTGCCGGCATTCGAGAAACTGGCGGAGGAATTCGGGCTGGCCTCCGGGGGAGAATAACATGGGCGGCTGGGAAGACAATGTACGCCGCGCCGCGCCGTATACCCCCGGCGAGCAGCCGTCGGACCGGAACGTGATAAAGCTGAATACCAACGAAAATCCATACCCGCCGTCGCCTATGGTGGCGGCGGCGATCAGAGATTTCGACGCCGGAGGGCTGCGGCTCTATCCGGATCCGCGCTCCGGCATGCTAGTGGACGCGCTGGCGGAGTACCATCACGTAACGCCTTCGCAGGTCTTCGTCGGAGTGGGCAGCGACGACGTTCTGGCGATGAGCTTCCTCACCTTTTTCAATTCAGATCTGCCCATACTCTTTCCGGACATAACATATTCGTTCTATGACGTCTGGGCGCGGCTGTTCGGCATTCCATATGAGACACCGCCGCTGGACGGGAAGCTGTGCCTTTCCGCGGAAGATTATTATAAGAAGAACGGCGGCGTAGTCTTTCCAAACCCGAATGCGCCGACCGGCGTCCTGCTGCCTCTGGATTCGGTGGAGGATATCGTGCGGCACAACCGGGACTCCGTCGTCATAGTGGATGAGGCATATATAGATTTCGGCGGGACGAGCGCGCTGCCGCTGATAGAAAAATATGAGAATCTGCTGGTAGTGCGGACTTTTTCAAAGTCGAGGTCCATGGCGGGGCAGCGGATAGGGTACGCCTGTGGCAGCGAGCGGCTGATCGGATATTTGAACGACGCGAAATATTCCTTTAATTCATATACGATGGATTCGATCACGCAGGCCGCCGGCGCTGCCGCCCTGCGCGACGAGGCATATTTTCGCGGGACGCTGCAGAGAATCATCTCCACCCGCGGGCGCATGATGAAGGAACTCGGCGCGCTCGGCTTTTCGATGCCGGACTCCAAGGCCAATTTCCTGTTCATACGGCATGAGGATGCCGACGCGCGGGAACTCTTCGAGGCACTGCGCCGAAATAATATATACGTCAGATATTTCGACAAGCCGCGCATAGACGGCATGCTCAGGGTGACCATCGGCACGGATGGGCAGATGGATGCGCTCGTGGCATTCTTGAAGGAGTACTTATGTTAAAAAAATATTTGTGGATCATGCTGGTGTCGATGGTGCCGATAGTCGAGCTGCGCGGCGCCATCCCCATCTCGCAATCCATGGGGCTGCCGGTCGTTCCCAGCTATATCGTCAGCATCATAGGCAACATGCTGCCGGTCCCGCTGATCTACCTTTTCGCGAGGAAGGTGCTGGAGTGGGGCGCGGGCAAGCCGGTAATCGGCAGATTTTTCAGCTGGTGCCTGGTAAAGGGCGAGCGCGGCGGGCAGAAATTGCAGGCAAAGGCCGGCAGGGGGCTTTTTGTAGCGTTAACGCTGTTCGTCGGCATACCGCTGCCGGGGACCGGCGCCTGGACCGGGACATTGGCGGCGAGCATGCTGGATATGGATTTTAAATCCAGCGTGCTCGCGGTGATGCTTGGCGTATTGCTGGCTGGTATCATCATGATGGTCGGCAGCATAGGCTTGTTCGGATTTTTCTTTTAGAAAAAACAATCTGTGGAAGGCGGGCATATGGTTAAGGACAGGTTAAGGCGGCTGCGGGAAAAGATGGGGGAGCGCGGGATAGATTGCGCGGTTATCCCTACCGCGGACGACCACAATAGCGAATATGTATGCGAATATTTCCGCGTGCGGGAATATTTCAGCGGATTTACCGGCTCCGCTGGAACGCTCGCGGTGTTCGCGGACAAGGCGGCGCTGTTTACAGACGGCCGCTATTTTATTCAGGCCCAGAGGCAGCTGGCGGGCAGCGGGATCGAGCTGGTTAGAATGGGAGAGCCCGGAGTGCCCCGCATCGAGGAATATATAGGGCGCGAACTGCCATCTGGCGGAAACGTAGGCTTTGACGGCAGGGTGGTCACTGCCGGTTCCGGCGCAAAATACGAGGAGGCGGCAGCGAAGCGCGGAGGCCGCGCGATCTGGGATTTCGACCCGGCGGAGGATATATGGGCGGGGAGGCCCGGGCTGCCGGCGACGCCGGTATGGCGGCTTGCGGAGGAGTATGCCGGGGAGGATGCCGCAAGCAAGCTCTCGAGGCTTCGTGAAAAGATGCAAAACCTGGGAGCCGGAGCGCATATACTCACTACGCTTGACGATATAGCGTGGCTTTTGAACCTGCGGGCGTACGACGTGGCGCATTGCCCGGTATTCCTGGCGTTTCTTACCGTCACTGAGACGGAGGCATGCCTGTACGCCGATGACAGGTCTTTTTCGGACCAGATCCGCTCTTATCTGGCGGATCTCGGAGTCTCTCTGAAGCCGTATGGCGAGTTTTACGCCGGCGCGGCCGCGCTTTTCGGGTCGCTGCCTCCGGAGAAGGGGCTGCTGCTTAGCAAAAAGCAGGCGGGCTTCCGCCTTCTGAAAGAACTGGAGGCCGCGCCGGGCGCCGACGGGGACCGCATTATCGACAAGCCTAATCCCTCATCCCTGATGAAGGCTGTGAAGAACGCGACGGAGCAGGAAAACTTGCACATGGCGCACATATATGACGGAATAGCCGTCACTCGCTTCATGTACTGGCTCAAGAAAAACGTCGGCCTGATACCGATGGACGAGATCTCGGCTGCGGACGAGCTGGAGCGTCTGCGTCGGGAAAATCCCGGACTGGTCGGCCTTAGCTTTCCGACGATCTGCGCGTATGGGGCGAATGGCGCGATAGTGCATTATTCGGCTTCTCCGGAGAGCAGCGCAAGGATCGTTCGTGGCGGGATGCTGCTGGTCGACAGCGGAGGGCATTACCTTGAGGGGAGCACGGATGTGACGCGCACCTTCGTGCTCGGCGATGTGCCGGCGCGGATGAAGCGGGACTTTACGCTGGTCGCGTGCGCCATGCTGCGGCTGATGGACGTGCGGTTCCTGTCGGGATGCACGGGCGCGAACCTGGACTATGCCGCGCGGGAGATATTCTGGAGGAACGGGCTGGATTATAAGCACGGCACCGGCCACGGCGTGGGCTATCTATTGGACGTGCATGAGGGGCCGAACGGCTTCCGCTACAAGCTGACGGATGAATTCGAGCCGTGGACCTTCGAGGAGGGGATGGTGACGACCGACGAGCCTGGTCTCTACATAGAGGGCAGCCACGGCGTGCGTATAGAAAACGAGCTGATTTGCCGCAAGGGCGAACAGAACGGATATGGGCAGTTCCTCCGCTTCGAGAACCTGACTTTCGTGCCGATTGACCTGGACGGCATAGACAAGTCGTTCATGGAGCCAAGGGATGTCTCCGCGCTCAATGCGTACCACCGCGACGTCTTTGCGGTGCTCTCGCCATATTTCGAGGGGGAGGAGCTCGCGTGGCTGCGGGAGGCGACCCGGGAGATCTGAGGATAGGGCGGCGCGCGTTTCAGAATGAGCCCCTGCATGCCATGGGCTTGCCGCGCTTGCGCGGCGTCGGATTGATAAACCAGCGGATGTATGCTATTATATCGGAAGGCGATGCCGGGGAGGGCATGTCATGGAGCAGTACAAGCGGCAATTTATCGAATTCATGGTCGAGGCCGGAGCACTTAAATTCGGCGATTTCACATTAAAGAGCGGGCGCAGATCGCCATTTTTTATGAACGCCGGCGCATATGTCTCGGGTTTCCAGCTCATGCGGCTGGGCGAATATTATGCCGAGGCGGTCCACGAGAACTTCGGGGACGGCTTCGACGTGTTCTTCGGGCCGGCTTATAAGGGCATACCGCTAGCCGTAGCCGCCGCGATAGCATATGCGAAGCTATATGGCAGGGAGGTCCGCTATTGCTCGAACCGCAAGGAGGCAAAGGACCATGGCGACGCGGGCATCCTGCTAGGCAGCGCGCTGCATGACGGAGACCGCGTGGTCATGATCGAGGACGTGACCACGTCCGGCAAATCAATGGAGGAGACGGTGCCTGTCGTGAGATCGCAGGGGAACGTGCGTATCATAGGGCTGATTGTCTCGCTGAACCGCATGGAGGTAGGCCTCGGAGGGAAAATGAGCGCGCTCGACGAGATTCAGGCGACATACGGATTCCCCGCGCGCGCGATCGTGAGCATGGCGGATGTCGTGGAGGCGCTCTACAATCGTCCGGTAAACGGCTCCGTCTTGATAGACGACGGCATAAAAAATCGGATCGATGAGTATTACGCGCTCTACGGGGCCGGGTATGAATAAACAAAACCCTTCGCATATAGCAGGCCATTCGCGGAGCTTGGGGTATCGACGTTTTACCGGGGCGGTGAGCGCGTATGAAACGAAAAGGCTATCATGTAAAATTCACGAATAAAGGTAATTCGCGGTATGGGATTGCATCCCTGGCAATCTCGTGCTGCTCGCTCGCGTGGCTTTGCTTTTCGATTTTCCAGTTTTACAGGCTAGGCCCCGGAGCGGGCAACATCTACGGAGGGATCGGGATGTTCGCGTTGCTCCTGCAGATCCTCGCGTTCATCCTCGCGATCCGCGCACTGCGTGAGCAGGACGTGTTCCGGGGAATCCCAAAGGCTTCCGCCGCCGTATCCGTGGCCGTGCTGCTCGCCTGGGCCGCCGTCTACGGGCTGGGGGTCTATGTATTGGCGGGATGACGTCTCGGCTCTTTTGATATTGGCGGAGCGGATACTGGCGGAGCGGTTGCGGGCAGCGTCCGCGAATAGTAAAGATATTTTTATAGCTATCGGATTTTATGGAAGGATTTTTTTGCGATGGATTATGGTGAGCGCGATGACATAGCGGAGAGATACGGCCTCGTCATGGGCAGGATTCGCGAGATAAGCGCGGATCCGGGACCGTCTGTCGAAGGCAGATACCGCGATTATTTCCGCAGGGCGGCGGACCTGCTTATACTGGCGGGAGATACGCTGGAAAAGGAGGAGCGCGGTACGCTACACGATCGCGGCATCGAGGAGTGCGAGGAGACGGACCGGCTTTTCTATGGAGAGCTGTCGGAGGAATGTTACGGCGGCAGCTTCGCGAACCCGGATGTGGCGGAAAGGCTGATTGGCGGCTCCATGGGAAGCGCGCTGTGTTTCCTATACACGGAGCTGCGCGCGTCGGCGGCATACGCTTTCGAGGGGAGAAGAGAAGATGTCGTCATACTCTGCGAGCTGTTCGTGGAGGTCTATGGCTGCTTTGCCGCCGCGGAACCCGGCGAGGATATAGAGGACGGGGTCCGGCAGGCGATATGCGGCTTCTTTCATGATTACGTCGGACGGTTTATCGGGAGGACAGTGAGGGAGCTGGTCGACCCGTCGCTGGATTTTTTTACAAAAATAGTGATGGAGTCCGATTTATCGGACGTTAGATACCTGTACAGATATGGAGAGCCTATCGGCAGGAACGAGATCTTGACCGCCGAATACCTAAACTCTCTGGATGAGGCGCAGATCCGGTCCATGGCGGATACTTTCACGGAGGGCTATCGCATCGGCTTTTCCGTAACTGGAAAAGACATAGGCAAAAAATCCACGGTAGACATACGGTATCCCATCGGTTTCGAGCGCGTCGTGCGCGCCGCCATATTGAATTTCCGGGAAATGGGGCTCAAGCCCGTGATATACCGCGACGGAGTCAACTCTATGGGCGGGCGCGGCAATGGGAAGACCGGCTGTTATTCCGCGTCGGTGAACCGCCAGTTTGACTACGACCACAAATCCGACCGCGCCTTTTACCTGGACAAGGCGTTCGCGGAGCGGATGCTGGAGGAGCTGCGCTCATCCTATGAAAAATACAAGGACCTGGCGGCGGGATACGCCGGCCCTGCCGTGATAGAGACGTTCGGCGAGGAACCGTTCTCCCCGGTAAACAAGCCATCGGCATTGCGTTACAGCGACGTGCAGCAGGATCTGAACGTCAGCCTCGCGGCCGAAAAAGGTCGGATCATGAATCGCTATATAAAGGGTGAGGAGCGCAGCTATACGATAATCGCCTATCCGCTGCCGGCTATCGGGGACAGTTATCGGGAGATTTTCGCTAGGACGGTCGAGATAAATACGCTCGATTACATGCTCTACCGGGATATGCAGCAGAAGATTATCGACGTGCTGGACCTGGCGGATCACGTGATTGTGCGCGGCAGGGGCGGGAACCGGACGAATCTCTCGATTAAAATCAGGCGTCTCGACGATCCGTCGCGGCAGACGGCATTTGAGAATTGCGTCGCGGATGTGAACATACCGGTAGGCGAGGTCTTTACCTCGCCGGTGCTCTCCGGTACGGATGGCACGCTGCACGTGGGCAGGTTTTTCCTGGACGGCACGCGCTATGAGGATATGGAGCTGGTGTTCAAGGACGGCATGGTCGCGGATTATAGCTGTGCAAATTTCGCCGACGCGGAGGAGAACCGCAAATTCGTCCGCGATAACGTGCTGATGCACCACGACACGCTGCCGATGGGAGAGTTCGCCATCGGCACGAACACGGCAGCATATAGGATGGCGCGGGATTTCGACATCTGGGACCGGCTGCCCGTATTGATTGCGGAAAAGACTGGGCCGCATTTCGCTGTGGGAGATACGTGCTATTCCCACGCCGAGGATACGCCGGTCTATAATCCGGATGGAAAAGAGATCGTCGCTCGGGAAAACGAGGTGTCCGCCCTCCGCGGAGAGGACGAGCTGAAGGCATACGCGAACTGCCACACCGACATCACCATTCCCTACGACGAGCTTGGAGAGATTATCGCGGTAGCCGCGGACGGGACAGAGCATCCCATCATCATGGGCGGGAGGTTCGCGGTCCCGGGGACGGAGCGGCTGAATGCGGCGCTGGATTGCGAATAATGGAGGAACGGCTCTGAATATAAAGCAAAATCATATATAAAAGGGGGAAATCAAATGGCACAAGTAGGAATCGTCATGGGCAGCGACTCTGATATGCCTGTCATGGCGAAGGCGGCGGACATTTTAGAGCAGCTTGGGATTGATTATGAAATGCGCATCATCTCCGCGCATCGGCAGACGGACGAATTCTATGAGTACGCGAGGACGGCGGAGGAGCGCGGCTACAAGGTCATCATCGCGGGCGCAGGCATGGCGGCGCATCTGCCAGGCATGTGCGCGGCCATATTCCCGATGCCGGTCATCGGCGTGCCGATGCATACCGCGAGCCTGGGAGGCACGGACTCACTCTACTCCATCGTGCAGATGCCGCCGGGGATCCCGGTAGCCACCGTCGCCATCGACGGCGGGACGAACGCGGGGCTTCTCGCGGCCAAAATCCTTGCGACGAGCGACGCGGACATACTGGAAAAACTAAAGGCTTACAGCGCGTCGATGCGTGACTCGGTCGCGGAGAAGGATGCCAGGCTGCAGGAGAAGGGTTACAAGAACTACGGCTAAGGCTATCGGGAGGGTCAGGATGGATTATAAGCAATCAGGAGTGGACATCGAGGCGGGATACAGGTCCGTAGAGCTCATAAGGGAGCATGTGGCACGGACGGCCCGCCCGGAGGTATTGGGCGGCATAGGCGGCTTTTCGGGCGCGTTTTCCCTGGAAAAGGTAAAAAAGATGGAAGACCCCGTGCTGCTGTCCGGCACGGACGGATGCGGCACCAAGGTGAAGCTCGCCTTCGTGATGGACAGGCATGACACTATAGGCATCGACGCCGTGGCGATGTGCGTGAACGACGTGGCCTGCGCCGGCGCCGAGCCATTGTTTTTCCTCGATTATATCGCCTGCGGCAAGAACTATCCCGAAAAGATCGCGTCCATTGTCAGCGGCGTCGCCGAGGGCTGCAGGCAGGCCGGATGCGCGCTGATCGGCGGCGAGACGGCGGAGCATCCCGGGCTGATGCCGGAGGACGAGTATGACCTCGCGGGTTTCGCGGTGGGCGTCGCGGAAAAAAAGGATATCATCACAGGCGATAGCCTGCAGGCTGGGGACGTGCTAATCGGCATCGCGAGTACCGGGATCCATTCCAACGGATTTTCGCTCGTCCGCAAGATTTTTAACATGGATGGGAAGACGCTGGCCCGCTATCACGGGGAGCTGGGGACGACGCTTGGCGAGGCGCTGCTGGCGCCGACTCGGATATACGTGCCGGCGCTTAACAGCATAAAGGCTGCCGGCATCGCCATCAAGGGATGCTGCCATATCACCGGCGGAGGGTTTTATGAGAATGTCCCGCGCATGCTGCCGGATGGAAGAACCGCCGTCATAGATAAAAAGAGCTTTCCGGTTCCGCCGGTTTTTGGCCTTATCGCCAGGGAGGGCCGCGTGGACGAGCGCGTGATGTTCAATACTTTCAATATGGGAATCGGGATGGTGGCCGCCGTGGCGCCGGAAGACGCCAGGGCCGCAATGGACGCGGTAAGCTCCGCCGGAGATGCGCCTTATGCCATCGGCAGGATCGAGGAGGGCGGCAGGAAGGGAATAGCCTTATGTTAGAATTGGCGGTACTTGTATCGGGCGGAGGCACGAACCTGCAGGCTATCATCGACGCCATAGAATCCGGGCGGATCAGGAACGCGCATATCCGCGTGGTGATCGGCAACAACGCGAACGCCTATGCCCTGGAACGCGCCAGGAATCGCGGCATCGAGACGCTGTGCGTTTCCCCCGGGGATTTTGCGGATCGCGGGGAGTTTAACGAGGCCCTGACCCGGGAGATAGTCTCCAGGGATATAGGCCTGGTCGTGCTGGCGGGCTATCTTGTCATAGTGCCGCCCCAGCTCATAGCGGCATATCCTTACCGGATTATAAATATACATCCGTCGCTCATACCGTCTTTTTGCGGCAAAGGATATTATGGCCTGAAAGTGCACGAGGCGGCCCTGCAGCGCGGAGTCAAGGTGACCGGGGCTACCTGCCATTTCGTGGACGAGGGCACTGACACCGGCCAGATCATATTGCAAAAGGCCGTGGAGGTCATGCCGGACGACACCCCGGAGACGCTGCAGCGGCGAGTCATGGAACAGGCCGAGTGGGTCATTCTGCCCCGCGCCATCGACCTTATAGCAAACGGCGGGGTAGAGGTAGACGGCGGCAAAGTAACCATAGTGGAGGAGACGAAATGAACGTTTTAATCGTAGGCGGCGGCGGCAGGGAGCATGCCATTGCCCGCGCGGTCTCAAAGAGCCCCCGCGCGGACAGGATATATTGCGCCCCGGGCAACGCGGGAATAGCGTCCCTCGCGGAGTGCGTGGACATAAAGGCTATGGATTTTGACGGGCTGGCAGATTTTGCCGAGGAGAAAAACATAGATTTTACGATAGTCGGCATGGACGACCCGCTCGTGGGAGGGATCGTCGACGTATTCGAGGCGCGGGGGCTGCGCGTGTTCGGCCCGCGGAGAAACGCGGCCATCCTGGAGGGATCCAAGGCTTTTTCAAAGGAGCTTATGAAAAAATATAATATCCCGACGGCGGCTTATGAGACGTTTGACGATGCGGCGGCAGCGCTTGCATATCTCGAGTCCGCGAAGATGCCCATCGTGCTGAAGGCCGATGGCCTGGCGCTCGGGAAGGGGGTATTGATATGCGACACGCTCGAGGAGGCGCGGGCCGGCGTCAGGCAGATCATGCAGGATAAGAAATTCGGCTCCGCGGGCGACCGCCTGGTGATCGAGGAATACATGGAAGGTCGCGAGCTGTCCGTCCTCTCGTTCGTGGATGGAAAGACCGTGAAGG
Source organism: uncultured Eubacterium sp. (assembly GCA_964450965.1). Classification (GTDB taxonomy): domain Bacteria; phylum Bacillota; class Clostridia; order Lachnospirales; family Lachnospiraceae; genus W0P33-017. The sequence continues at coordinate 50,829 of CAYVFF010000003.1, read as the reverse complement.
TCATGGCCTCCGCGCAGGACCACAAGCGGGCGGGCGATGGAGACACCGGGCTGAATACCGGCGGCATGGGCAATTTCAGCCCCAGCCCGTTTTATACTCCGGAGGTGGACGATTTTTGCAGGAAGCATATATACCAGCCTACGGTAGACGCGATGGCGGCCGAGGGCAGGCCGTTCGTCGGAGTGATTTTCTTCGGGCTGATGCTGACGGACGACGGCCCCAAAGTGCTGGAATATAACGCGCGTTTCGGCGATCCGGAGGCGCAGGTGGTGCTGCCCCGCATGAAAAATGACATTTTGGACGTGATGGAGGCGTGCGTCGACGGGCGTCTGGCAGATATAGATCTCGAGTTTGACGACGAGGCATGCCTTTGCGTCGTCCTGGCGTCGGAAGGTTATCCGGTTTCTTATGAGAAAGGCTTTCCGATAGAGGGTCTGGATAAGTTCGACGGCAGGGAAGATTATTACTGCTATCACGCGGGCACCGCCTTTGGCGCGGATGGCAGGATCGTGACGAACGGGGGCCGCGTGCTAGGCGTGACGGCGCAGGGAAGGAACCTGAAGGAGGCCAGGGCAAAGGCTTATGAGGCCGCTGAATGGGTATCTTTCAAAAATAAGTATATGCGCCATGATATCGGGAAGGCGATAGACGAGGCGGGCTTATGAGCCGCGCGGATGATATTTTTATCGCGATGTGCCGCGACATACTGGATAACGGAACCAGCACGGAGGGCGAGAAGGTGCGTCCGCATTGGGAGGACGGCAGCAGCGCCTATACGATAAAAAAGTTCGGCGTGGTGAACCGCTACGACCTGTCGGAGGAGTTCCCCGCGCTGACTCTGCGCCGCACCGCGATAAAGAGCGCGACAGACGAGGTATTGTGGATCTGGCAGAGGAAGTCGAATAACATACACGACCTGCACAGCCACATATGGGACGAGTGGGCGGATCCGGACGGCTCTATCGGAAAGGCTTACGGATACCAGATGGGCGTGAAGCATGAATATAAGGAAGGCATGATGGATCAGGTGGACCGCGTGATCTATGACCTGAAGAATAATCCGTTCAGCCGGCGCATCCTGACAAACATATATGTCCATCAGGATCTGCACGATATGAACCTGTATCCGTGCGCCTACAGCATGACGTTTAACGTCACTCAAAAGCCCGGCGACGACAGGCTCACGCTGAACGCGGTGCTAAACCAGCGTTCGCAGGACGTGCTGACGGCCAATAACTGGAACGTGTGCCAGTACGCGGTGCTGCTGCATATGCTCTCGCAGGTGTGCGGCATGCGGGCCGGCGAGCTAGTGCACGTCATAGCGGACGCGCATATATATGACCGGCACGTGCCGCTGGTGGAGGAGCTGATTTCGCGGCAGCCATATCCGGCGCCCGTGTTCTGGCTGAATCCGGAGGTCACGGACTTTTATGATTTTGCTCCGGACGATGTGAAGCTCATAGGCTATGAGACCGGCCCGCAGATCGGGCACATACCGGTGGCGGTCTAGGGAGGATATGATGAACATTATAGCGAACGTCGACAGGAATTGGGCGATCGGCAACGCCGGCCGGCTGCTGGTGCGCATTCCGGACGACATGAAATTCTTCCGCGAGACGACCACAGGAAAGGTCGTGGTGGTCGGACGCAGGACGCTGGAGGGCTTTCCGGACGGACGGCCGCTGAAAAATCGCACGAACATCGTGCTGACGACCGATAGAAACTACCGGGCGGATTCCGCCGTCGTGGTCCATGACCTGGACGGGCTGCACGAGGAGCTGGCGAAATATCCGTCCGAGGACGTCTACGTCTGCGGCGGGGAGAGCGTCTACCGGCAGCTGATCGACGAGTGCGACGTGGCGCATATCACCAAGGTGGACTTCGCCTACCGCGCGGACGCGTACTTCCCGAACCTGGACGAGAGGCCCGGGTGGCATCTTGCGGCTGACAGCGAGGAGCAGACATATTTTGACCTTGTTTATCATTTCTACAGATATGAGAGATGGTAGGGTATAGCTATTAGGACAAAAGTGACACGGAGAAAGATATGGATATCGCAGGAAAAAAACTGGTCGTGAAGGCATTGCGCGAGGAGGGCGTGGACACGGTCTTCGGCTATCCCGGAGGGATGATCACGGACGTTTTTGACGAATTATACAAGGCGGACGGCATCCGGCTGGTCCTGCCGCGCCATGAGCAGGCTCTGATTCACGAGGCGGAGGGCTACGCCCGCGCCACTGGCCGCGTCGGAGTCGGCATCGTCACCAGCGGGCCTGGCGCCACCAATATCGTTACAGGCCTAGCGGACGCCCATTATGACAGCATCCCGCTGGTCGTGCTCACCGGCCAGGTGCCGCTCAATCTCATCGGCAACGACGCCTTCCAGGAGGTCGACATAGTCGGCATGACGAGGAGTATCACGAAATACGGAGTGACGGTTCGTGACCGCGCAGATCTGGGGCGGATCCTGAAAATGGCGTTTTTCATAGCAAGGAGCGGCAAGCCTGGCCCGGTGCTGGTAGATCTGCCTAAAGACATCCAAAATGAGATGGGAGACGCGGACTATCCGGCGAAGGTGTCTATACGTGGATACAAGCCGAACACATCCGTCCACGTAGGGCAGCTCAAAAAGGCGTACAAGATGCTGCAGTCGGCCGAAAAGCCGTTGATTCTAGCTGGAGGCGGAGTGCATATCTCGGGGGCGGAGGATCTGCTGCGGCGTTTCGCGGAAACGACGGACGTTCCGGTCGTGACGACCGTCATGGGGGCGGGCGCCCTGCCGACGGGGCATCCCCTGTATGTGGGTAATTGCGGCATGCACGGCAGGTACGCGGCCAATAAGGCCGTCAGCGAATGCGATGTGCTCTTTTCCATCGGGACGCGCTTTAACGACCGCATCACGGGGGATCTCGAGGAATTCGCCCCGAACGCGAAGATAGTCCATATCGACATCGCTACGGCGTCCATCTCGCGAAACGTCGTGGTAGACGTGCCGGTCGTCTCGGACGCCCGGCTCGCGATAGAGACGATGATGGACTGGGCAAAGCCGCTCGACTCCAAGGCCTGGCGGGAGGAGATAGCGGCATGGGAGAGGGAAAACCCGCTCGATATGCGCGGCGACCGGGGCATGACCCCGCAGATGATTATAGAGGGGATCAACCTGGCTTTCCCGTCCGGCATAGTGGTCACGGACGTCGGGCAGCATCAGATGTGGGCGTCGCAGTTTATGGAATTCGGGCCGGAAAAGCAGTTTATCACGTCCGGCGGCCTGGGGACGATGGGCTTCGGGCTTCCGGCGGCCATCGGGGCCAAGATCGGCGCGCCGGAGCGCGACGTGGTCTGCATCACCGGAGACGGCGGAATGCAGATGAACATGCAGGAACTGGCGACGGCGGTATCGGAGGGGCTTTCCTTCACGGTCTGCATTCTCAACAACCAGTATCTGGGCATGGTGCGGCAGATGCAGCAGCTTTTTTATGGGAAAAGGTACAGCGCGACGTGCCTGCGCAGGCGCAAGTCCTGTCCGGCGGACTGCAAGGGGCCCGGAGGGCAATGCCCGCCATACGTGCCGGATTTCGTAAAGCTCGCGGAGAGCTACGGCGCGGCGGGCATCCGCGTAGAGCGCCGGGAGGAGATAGCGGGCGCGCTAACGCGGGCGCGTGAAAACAGGCAGACGCCCACGATCATCGAGTTTATCATAGCGTCGGACGAGCTGGTCCTGCCTATGGTGAAGAGCGGCAACCCGATGAGCGAGATGATATTGAGATAGCGATGGCCGTCCGCGTCCGGATCCGCGAGGGGCGGATGCGCGCGGATTGCCTTAAACTATGGCATACGGGGAGAAATCATGATCGATCGAAGCATGAAAAACAGATGGATCGCCCTATACGTGGAGAATACAGTCGGCGTGTTAGCCAAGGTCTCCGGGCTTTTTTCCGGAAAATCATACAACCTGCAGTCGCTGACGGTCGGCACCACGGAGGATGAGACCGTCTCGCGCATGACGATCTGCGTGACTAGCGACGACGTGACGTTCGAGCAGATTAAAAAGCAGCTAAATTGCATGGTCGAGGTCATCAAAGTCATCGACCTGACCAACGTGCCGATCCATATGAAGGAGATCCTGTTCGCGAAAGTGAAGGGGATAGGCGCGGCGGAAAAGCTGGAGGTATTCCAGATCGCGCAGGTATTCGAGGTAAAGGTAAAAGACATCGGGACGGACAGCGTCCTGCTGGAATGCATGCTCACCGAGCGGCGCAACAACGAGCTGGTCAATCTGCTGCGCTCCAAATTCAAGAACATCGAGATCGTGCGGGGAGGCGCCGTGGCGATAGAGTCCATCAGCACCTCCTGCAGATAACGCCGTTATCTGGCTAGGATCTCGGTCACCTCGGCGACGTACATCGTATGGTAGTCCTTGTCCGCGTACCATTTGCCATCGATGGAGCCGTCGACAAACTGCTCCGGCAGCAGCCTCGTGGCGGACAGCTTGCGGCAGATCAGCACCAGGTTGCCCTCGTCGATGTAGGGAGTGCCGTTTTTGGCGTAGTCGAGGTGCATTTTAGCGCTGGAGATCTTGTCCTCGTTCCGTCCGGACACCGCGCCGAAGTATTTGAGCGCGAGCTTGCATTCTTTCTGGGCCGGGTCGAAGAATGTCAGCGAGAACGTGTCATTCCTGTCGATGAACTCCTTGGTATAGCGGCTCTCGCGGATGAATACGCTGGCAACGTTCATGCCCCAGAGTACGCCTACGGTACCCCAGCTGGCGGTCATCGTGTTGGCTTTTCTGGCATCGCCGGCGGTGACGGCCATCCATTCGGTCCCGATCTTGGAGAACGGGTTCAGCTCCAGCATGTCTACCGGATAAGGTTGGAATGTATGCATATGCCTGCTCCTTTTTGTATGTAGTCTTTCTATCAGAATACCATATATTGCGGCGTCATGCAAAAACTTTGTATAAAAACTTTCAGAAACATCTTGCAAAATGGAAAAACATTGTGTAGAATTAGGAAAGAGTGTTTGAAGGAAGGTTTGTAACTCCGCACGGCGGCCGCGGGACACGGCAGCCGCGTACTATTTGTAGAAATATTGTAAAGGATGGAAGAGATATGGCTAAGAGAATCTTGATCGCAGATGATGCGGCTTTTATGCGGATGATGTTGAAGGACATTTTGACCAAGGGCGGCTATGAGATCGCGGGGGAGGCCGCGGACGGGAACGAGGCGCTCGCGAAATACAAGGAGCTGAAGCCCGATCTGGTCACTATGGATATCACGATGCCGAATTGCGATGGAATCCAGAGCCTGAAGCAGATTAAGGCCGCGGACGCGGGAGCGAACGTGGTGATGTGTTCTGCCATGGGCCAGCAGGCGATGGTCATCGAGGCGATCCAGAGCGGCGCCAAGGACTTTATCGTCAAGCCGTTCCAGGCGGATCGCGTGCTGGAGGCTATCAAGAAGATACTGGGAGAGTGACGTCCGGCGCGTTTGCCGCGCGACGTGGATGATTAGCGGACATTTGATGATTAGAGAGAAAATATAAGGCTGTGAAACGCGGATGAGGCGATTTCACAGCCTTTTGTTTTTGGCGATGCCCCGCTTGCGGGGCATCATGGTTTATTCTGACAGCCCGGTCGCTAATATGGGCAGGACCTGTCCGCCAGCGTCCCGACCAGATGACCCTCGAACTCGCCGAAGACGCTCTCCTCCTGCTTGCGCATGAACACGACCAGCCGCCTGCCCTGGAACGAGAACTGGAGGTGTATGCTGCCCACGCATGAGTCGATCACGTTGACCTTTACATAAAACGTGCCATCGGGAAGCCACACGCCGCTGGAGGCGCAGCGCAGCCCGTACAGCGGCAGGATGCCGGGCAATGCCGGTCCGGAGCCGAATGGGATCTCATATTCGCCGTTCCCGTAGCCGAATTTGACGCCGCCGGATTCCCCGTCCGGATTAAAGCGCAGCTCCATAAAGGAAAAGCCGTTATCGCCATCGATCAAATAACGCCTGCCGCTTATCTCGCTTTCTATAGGCGAGTGCGCCGCCCCGTCCGGCGCCAGCAGGCTTTGCGAGGCGATAAAGCGCGCGTAGGGATCGTCTGCGTGATCGTGATTTGCGCCGCCATCGCCGCCGACGTCCGAAGCCGCGGCTGGGCCTTCGCGGTCCAGGTACGGCAGCACTTCCTCGTAGAGCGCGTCGTAAATCTGCTGGTTACCTCCGCCGATGCCCTGCGTGTCCGCCGTAGTTACGCAGATAACGTCGTAGTCCGGCAGGACGATGATAAGCTGCCCGCCCATGCCGTAGCATACGTAGCCGTTTTTTTCAGTGCGCCAGAACTGCATGCCGTACCCGCATGCCTCGCTGGGCAGCGGCGCGGTCACCTCCGTGGCCGTGAGCAGTGACGTCGCGGTCCTGATATAATCTGCCGAGAGCAGCTGCTCTCCGTCAATATTCCCCTCGCTGTATAAGAAGATTCCGAAACGCAGGATGTCCTCGGAAGTCGCGACCAGCCCGCTGCCGCCGATAGACACGCCGAACGGATCCTTCAGCAGGCGCGATCCCTCAGAGAGGCCCAGGCCCGGCAGCTTTTTTTTGATATAGTCTAACATATCCATGCCAGTGAGCTTCTCTACGAGGGCGCACAGGACGTGCGCGCCGGACGTGTCATAATGGAAGACGGAGCCCGGCGGATGGGTCGGAGGGGTGGTGAAAAAGCTTCCGACCCAGTCGCTGGCGAGATCCAGCTTGTAGGTGGTAGACGCATGGCAGGTGCGCATCATCAGCATGTCGCGGATCGTCATTTGCGCGATATATGGATGCACGTCTTTCGGGACTTTTTCGGGAAAATATCCGACGATACGGTCGTCGAGCGAGATCCTCCCCTCGTCGGCGAGCAGCCCTATGGCAATCGACGTAAAGCTCTTAGTAATCGAGAACATGCGGTGCTGGTCATGCGGCGAGCATGGCTTGTAATAGCATTCGCATATCAGCTTGCCATGGCGCATCAGAAGCAGGCTGTGCATGGGTATTTTTTTTCGCTCCAGCCGCGAGATCATGCGCATTATGCATTGAGATGGAACGCCGGCGTCTTCGGGGCGCGTCCGTTCTATTGTCAGCATGGCCAGTCCTCCTTTGAGTACCCCCCGTGCCCCGCAAGCGGGGCAACACCTTGAATGAAAGTCGATTGCTTCGTGCCTACGGCACTCCAGCAATCGCCGGCGGTATTCGCAAATCGCGTCGCTCTCTTCGGTCGCGCCGCTTTTTTGCTCATACCACCTTGCCCGTCAAATGTCCATGCAGCTTTGCAAGCAAGCTTGCCATCTGCATGACCACTTGACGGGGCTTTCATAGTAGAATTAACACATACCATGATACTAATTTTATCCGGATAATACAAGTATATCTTGACAGATGTAAGTATTTACAGGCAGAATTTACGGTCGGAATTGGGCAATATTGTTTTCTTTATGCTGAAAACCGCAAATTTTTTTGGCATTTTTTACAGAATATACTTTACAAGCCGCGCTTGTTTGGTATATAATTAAACGGCAGTATGAAAGTGCTTACAATTTAGTCGGTGTAAGCGCTGCACAAATTAATTTTAAGGAGGTATGAAATGAAAAAGAAAATTGTTTCAGTGCTGCTGGCGACCGCCATGGCTGTGACTCTGGCCGGCTGCGGCGGCGGAGATGATGGTGGCGACGCCGCTGCGGACAGCGGTGATACGGCTGCCGATGCCGGCACGGATTCCGGCGATACCGGGACTGACAGCACGGACGCGGGGGACTCCGGCGATACCGGGACTGACAGTGCGGACGCGGGGGATACGGGCGATACCGGCGATGTGGAGAAGCCCGAATCTATCAAGCTGATGTTCGATGGCACCGTCTTTACAGAGGAGAACGGACGCCAGCAGTTTTTCGACAAGCTCACGGAGCTGACCGGCATCCAGTACGAGCTCGTACAGCCTGACCATGACGCGTATTATGACGTGGTGGGACAGACGATGTCCTCGGGCGACTGGCCGGACGTGCTCATCCTTTCTTCCAACTACATCGCCAGCTATGGCGACGCGGGCGTGCTCTGGGATATGGCTCCCGCGTGGGAGGCTTCCGACCTGAAGAAGCGCCAGGAGGAGAAGGGCGGCATCGCGGCGGTAGAGCCGATGATGATTGACGGACATCTGTATGGCATGCCCGCAGCCCGCGGCAACGGCTGCGTCACCTATGTCAAGCAGGAGTGGCTCGACGCCGCAGGCATCACGGAGCTGCCCAAGACCTGGGATGAGTTTTATGACATGCTCAAGAAGATGAAGGAAGCGAAGGGCGTCGATTTCGTCGAGGCCGCATCCGGATTCCTCAACGCAGAGGCGCCTTATACGAACTATCTGCCTGAGTTCTATCAGGACGCATGGCCCAGCTTCTATCAGAAGGATGACGGCACATGGGCGGACGGCTTCACCGAGGAGCCCATGAAGGCCGCTATGGAGCGCATAGCGCAGGGCGTCAAGGACGGCGTGCTCGATAAAGAGTCCACCACCTACGCGACGAGCGACGTCCGCAACAAGTTCTATGACGACAGCCTCGGCGTGTTCACCTACTGGGCAGGTACCTGGGCGACGAACATTAAGACCAACTGCGAGGCGAACGGCCTTAGCGGCGATATCGTGGCGCTGGAGCCCATCCAGGAGGTCGGCAAATACATCGAGCGCCTGTCGCCCGCATGGTGCATCACCTCTACCTGCAAGAATCCCGAGGGCGTGTTCAAATACTTCATCGAGGCTATGCAGGACGGCGGCGACGTGCAGTTCCTGTGGACATACGGCGTAGAGGGCACGCACTGGTCTACGGCTGCCGAGACGCTGTACGCCGACACGGAGGAGCCTAAGGAGTATCAGGAGGGCGAGTTCCATATGCTGGACAACCTCGAGACCCCTGGCACGCAGTATACCAAGGCGCACATCGACCCGATGCTCGCCCTGACGAACCTGGCGAACGATCCCCAGGCTCTTGAGCCCGAGGCAAAGGCATCTCTGGAACTGTTCAACAGCAGCTCCGAGGGTACTTTCATGGTTCCCTCTACGGACGAGATGAACCAGTACAACGGAGATTTGATGACGAAGAAGCAGGAGCTCGTCACAAAGGTGGCTCTCGGCGAGATGACCGTAGACGAGGCTTATGCCGACTTTGAGAGCAGCGGCGCCGCGCAGTGGTCGCAGTTGATCGTCGATTCTCTGAACGCACAGTAATTTATATGCATGACCGCGTGAAAAACTAAAAATGATTGAGATTAGGCGGAGCTTCCTTCTCCGCCTAATCTGTCAATGTTTCAGGCGGCGCCCGCCGGCGGGGTTTTTATCGATGGGGGTAGGATGAGCGCTTAGCATGTTCATTCAGATTTGCTGTCAGGCGGATGGCTGCGTCGCTTATTAGGAGAGGAAGGACGGATATGGAAAAAAAGAAGAAAAAAAATACCATGGCCAAGGTATACAAGTATAGGGGATTCTACTTGATGTTCCTTCCGGTGCTTGTATTTGCCATCATCTTTTTTTATGCGCCGATGTTCGGCATCGGGTATGCGTTCACGGACTACAACGGCCTGGTGTCGCCGCATTTCACGGGCCTGGAGAACTTTAAGCGGATGTTCTCCATGGCGAACTTCTGGAGCGCGTTCTGGAACACGGTGCAGATCAGTATCGTGAAATTGCTCCTGACGACGTTCGTGGCGGTCGTCGTCGCGATCCTGCTGAACGAGATCGCGGGCCTTTGGTTTAAGAAGATAGTGCAGACGATCATCTATCTGCCGCACTTCATGTCATGGGTCGTGACGGCATCGGTTTTTGCCCTGATTTTGTCTCCCTCGAGCAGCGGCCTGGTGAATACGCTCCTCGTGAAGCTGGGAGTCATCGACGCCGACAACATGATCTATTTCCTGGGCAATTCGAAATGGTGGCGTCCCGCTTATTATATCATCAACCTTTGGAAAGAGACCGGCTGGCAGACCGTCATCTTCATGGCTACCCTTGCCGGCATCAATACAGACCTGTATGAGGCGGCTGCGATAGACGGGGCCGGCAGATGGGGAAAGATGCGCTATGTCACGTTCCCTCAGTTGAAGAATACGATCCTCACGGTCCTTATCTTGAACCTGGCGAAGGTCATGAACCTGTTCGAGTCCGCATTCGTGCTACAGAACGACGCGGTTCTTGACACGGCAAACGTGCTCGAGACCTACATCTACTATCAGAGCTTTAACAGCGGCGGCATCCCGAACTACGGATATACTACGGCGGTCGGCTTGTTCAAATCCCTGGTAGGCTGCGTCCTTGTCCTGGCTTGCAACCAGTGGAGCAAGAAGGTACGCGAAGGCCGCGGCATAGTCTAAGGAGGGAATGACATGGCAGAAGCAACAGCTACAGTTACTACTGAAAAAACTAAAGCAGTTAAAAAAAGAAGGAAGAAGATACCGGTCTTCCAGATTATCAACGGCCTGGTATTTATCATATTCGCGTTGCTGATAATGATTCCGATGTGGAAGGTCATCGTCGATTCGTTCGATTTGCGCACGGCATATGGCATGAAGCTGTGGCCGGAGGCGTTCGGCCTGGACGGCTATATAAACATATTCAAGAATCCGACGCTCTTCCGTCCGCTGGTGATTTCGTTTATCACTACCATCTCCGGCACGCTGCTCGCGCTGGTCCTTTCGACGCTCGGAGCGTACGTGCTGATCCAGTGGGATATGCCGGGCAGGAACTTTTTTGCGAATTTCCTGCTGTTCACGATGATATTCAACGGCGGCATGATCCCGACATATCTGGTGCTGAGGGCGCTGCACTTGACAAACACTTTATGGGTGGTTATACTATTCCCAGCACTGAACGTATACAACCTGGTCCTGATGAGGAACTTCTTCGAGGGCATACCGCAGAGCCTGTTCGAGTCGGCCACGCTGGACGGGTGTTCGCCGATGCAGACATTCATCCGCATCGTGCTGCCGATGTCGAAGGCCGCGCTCGCTTCCATAGGCCTGATGTTCGCGGTCACTTACTGGAATGATTACACCCACTATAAGCTGTACATCACGGATTCTAAGTGGTACAACTTCCAGATGAAGCTGCGCGGCATGGTCATGGGTTCGGATCTGCCCCCGATGGCCGGCAGCAACGCGACAGAGAATACGGTGAAGAACGCGGCTATCATAGTCGTTATCCTGCCGTTCATGATTCTCTATCCGTTCCTGCAGAAGTATTTCGTAAAGGGCGTGAATATCGGCGCGGTCAAAGAGTGATCATTGTCAAGGCATTCCGAGATTTTTACGCGATACAACGAAAAATAGCGTATTGTTTTGGTGCAGCGGGTTTCCCGCTGCACCTTTTTTGGAGAAGGGAGAAAAGCATGAGTACTATTTTTTGGGCGGGCGACTCCACCGTTCAGACCAATGACATCCTTTCGTTCCCTCAGACCGGCATCGGCCAGACGCTCTCTCTGTACTTGCGGCCTGATGTCCGGGTGGAGAACCATGCGAGAAACGGGCGCAGCACGAAGAGCTTTATAGACGAATCGCGCCTGGTGCCGATATACGACAGGATCGCGGAGGACGACTTTCTCTTTGTCCAGTTCGGGCATAATGATGAGAAAAAAGAAGATCCGGCGAGGTATACGGACCCGGATAAGGAATTCCGCGAGAATCTGGAGAAGTTTGCCAACGTGGCATGGGACAAGAAGGCGCGCCCGGTATTCATCACGCCGCTTGAGCGGCGCAAATTCAACGACGACGGCACGCTGCACGAGAGCGCGCATATGCCGTACGTATTGGCGATGAAAGAGACCGCGAGGGCTCTTGGCGTGCCGATCATCGACCTTTTCGAGATGAGCAGGCAAAAGCTGCTGGATGCCGGGCCCAAGGCTACCCTGCGCTGGTACATGCACATCCCTGCCGGCGTATATCCGTACCATCCGGAGGGATTGGATACGGACGACACGCACCTGCAATACGAGGGCGCCGTGATCTATGCCGGCTGTATCGCCAGGGGCCTGCGCGACCTGGGCGGAGTCTATGCGGATCTGCTGGCGGAGGGATTGTTCGACGGGCCGGTTTATGGCATGTAATGTCCGGAAGGGAGAGAGATATGGAGCGTTTGTGGAAGTCAGATCAAGGCGACGGCAGTTACCGCAATCCGGTGCTGTTCGCGGATTATTCGGATCCAGACGCTATCCGCGTTGGCGATACGTTTTATATGACGGCGTCCAGCTTTAACTATATCCCGGGACTGCCGATCCTCACGTCAAAGGATCTGGTCAACTGGCGGCTCGTGAACTATGCGGTGAGGCGCATCGATTATGACGCTTATGACAGGCCGATGCACGCGCGAGGCATATGGGCGCCCGCAATCCGTTATCATTCGGGCGAGTTTTACATATACTACGGGATGCCGGACGAGGGCATATTCATGGTGAAAACGCGCGACCCGCTGGGCGAATGGGAGGCCCCGGTACCGGTCTTGGAGGGGAAAGGGCTTATAGATCCGTGCCCGTATTGGGAGGACGACGGCCACGCCTACGTCGTGCACGGCTACGCCAAGAGCCGCATCGGATTCAAGAGCTGCCTTGGCATATTCCCGATGTCATCCGACGGGACGCGGGCGTTAGCGCCGGATCATATATTATTCAACGGCGTGGAGACGCAGCCGACGATAGAGGGACCCAAGGTATACCGCAGGGACGGTTATTATTATATTCTGGCGCCGGCCGGGGGCGTGCGGACCGGATGGCAGGCCGCGCTGCGCTCGAGGAGTATCATGGGCCCGTATGAGGAGAGAATCGTCATGAAGCAGGGCGATACTCCTATAAACGGACCGCATCAGGGAGCGCTTGTAGACACGCCGTCCGGGCAGGAATGGTTCGTGCATTTCCAGGACAGGGGATTGTACGGCAGGATAGTGCATCTTCAGCCGGTATCCTGGGAAAACGGCTGGCCATCGATCGGAGTCGACGTCGACGGGGATGGCTGCGGCAGGCCCTGCCTGGTGCATGAGAAGCCGGATGCGGGCGTGGAAGAGCCGTGTTATCTTAAGGCGTCTGATGATTTTTCGGACGCGCGGCTCGGGCTGCAATGGCAATGGCTCGCAAATGCCAGGGACGATTTTTCATCGCTCACGGCGCGTCCGGGATATCTTCGCCTGTATGCGATAAATCCGGCCGGCGGCGCGACCATACTCTGGGATAGGGCGAATGTCCTTACGCAGAAGATTGTCTGTCCCGCTTTCAGGGCGGAGACCAAGATTTGCCTGGATGGCCTGGAAAACGGCGGCAGGGCAGGGCTCGTCATGATGGGCGGGCATTATGCCTATCTGGCGGTCGGCGTGAAGTCAGGCAGGAAACGCCTCATCTTTGCGGAGAGCGCCGATGGGCCGGATGGCAGGGTGATTGAACATGTCCGCGAGATTTCTGCCATCGCAGGAGACGCGGCATGGCTGCGCGAGAGCCTCGTATCGGATTGTTTCACGATGGAATATTCCTTAGACGGCGAGCATTTCACCCCGGTAGAGACGTCGTTTTTCCCTACAGACCATACATGGGTCGGCGCGAAGATAGGTTTGTTCGCGGGTTCCGCTCTGGATTGCGGACCGGCAGGCTATGCGGATTTTGAATATATCCGCGTCGATGCCCTGGAGTAAGCGGGGCATCAACGCGGGCGGGGCATGCCATGAATGAATGAAAGCCCGCGGATTGCTCCGCTGCTGCGCAGCTCTCGCAATCCGACCCGTATTCGCAATCCGGGCTATCGCCCTTCTTGCTCATACGGTTAGCGTCGCTAATGTCCATGCGGACCCGACTGCAAGCAGTCCATCCGCATGTCCATTGCGACCGGGCTTTCATAGTAAGTTAGGAGATGATTTGATGGGAAGGTTAATGGATGGCTTGTCAAAGCTTGATAAGCATAGCAACAGCGAGAGGAACAGGGATCAGATTCTTTCCGGGAATATGACGCAGGCGATTTTATCGCTCGCGATTCCGGTCATCATCAATAGTTTCCTGCAGACCATGTACAACCTGACCGATACGTACTGGCTCGGGACGCTGGGTACCGAGGAGCTGGCGGCGATCAACCTGATTACCCCGGTCCAAAACATCGTTGTGAATTTCGGATCCGGGATAACCGTGGCGGGTTCGGTCCTTATCGCGCAATATATCGGGGCCGGCGCCAGGGAGGACGCGAAGTCCATGGCGAACCAGATTTTCGCCTGCGCCATGATATTCGCGGTGGGGTGCGCGCTGCTCATAAATGTCACGACGCCGGCCATCGTGACATGGCTTGGCGCGGACGGCGACACATGGGAATATGCCAGGATATATATGCAGCTGGTAATATTGGATATGCCTTTTTTGTACGCGGTCAACATATACACGGCGATTCATCAGGCGCAGGGAGATACGGTGCGCCCGATGCTGCTGAATCTGCTGGGCATTGCCTCTAATATGATACTGGACCCGCTGTTCATGGTCGGTTTCCACTGGGGCGTGGCGGGGGCCGCGCTTGCGACCGTCATGGCCAAGGCTATACCGGCGGCCATAGCCTTCGCGCTGCTCCACACGAAATCATCGCCGATAAGGCTGGAGCTGCGGGGGATGAAGTTTGAGAAGGATAAGCTGAAAAATATCGTCGTCATAGGCCTGCCGACCGCCATCGGCGGCAGCACGATGCAGCTCGGGTTCCTGCTGATGAGCAAGAGCGTGTTCAAATACGGCACAAAGGCCATGGCGGCATACGGCATCGGAAACAAGGTCAACGGGCTGATATCGCTGCCGTCCAACGGCATCGGGTCTGCCGTCGCCACCATCGTCGGGCAGAACGTCGGCGCGAACCAGCTAGAGCGCGCCAGGCAGGGTTACAAGCTTTCGATGAAGATGATTATCGTGTTTCTTCTGGTCGGCGGGATGATCTTATCGCGGCCTTCGATATCGACCGCGATAGTGCGGATTTTTTCAGACGACGAGGAGGTCGTTGCGATGGCGGCGGAATTCCTCAGCATCATGGCGTTCTGGGTGTTCACGAACGGCGTCTATAACTCGACTATGGGCCTGTTCCAGGGCAGCGGCCATACCGAGGTCACGATGATCGTGGACGCGTCCAGGCTGTGGATCTTCAGGTTCGCGACGTTGTTTGTCTGCGAGCGGATCCTGCACATGGGGGTGCGCAGCATATGGTACTCGGTCGTCGTCAGCAACGGACTCGCGGCAGTCGTGCTATACATCATCTACTTGACTGATTATTGGAAAAAGAGCAGGATAAAAGTCAAAAAGAAACCGGAGGCGGCATGACCGCCCCCGGCTTTTTTCGTTCCGGCATTTCCGGCATTGTTTGTATCTATTTCTCCTCCAGGTTAAAACCAAAGTAACGAACGGCGTTGTTGTATGACACGCCCTTCACGATCTCGGAGAGGATCTCCTTGTCATATGGGAACTCGCCGTTTTCGACCAGGTCGCCTACCAGGTCGCAGAAGATGCGGCGGAAATATTCATGCCGCGTATATGACAGGAAGCTCCGGGAGTCAGTCAGCATGCCGACGAATCCGGAGAGGTTGCCCAGGTTGGCGAGCGAGAGCATCTGGTTTTTCATGCCGATCTTGTGGTCGTTGAACCACCACGCGCTGCCCTGCTGGATCTTCGCGACGGCCGTGGAATCCTGGAAGCAGCCAAGTATCGTGCCTATAGACTCGTTGTCGTTCGGGTTGAGGCTGTAGAGGATAGTCTTCGGCAGCTCGCCGGTCTCGTTCAGCGCGTTCAGAAAATCAGCCATCTGCGCGGAGGGCGCGTAATTATTGATGCAGTCATAGCCGGTATCGGGTCCCAGGCGGTCATACATCGGGCGGTTGTTGTCGCGCTTGCATCCGTAATGGAGCTGCATCACCCATCCCAGCCTGCTATACTCCCGGCCGACGAAGAGCATGAACGCGGTCTTAAACTTTAGCTCCTCTTCGCGGGTGACGGCCCCTCCTGCCAGGCGCTTCGCGAATATCTCCTCGATCTCGGAGTCCGCCGCCGGATAGTACATGACGTATTCCAGGGCATGATCGGACACGCTGCACTTTTTCGAAGCGAAGAACGCCATCCTGTTTTTCAGGGCTTCTTTCAGATCCGCGAAAGTGGAGATGGCGACGCCGCTAGCCTGCGAGAGTTTCTCCAGGTAATCCGTGTATTCGGGCTTTTCGATATTCATCGCCTTGTCGGGCCGCCATGCGGGCAGTACCTGCACGTCGAAGCTGTCGTCGGCGGCGATCGCGTCATGCCATTCCAGGGAATCTATGGGATCGTCGGTAGTGCAAATCAGCGTAACGTTAGACTGTTTGATCAGTCCGCGCACGCTCATGCCCGGTTCGGCGAGCTTGGCATTGCACAGCTCCCATACCTCCTCGGCGGTATTTTTGTTCAGCGCGCCATGGTAGCCGAAGTAGCGCTGCAGTTCCAGATGGCTCCAATGGTAGAGCGGGTTGCCGATAGCCTTGCCCAGCGCCTCGCCCCATTTCAGGAATTTCTCCTTGTCGGACGCATCGCCGGTGATGTAGCGCTCGTCGATGCCGGAGGAGCGCATGAAGCGCCACTTATAGTGGTCGCCGCCCAGCCAGACCTGGGCGATGTTGTCGAACCTGCGGTCCTGCGCGATCTCCTTCGGGTTAATGTGGCAGTGGTAGTCCAGCACGGGCATCTTTTCCGCATAATCGTGGAACAGCTCCCGCGCGGTAGGCGTGGACAAAAGAAAGTCTTCATCCATAAAATTTTTCATCTATTTTCTTACCTCCTTTAATAGAATCAATGAGAAATCATTTTTGCAAGGAAAGCGCCGTCGTCTCGCGGCATACCAGCTCGCCGGGATAAGTGACCTTTGGCGGCATGTCGTCGCCGTTTATCACGCCGATGCAAGTCCGCACGAGCTGGGAGCAGAGAGTCTCGAGATTGTTGTCGATAGAGGTAATCTCCGGATTGCTGCAGATGGTGAGCAGCGAATTGTTATAGCCTATGACGGAAAGCCCGTCCGGGATATCTATGCCGCATGCCCTGGCGTATTTCACCGCCCCTATTGCCAGCACGTCGTCGGAGGCCAGCACCGCGTGGAATTGCACGCCGCTGTCTTTGATCCCGCACAGGAAATCCCTCACGCCGTCGACGTCCTCGCGCCTGCCTTTGAAATGCTGGATCAGCCCGTCTTTCAGCGGGATGTCGCGCATGCTGTACGCGGACTGGTAGCCGCCGAGCTTGCGCATTCCGCTGTAGGACCTGGAATTGTATAAATATAATATGTCGTCGATGCCGCTGTCTATCAGAGCGAGAGCCGCGGTCTGCGCGGACTTGAAGTCGTCGCACATCGTGCAATATACGTTCGGCGCGTCGAAATCGGCATTCAGCAGGAAGACCGGCGCCTGCTCCGCGGCGTTTATTATATAGGCGTTGTCCTTCGGATCTGCGGATACGTAGTTGGAGCCGATCAAAATCAACGCGTCCACCCGCTGGTTGAGCAGCAGCGAGAGAGCGTTTTCTTTGCCCTTGCGCGAGTAGCCGGAACACGCGAGCAGGCAGCTGTAGTCGTTCTCCCTGAGGTTGCTCTCTATGTAGTACAAGGCCTTGGCCATGTAGGGATCTGAACTGTCCGCGCAGGCGATGCCGATGGAGTTCATCGTGTCAAGGCCGAGGCCCCGGGCGAACGCGTTCGGGATGTATCCGTTGCGGTCGATGACGTCCAAAACCTTCTTGCGCGTGTCCGCCTTGACGTTCGGGCTGCCGTTCAGGACGCGTGAGACTGTGGCGATGGAGACGCCCGCTTGTTTGGAGATGTCGTAAATGTTCAATCCGCACACCTCTTTCCGCATGTAAATAGTTACATCGCAACCATGTCCATTATACAATACCGGCCGCGCTTTTACAACAGATTTTTTCGGGGAAAAGCAATGCGCCGGATTCATGGGATGCCGTTGGAATCAGCGGATAAAATCGATAAAAACAAGGTTGACTTATGAACCTCGCGGTTGTAAAATATCCTTTGTAAGCACTTACAGTGAAAGCCGCCGGACGGCGGATTTCACTGGCGGGGCGTGCATGGAGAAGGACTATGGACAGCGGAGTCATCTAAGAATGGAGGTCAGAGGGCGAGATGGATTTATTGTCGAGGAAGAGGACCGGGAAAAAGGACAGGCCGGTCAAGGTGCTGCAGTTTGGCGAGGGCAATTTCCTGCGCGGATTCGTGGACTACATGATCGATATCGCGAATGAGAAGGGGCTTTTTGACGGAGATATCGTGTTGGTCAAGCCGATCGAATACGGCACGCTGGATCGTTTCCACAATCAGGAATGCCAGTATACGGTCTCCCTGAGGGGGATCGTCGACGGGGAGCCGGCCGTGCTGAACAGGATTATCACCAGCGTCGCGGACGTTGTGGCGGCGCATGAGGAATATGAGAAGTACAGCAGCTATGCCAGGCTGGATACGTTGCGCTACATAGTATCCAATACGACGGAGGCCGGCATAGTCTATGACGAGAGCGACAGGCTGGATATGGATCCGCCGAAGAGCTTCCCGGCGAAGCTGGCCAAGTTCCTGTATGAGAGATACAAGCATTTTAACGGCGCGCCTGACAAAGGCCTCGTGATGCTGCCGGTGGAGCTTATAGACGACAACGGCATACATCTCAGGGAGTGCGTCTTAAAGCAGGCCGATAACTGGGGCCTTGAGGACGGGTTCAAGAAATGGCTCGACGAGGCCTGCGTCTTTACATCTACGCTTGTCGACCGCATCATCACTGGGTATCCGAGGGACGAGGATGAGAAATTGTGGCAGGAGTGGGGCTACAGGGACGAGCTGATCGTGACCGGCGAGCCTTTCGCCCTCTGGGTCATCGAGAGCTCCAGGGATATCAGCGGCGAGCTGCCGCTTGACAAGGCATTAGAGGGCATGTCCGGCATGAACGTCATATTCACCGACAACCAGAAGCCTTACAAGCAGCGCAAGGTGCGTATCCTGAACGGCGCGCATACGTCCTTCGTCCTGGCGTCTTATCTCGCGGGCAACGACATCGTGCTCGAGTCGATGAAGGACGGGCTGATATTCAAATTCATGAAGGAGACGATATATGACGAGGTCATCCCGACGCTGACGCTGCCCAAGGCGGAGCTGGAGGATTTCGCCCAGGCCGTCATCACTCGTTTCAACAATCCTTACGTAAAGCACTCGCTGCTCTCCATCTCGCTGAACTCCGTGTCGAAATGGAGGGCGAGATGCATGCCGAGCTTCCTGGGATATGTGGAGAAAAACGGCACGCTGCCTTCGCATCTGACGTTTTCGCTCGCGGCCCTTATGGCGTTCTACCAGGGCACCGAGATTCGGGACAAGGCGCTGATCGGGCATCGCGACGGCCAGGAATACCAGATAATGGACGACGAGGCGGTGCTTAAATTCTTCGCGGAGAACACCGGCAGCGATTCGAAGCAGTTCGTCACGAAATTTATCACGAACGAGTCTTTCTTCGGATCCGAGCTGGGGCAGACTGCCGGCCTTGCGGATGCCGTGGCCTCTTATCTTGACGAGATTAACGCGAAGGGCATGCGCGCGACGATGGAGGAGCATTTCGCATGACGATTTTTAAAATAAACGACGACGACAATGTTGCAGTCGCGATAGAGGATATACCTGCCGGCACGAGCGTGGACGTCGCCGGCAGTACCGTGACGGCCGCTGAGGAGATACCGGCAGGACACAAGATGGCGCTGCGGGATCTGGCGGAGGGAGAGGCCGTCGTTAAATACGGATATCCGATAGGATATACAAAGGCGCCCGTGAAAAAGGGCGGCTGGATCCACACGCACAACTTGAAGACCGGCCTGGGCGAGCTGCTCGACTATACTTATGAGCCGGTTCCTAAAAAAACGCTGCCCGCGAGGGAGGCGTATTTCCAAGGGTTCGAGCGTCCTGACGGCACGGTCGGCGTGAGGAACGAGATCTGGATCATCCCGACGGTCGGCTGCGTGAATAACGTCGCCGGAGCCATCGCGAGACAGGCGAATGGCTATGTCAAGGGCAGCGTCGAGAGCGTCATCGCCTTTTCCCATCCTTACGGGTGTTCGCAGATGGGAGACGACCAGGAGCATACGCGCACGATACTCGCCGACCTGATCCGCCATCCGAACGCCGGCGGCGTGCTCGTTCTAGGCCTTGGATGCGAGAATAGCAATATCGACGTGCTGAAGGGATATATCGGGGATTATGACCCGGATCGGGTGAAGTTCCTCGTTTGCCAGGAGAGCGAAGACGAGATAGCGGACGGCGTCGAGATCGTCAAGGGATTGATCGAGCGCGCGTCCGCGCAGGAGCGCACGAGCATAAGCGCGTCCAGGCTGGTAGTCGGCCTGAAGTGCGGCGGCAGCGACGGCTTTTCCGGCATTACGGCAAACCCGCTGGTCGGGCGTTTTTCCGACCTGCTGATCGGGGCCGGCGGCACGACCATACTTACCGAGGTGCCCGAGATGTTCGGCGCGGAGACGATCCTGATGAACCGCTGCGAGAACGAGGCGCTGTTTGACAAGACTGTCGCGCTGATCAATGATTTTAAGAATTATTTCAAGAGCAACAATCAGACGATATATGAGAATCCTTCCCCGGGCAACAAAAAGGGCGGCATCTCCACTCTGGAGGACAAGTCGCTCGGCTGCACGCAGAAATCCGGCGGCGCGGCGGTCAGCGGGGTGCTGCATTATGGCGAACGGGTCCAGTCGTCCGGCCTTAACCTGCTTAGCGCGCCAGGGAACGACCTTGTGGCCGCGACCGCCCTGGCGGCGAGCGGGGCGCACATCGTGCTTTTCACGACCGGACGCGGCACGCCTTTCGCGTCGCCGGTGCCGACGATAAAGATTGCCAGCAATTCCGGCCTGGCGGGCAGGAAGTCGAACTGGATTGACTTCAACGCGGGGACGCTGGTAGAAGGCGCCGGCATGGACGGGGAGGCCGAGAAGCTGTTTGGCCTCGTCCTGGAGACGGCGTCCGGCAGGCAGGTATGCAGCGAGAGGGCCGGCTATCACGACATGGCCATCTTCAAGCAGGGCGTTACTTTATGATACGGCGCGCCCGGGACCTGCGGGCGCGCCCAGGCGGCCTCCGGCTCGGAGGCTTTGGATATAAGGAGGACAAGACCCATGGGCGTGGAAAAGGCTGACCGTTTTATCGACGGATACCTTAAGGAATACAAGCAATACAAGGAATATTGGAATTATGAGGACGGCTGTGTCCTTTTAGGCGCGAAATACCTCTATGAAGTTACCAAGGACAGGAAATATTTTACCTTCATCGAGAATTATCTGAAGAATTTCGTGATGGACGACGGCACGATCGCGCATTATGAACTGGAGAAATTCAATATCGACAGCATCAACAGCGGCAAGATCCTGTTTTTCATGTACGACATGACCGGGGAGGAGAAATACCGCAAAGCCATCGAATTTTTGATGGACAGGCTGCGCGCGCATCCGCGCTGCTCGACCGGAAACTTTTTCCATAAGGAGATCTATCCGAACCAGATCTGGCTGGACGGCCTGTACATGGCCCAGCCGTTTTATATGGAATACGAGACGAGATATGACAACAAGGCAAAATACGGCGATATCGTCTCGCAGTTCGAGAACGTCCAGAAATACCTCTACAACCCTGAGAAAGGCCTCTGCTATCACGCGTATGACGAGGCGAAGGAGCAGTTCTGGGCCGACAAGGAGACCGGCTGCTCGCCGAACTTCTGGCTGCGGAGCATGGGATGGTATCTCATGGCCCTAGTCGACGTGTGCGACAAGATGAGCAAGGAGATATACGAGCAATATCGCGAACTCGCGGATATATACAAGCTCATGCTCAAGGGCATATTGCAATATCAGGATCCCGGGACGGGGCTGTTCTACCAGGTCATCGACAGGGCGGACGCGGACGGCAACTATCTGGAGACGTCCGGCAGCGCGATGGTCGGATATTCCATCTTAAAGGCCTGCGAGCTCGGCATCGTACTTGAAGAGAAATATCAGCCTATAGGCATCCGGATCGTGGAGAGCCTTATAGACAACAAGCTGCGTGAGGAGGGCGGAAAGCTGGAGCTTACCGGCATCTGCTCTGTGGCAGGCCTCGGGCCTGCGGACAACCCCAGGCGCGACGGCAGCGTGGCATATTACCTGTCCGAGCCTGTCGTATCGGATGATTCAAAGGGAGTCGGCCCATTCATGATGGCTTATGCGCAGTATCTTGCCGCGAAGAAATGACCGGCTGGCTGGTCCGTGTGAAGGAGGGCGGGATATGCAGATAGAATTGCTCGCGAAGACCGCGCGCAGCGCCACGTTCAAGCTGGCGGACGGGGGAGTCTATGAGACGCTGGAGCCTTACAGCCTTTATTTGAACGGTGAATATGCAAAAGATGCGGCGACCGTAGTTACATCGCTCTATGGGCTGAAGCCCGACACGCAATATACGCTGGCGGTCATGGATGCCGGGGGCAGCCGCGCCGGAGTGTTTTCGTTCTGCACAGAACATGAATTCGTCACTCTGAATGTCAAGGCGTTCGGGGCGAAGGGCGACGGAGTCCAGGACGATACGAAATATATACAGGCTGCCATCTTATCCTGCCCGGAGGATGGCCGCGTGCTTATCCCCGCCGGGACATACAGGATTACCAGCCTGTTTTTGAAGAGCCATATCCGGATCGAGCTGGAGAAGGGCGCGGCGCTCTCCGCGTTGACCGACCGGAACGAATTCCCGAGGTTTCCGGCGCTCATCGAGAGCTATGACGAGACCGGCGAGTATTATCTAGGCACGTGGGAGGGCAACCCGCTGCCGATGTTTGCCGCGATCATCACCGGCATAGGCGTGGAGGACGTGGCGATATACGGCGAGGGCCGTATCGACGGCAACGCGTCCGCCGAGAACTGGTGGAAGAATCCCAAGGTGATGGATATCGCGTTCCGTCCCAGGATGTTTTTCATAAATAAATGCGAGAATATCATGCTGCAGGGACTGACGTTCGCCAACAGCCCGTCGTGGACGCTGCACCCGTTTTTCAGCAGCAATCTGGGCTTTTATAACCTGAATATAGAGAATCCCGGCGTCTCGCCGAATACGGACGGCCTGGATCCCGAGTCGTGCAGGAACGTCGATATCGCCGGGGTGCGCTTTTCCCTCGGGGATGATTGCATCGCGGTAAAATCCGGCAAGATCTACATGGGCAGGAAGCACAAGACTCCCTCGGAGAACATCCATATCTTCCAATGCCTGATGCGGGACGGGCATGGCGCTGTCACGATAGGCAGCGAGATGGCGGGCGGCGTGAAGAACCTGCTGGTGGAGGAATGCCGTTTTGTAAATACGGACCGGGGGCTGCGCGTAAAGACCAGGCGCGGGCGCGGCGAGGACGCCGTGCTAGATGAGATAGCTTTTTGCAAGATCGATATGGACCAGGTGATGACGCCATTCGTCGTGAACTGTTTTTATTATTGCGATCCGGATGGGAAGACGGAATACGTGCAGACCCGCGAGGCATTGCCGGTAGACAGCAGGACTCCGCGCGTCAAGCGGCTGCGCTTCGAGGATATAGACGCGAAGAACTGCCATGTGGCGGCGGCATATTTTGAAGGCCTGCCGGAGTGCAAGATCGAGGAGATCTCCATGAAGAACGTACGAGTCTCGTTCGCCGAAGACGCGAGGAGCGGCGTGCCCGCCATGTCGGACGGCGTGGAGTCCTGTTCTAAGAGAGGCATCTACGCCGCCAACGTGGAACGGCTCATCCTCGAAAACGTCGAGGTGGAAGGAGCCGAGGGCGATCCGATCGTCGCCGAGGCAGTCGGCGAGATAGCGGAGACTCCGTAGGCTAGGCCTGGTCGTACGCGAACGGAGGGAGTACCCGCTCCCTGGTATAGTGGAGCGCTTCCTTTTCCGTGAGGGCGCGGACGAAATCCGCACGCCGTCCATTGGCCCCGGGCCCGGTGCTGCCGTATTCTGCATAGAGCACGCTGCTGCGTGCCTGCGGCTTGTCCCAGTCGTGGAAGCCCTCGGAGCGGATGTGCGGTCCCAGGTAGCAGTCAATCAATACGGTCTGCGCGTAGTCGCGCCACGGCCTGCCGATATAGACGCTGCCGTCGGGGCAGCTGTGCGGATCCTCGGACGTGAAGCGGCAATGGTCGAATACGTAGCCATACGGGCTGCCCTGCGGCGTGGAGGCCGCCGTGCAAAAGCCGTAGACGGGCATGCTGCCGTCCGGCTCCGGGGGAAGCTCCTCCGATAGGACCGACGCAATCTCGCAGTTTTCGAAATAGGCGATGGCGCTGCCGAATATGAAATCGACGTCGCCGCATATATAGCAGTCCTTGTAATAATGGCGTCCCATGCGGCGCTTGGAATTCTCTTTAGGGCCGATGAATCCGTCGGGATGCTTGGGAGATGGCGGCAGCGGGCCTGTAAAGAGCGTGTCCTGGTAGCTCTCCAGCCGGCATGAGTCGATAAAGAGGTTGTCGCCGTCCGCATAGAGGGCGATCGCCTGGCCGGCGGCGGAGCGCGGGAACGCGCTGTTGCGGATCGTCAGGTTCTCTAATGTGACATGGTCGGCATCCAGCAGGAACGTATATGAGCGGAACGTGCCGCGCTTCTTGCCATCGGGCATGACGTCGTTCGCGTAGTCGCCATAGGTGATCACGCAGGAATCGGCGGAGGCGCCCGAAAGGCGCACATAAGGCCGGTCGAGGACGATTTTCTCCTCATAGACTCCGGGAGCGATATCGATTGTGGCGGGTTCGGCGGAATCCTTGGGGATGCGCGCTATCGCCTCTGATATGGTGGCAAAAGTGTTTTCGCCGGCGGGGCCGGACTTATTGACATGTAGGCTTAACATGACTTGTCCTCCTTTGTTATTTTCTGGATTTATAATAACACAGCGCGGCGCGGTTGAAAAGAGATAAAAAATGTGGCATTTGTAGATAAGGGTTGACATTCACAGCCAGTCAGAGCAAGGAATCGGATCTCCGGGCTTGCTCTAAACTAAGATAAGGAGGTATTCGATGCAGATAGGATTAAGGCTGCATGACGCGGCGGCGGGCTCCATCGAGGAGCGGGCGCATTTCGCGGCGGAGCAGGGATTTACCTGCGTCCACGTCGCGCTGAGCAAGCTATGCGATTATAAGATGACTCTGCCGGAGCTCACGCCCGGCTGGGCCATGTATCTGAAAAAAGTGTTTGCCGGGGAGGGATTGGATGTCGCGGTGCTGGGCTGCTACCTGAATCTCGCGACTCCCGACCGGGAGGCGCTTAAAAGGACCCAGGCGGTCTATGAGGCGCATCTGCGGTTCGCGTCCATATTGGGATGCGGGGTCGTGGGGTCGGAGACTGGCGCTCCGAACGTGGAATATCGCTACGAGCCGGCATGCCATGGCGAGGAGGCCTTGCAGACGCTGATCGCCAATCTGCGCCCGGTCGTGAAATGCGCTGAGTCGTATGGAGTCATCCTAGCCCTGGAGCCGGTATACAAGCACATAATGTGGAATCCCGGGCGGACCAGGCAGGTGCTCGACGCCATCGGCTCGCCGAACCTGCGCGTCATATTTGATCCGGTCAATCTATTGGACATATCCAATTATGAACGCCGCGATGAGATTTTTGCCGAGGCGATAGAGACGTTCGGCGACGAGATCGCGATGATCCACCTGAAAGACTTCGTCGTGGAGGATGGCAGGCTCGTATCGTGCGCGGCCGGCACCGGCATGATGGACTATGACGCGATATTGAAATATGCGAAGGAGCGCAAGCCCTATATACATGCCACGCTGGAGGACACGAAGCCGGAAAACGCCAGGCAGGCGCGGGAGTTCATCGAGGGACGGATCGCGGCCGTATGATACCGGCGGCATCCGCTGCCTTGCCGTTATTCGAAGTACGCGCCGCTAAGCGGCTTTCGCTCTGTAAAAAAGTGCCGCAGGCAGCACATATCATGCCTGCTCCCTGGATAAGGGGAGCCGAGGATGTCGGCAGAAAGGAAGAACATGAACGTATTAGAAGAAATCCATGGAATCGGAATCGTTCCGGTCATCGCGCTCGATGACGCAAAGGATGCCGAGCCGCTGGCAAAGGCGCTGTGCAACGGCGGCCTGCCCTGCGCGGAGGTGACGTTCCGCACCTCGGCGGCCGAGGAGTCCATCAAGATCATGGCGGAGAAATTCCCCGAGATGCTGGTCGGAGCCGGCACGGTGCTCACAACCGAGCAGGTGGACCGCGCGACGGCGGCCGGAGCGAAGTTCATCGTAAGCCCCGGCCTGAATCCCAAGGTCGTGAAATATTGCGTGGACAAGGGCATCCCCATTGTCCCCGGCACGTCGAACCCCTCGGACGTCGAGGCCGCGCTGGAACTCGGGCTGGACGTCGTCAAATTTTTCCCCGCGGAGGCGGCGGGCGGCATCGATATGATCAAGGCCATGAGCGCGCCTTACACGAAAGTGCGCTTCATGCCTACTGGCGGCGTGAACGCCGGCAATCTGAAAGATTATCTGGATTTCCCGAAGATCATCGCTTGCGGCGGCTCCTGGATGGTGAAAAAGGATCTGGTGGCTGCCGGCAAGTTCGACGAGATTGAGGCTCTTACGAGGGAAGCGGTCGTGAAGATGCTCGGCTTCGAGCTGCGCCATATCGGCATCAACGCCTCCAGCGAGGACGAGGCAAGCTCCATCGCGGACAGCTTCGAGTCTATGTTCGGATTCGCGAAAAAGGTCGGCGGCAGCTCCGTCTTCGCGGGCACGGCGATCGAGGCGATGAAGCAGCCGTATCTGGGCAAAAACGGCCATATCGCCATCGGCACGAACTATATGGACCGCGCCATCTACCATCTGGAAAAGAAGGGCGTCAAGTTCGACATGTCGACCGCGAAAAAGGACGACAAGGGCAAGATCAAGGCAGTTTATTTACAGGACGAGTTCGGCGGGTTTGCCGTTCATCTCGTTCAGAAATAAAAGCAAAACAAAAGGAGGACTATCATGAGCAAAAAAGTAGTTACATTTGGCGAGATTATGCTGCGCCTCGCGCCGGAGGGGTATTATCGCTTCGTGCAGGCGACCAGCTACGGCGCGACCTACGGCGGCGGCGAGGCAAACGTGGCCGTGTCGCTGGCGAATTACGGGATAGACGCGTCGTTCGTCACGAAGCTGCCGAAGCATGAGATCGGCCAGGCGGGGGTGAACGCGCTGCGCCAGTTCGGCGTGGATACTTCCAAGATCGTCCGGGGCGGAGACCGCGTGGGCATCTATTTCCTGGAGAAGGGCGCGTCACAGAGGCCTTCCAAGGTCATTTATGACAGGGCGGGCTCTTCGATCGCCGAGGCGTCTACGGATGATTTTGACTGGGATGATATATTCGAGGGAGCCGACTGGTTCCATTTCACGGGCATTACCCCGGCGCTCGGCGACAACGTGGCGGCCATCTGCCTGGAGGCCTGCAAGAAGGCTAAGGAGAAGGGCATCACGGTCAGCTGCGATCTGAATTACAGGAATAAGCTCTGGTCCAAGGAAAAGGCCGGCCAGGTCATGGGCGAGCTATGCCAGTATGTCGACGTGTGCATCGCGAACGAGGAGGACGCCGGCGACGTATTCGGCATCAAGGCGGCTAACACCGACGTCACCAAGGGAGAGGTCAACCAGGAGGGGTACAAGGATGTGGCAAAGCAGCTGGCCGACCGCTTCGGATTCCAGGCTGTGGCGATTACCCTTCGCGAGTCCATCTCCGCGAATGACAATAACTGGGCGGCGATGCTCTATACCGGCGGCGAGTATTATTTTTCCAAAAAATACGCGGTGCGCATCGTCGACCGCGTGGGCGGCGGCGATTCCTTTGGCGGCGGCCTGATCTACGCGTCGCTCATGGACTATGATCCGCAGGCGCGCATCGAATTCGCGGTGGCGGCGAGCTGCCTGAAGCATACCATCGAGGGCGACTTCAACCAGGTCAGTGTCGACGAGGTGACGAAGCTGGCGGGCGGAGACGGTTCCGGACGCGTGCAGCGATAAGATTTATCGTGGCGCGAAAGGCCCTGAAATGGCCTTTTGCCCCCGGCATTTATCACAAAGGAGGACGCGATAATGGAATTAAGGACGGCTGCATCGCCGCGCGATGTAAAACATTATGATACGGAGAGGCTGCGCGAGGAATTCCTGATACAGGGACTCTTCGTGCCCGGAGAGATCAAGCTGGTATATAGCCATATCGACCGCATCATCACCGGAGCGGCGGTGCCCGCCGCCGCGCCCATCAAGCTGACGGCGGGAGACGAGCTGCGCGCGCGCCACTTCTGCGAGCGCAGGGAGCTGGGGCTCATCAATATCGGCGGAGCCGGATCTGTCACGATAGACGGCAGGAGATACGAGGTAGGGCATAAGGACGGCATGTATATCGGGATGGGTTCCGAGGACATAACGTTCGAGTCCGCTGATGCGGCGAGTCCCGCGAAGTTCTATCTGAACAGCGCGCCGGCTCACAAGACATATCCGACCAAGCTCATCAAGATGGAAGGAACGCCGTCGGACGACGTCGTCATAATAAAAGACGAGAACAAAGTGGAGCTGGGCAGCCTGGAGGAGTCAAACCACAGGGTGATCAATAAGTACATCCTGCCAGGCCAGGTGGAGAGCTGCCAGCTCGTCATGGGCATGACCGCGCTCAAGCCCGGCAGCGTCTGGAACACGATGCCCTGCCACACGCACGACCGGCGCATGGAGGTATATCTCTATTTCGAGATTCCGGACGATGCGTTCGTGGTCCATTATATGGGCGAGCCGACCGAGACGAGGCATATCATCATGCACAACGAGGAGGCCGTGATCTCCCCTAGCTGGTCGATCCACGCGGGCAGCGGCAGCAGGAACTATACTTTCATCTGGGGCATGGTCGGCGAGAACCAGGATTTTGACGACATGGACGGCGTGGCCAACAAAGACTTACGCTAAAATGTAATAGCAAAAAAAGGAGGATTTTGAGAAATGAGTTTTATCGACAAGTTTTCATTGCAGGGAAAGGTCGCGCTGGTGACTGGCGCGTCTTACGGCATCGGTTTCGCGATCGCCAGCGCTTTCGCGGAGGCCGGCGCGACAATCGTATTCAATGACATCAAGCAGGAACTCGTGGACAAGGGCATAGCCGCTTACAAGGAAAAAGGCATCGAGGCGCACGGATATGTGTGCGACGTCACAAACGAGGAGGCTGTCAATAACCTGGTCGCGCAGATCGAGAAGGAAGTCGGCGTTATCGACATCCTGGTGAACAACGCCGGCATCATAAAGCGCATCCCGATGCTCGAGATGACCGCGGAGCAGTTCCGCCAGGTCATCGACGTGGATTTGAACGCCCCGTTCATCGTGGCGAAGGCGGTCATCCCCGGCATGATCAAGAAGGGCCATGGCAAGATCATAAACATCTGTTCCATGATGTCCGAGCTGGGACGCGAGACCGTGGCGGCATATGCCGCGGCGAAGGGCGGCCTCAAGATGCTCACCAAGAACATATGCTCCGAATACGGCCAGTACAATATCCAGTGCAACGGCATAGGGCCCGGCTACATCGAGACGCCCCAGACCGCTCCGCTGCGCGAGATTCAGCCGGACGGCAGCAGGCATCCGTTCGACCAGTTCATCTGCGCGAAGACGCCCGCGAACCGCTGGCTCAAGCCCGAGGAGCTGCAGGGTCCCGCGGTATTCCTCGCGAGCGACGCCTCGGACGCCGTCAACGGCCACATCCTCTACGTGGACGGCGGCATCCTCGCCTACATCGGCAAGCAGCCTGAATAAATATGGCAGAAATGACGGCCGGGCAATGCCCGGCCGTTCTTTTCCTCAATCGCGGGGAGCGTAATGCGGATGCGCGTCAGGCACGGGCATTCCGGTTATAGGTTGACACGAATATGAATGTGTTCTAAAATGTTTCCATCATCTTGAGAAAGGAAAAGTGAAAAATGAAGATTGCTTTAATCAACGAGAACAGCCAGGCGGCGAAGAATGCCATGGCTTTCGAGACTCTCAAAAAGGTCGTTGGGCCGATGGGCCATGAGACTTTCAATTACGGCATGTATTCGGCGGAGGACGAGCATCAGCTCACTTATGTGCAGAACGGCATATTGGCGGCGGTACTGCTGAATTCCGGCGCGGCTGATTTCGTGGTCACCGGCTGCGGCACGGGTGAGGGCGCGATGCTCGCGTGCAACTCTTTCCCGGGGGTGCTCTGCGGGCATATCGAGTCGCCGCTCGATGCCTACCTGTTCTCTCAGGTAAACGACGGCAACTGCGTCGCCCTGCCGTTCGCGGAGAATTTCGGCTGGGGCGGCGAGCTGAATCTGGAATACATTTTTGAAAAGCTCTTCTGCGCCCCGGGAGGCGGCGGCTATCCGAAGGAACGCGCGGTGCCGGAGCAGAGGAATAAGAAGATTCTCGACGAGGTGAAGGCCGTCACTTACGCGGATTTATGCGATATTCTGCCGCGTCTTGACAGGGAGCTGTGCAAGGGCGCGCTCTCCGGCGAGAGATTCCAGGAGTATTTTTTCGCGAATTGCAAGAGCGACGAGATCGCCGGGGCTGTGAGGGAAATAATAGGTTAGGCGCATCGCGCGGGACGCGGGCTTGTCATTGAATGGATGGGAGAGAGGACTGATGGCGGCGGAGATAGGTTTTATCGGGCTTGGAAACATGGCGCGGGCCATGATTTCCGGGATGCTGAAGCAGGGATTGTTTAAGCCGGAGCAGATTATCGGCAGCGCGAAGACGGCGGCCACGGAAGAACGCGTGGCGGGGGAGTACGGCATCGGCGTCAGAAGGGCGGATCGCGAGGTGGCGGCGGAGTCCGGGACGCTGGTTCTCGCGGTCAAGCCGCAGTTCATGGCGGAGGTCATCGACGAGATAAAGGATGCGGCCAGGCCGGATCAGCTGATCATAAGCATCGCGGCGGGAAAGACGTTTGACTGGCTCGCCGGGGCATTCGGGCGGGAGCTGAAATTCGTACGGTGCATGCCGAATACGCCGGCGATGGTGGGCGAGGGCTGCACCGCCGTCTGCGTGAACGATCTCGTGACCGACGAGGAGGCGGCATATTGCATAAAGCTTATGGAGAGCTTCGGACGTGCGGGACTCATAGATGAGAGGCTCGCCGACATTGCGGGGGCCGTCGGCGGATGTTCGCCCGCATATGCCTTCATGTTCGCGGAGGCGATGGCGGACGGTGCTGTATTATCCGGGATGCCGAGGGCTCAGGCTTATGAATTCGCGGCGCAGGCCATGCTGGGCAGCGCGAAGCTGATGCTAGAGACCGGCAGGCATCCCGGCGAACTCAAAGACATGGTCTGTTCCCCCGGCGGCACGACGATCGAGGGCCTCAAGGCGCTTGAGGAGAGGGGCTTTAGAGGCGCGGTCATAGACGCGATATCGGCCTGCATGGCGAAGTACGAAAAGTTATAATCAGGGAGGATGGATCATGAAAACAATGCGTTCGTTCAAGATACGCTCCATAATCATATCGCTGGTATACCTGCTTATGGGGATCGTCCTGTTGATATTCCCGGATAAGGTGGCGGAGCTTATCGCCTACGTTTTCGCCGCGCTCATATTTCTTCTCGGGATTTTCTTCGTGGTATGCTATATGAAGGAGGATGCATTCGCCATATCTCCCAGGCGGAATCTGATGTGGGGGCTGATATTGATCATCGCGTCCGTATTTTGCATGTTGAACATAAATTTCCTCATCGGCATCATTCCCCAGCTGATGGGCCTGATGGTCGTCATCAACGGCCTGGGCAAGCTGCAGGACTCATTTGACCTGTACAGGACGCATAATCCAGGAGGCACAGTCATCCTGATATTTTCAATCATCGTTACCGCGTTCGGCGTACTGCTGCTGATCAATCCCTTCGGGGCGGTAAAGCTGTTTTACATCCTGGTGGGCATAGCGATGATCGTCTCGGGAGTCACGGACATCATTACCGTGGTCGTTATCTCCAGGGCGCTGAAAAACGCCGTGCAGGATGCCACGGCGATTGACGCGCCAGAGGAGGATGGCTTCCCTGAATGAGGGGATGAGGAGGGCTTCGCTCGTGCCGTTGCTTGTGAAGATACGGGAAATCATTTTCCGCGAACCGGAAAACAAGAACATATCGACGAAGGCGCTCGTCGTGGAGCGGATATCCTGTCTGCTTTTCATGGCCTACCTGCTGAGCGCGGGCATTTATTTTGCCGTCAAGGGCCGCGAAAATATGCTGCTGTTCAGCGCGTTATTCATGCTGCTGTATGCCGCCGCCTTCTACTGCGCCTGCCAGGAGAAAGCATGGATATCCTGCTTTCTGATCAACCTCAACACTATCATATGGGTGTGCATATTCTATCTGCTCTTCGGGTCGGGGAACGGCGTGCAGCATTTCTTTTTCGCTTTGATCTTGGTCGACCTGTTCCTAGTGCCGCGTCATCCGGTCCTCGTGATTTGCGGCATCTATGCCGTGAGGCTGCTGCTGTATGCGTTCAGCCTCGTTTATGAGCCGCCGTTCCGCCAGTATGCATCGGACATATATCTGTACGTGCTGAGCATGCTCCTGGAATGCGCCATCATCCTTTTTACGGGCATCTATTTTACGAGGGATGTCCTTGGGATGGAGCACAAGCTGCAGAAATATAATGACGAGCTGCGCCATGCGGCATCCACCGACCCGCTGACGAAGGTCTGGAACAGATCCAGCATGCTGGAGCATCTGGACAAATGCATAAAAAGGTACGGTAGGGGCGATATCTCATTTCTCTCGGTGGCGATGGGGGATATCGATTTTTTCAAGCGCGTCAATGACACGTATGGGCATGAGTGCGGAGACGTCGTATTGAAGACGCTCGCGAAGCTGTTCGCATCAGAGATAAAGGGCAGCGGCGCGATCGCCCGGTGGGGTGGCGAGGAATTCTTGTTCCTGTTCGAGAACCTCAATGGAGACGACGCCTGGGCCGTGCTCGCGACTATCCAGAATAAGGTGAAGCGGCTGGAGATTCCCTATGAGGACAAGTCCATACGCGTCACGATGACATTCGGGCTCGCGGAATACGACTTCAAGCGGACGGTGGAAGAAAATATCAAGGTGGCGGACGATAAACTCTACCAGGGCAAGGAAAGCGGCAGGGACAGGATTATTTATTAGCGCTATGAGAAGAGAAGAAAAATGGGTCGTTCTGGCGAAATCCGCCGATTTCGACGCCATCGGCCGGGAATATGGCATAGATCCGGTGATAGCCCGCGTCGTGCGCAACCGTGGCGTCGTCGGCAGGGAGGCGCTGGACGAATTTTTCCATCCCTCTATGGAAAATCTGCACGATCCGGCATTACTTAAGGGCGCGCCGGAGGCGGCGGAGATCCTGCTGCGTAAGATTTCCGAGGGGAAAAAGATACGCATCATCGGCGATTATGACATCGACGGGATTTTTGCCACATATATTTTGTATGACGGGCTGCGGGCCTGCGGGGCGGACGTGGATTATGCGCTGCCGCACAGGATTAACGACGGATACGGCCTGAACGAGAAGATGGTCCGCGATGCCGCGGGTGACTGCGACACTATACTCACCTGTGACAATGGAATAGCCGCCGCGTCGGAGATTGATTTGGCAAAAACGCTGGGAATGACCGTCATCGTGACGGATCATCACGATATTCCGCTGCGCTGGGAGGACGGCGGGCCCATTCCGGCGCTGCCGGACGCCGACGCCGTGGTTGACCCGAAGCAGCCGGGGTGCGGTTACCCGTTCAAGGGCATTTGCGGTGCGGTGGTGGCGTGGAAGCTGCTGCAGCTCATCTATCGCCTGACGGGGCGCGAAAAAGATTATGAAAAATACCTCGAGTGCGCGGCATTCGCCACAGTGGGCGACGTGATGGAGCTGCTGGGCGAAAACCGCGTTATCGTCGCTCTCGGCATACCCAGGCTGCAAAGGACGCAAAACGTCGGGCTGGACGCTCTAATCCGCCAATGCGGGCTGGATTCCAGCGCGATCAGCGCGTATCACATAGGATTCGTGGCAGGTCCGTGCGTCAACGCCGCGGGCAGGCTCGATACCGCCATGCGGGCTCTTTCGCTCCTGTTGGAGACAGATCCTGATAAGGCGGCGGAAATAGCGAGGGGCCTGGTCGAAATAAATGCCAGCCGTAAGGAGCTGACCGCGAGGGGGTTGGAACGCGCACAGGAGATCGTCGAATCGCGCTGCCTGTGGAAAAAGCAGGTGCTGGTCGTTTATCTGCCGGATACGCACGAGAGCCTGGCCGGCATCATAGCCGGCAGGCTGCGCGAACGCTATTACAGGCCGTCTTTCGTCCTGACAGGCGGCGAGGGCTGCGTCAAGGGCTCCGGCCGTTCGATTCCCGCCTACCATATGTACGAAAAGCTCAGCCGCGTCGGCGACCTTTTTATAAAATTCGGCGGCCATGCCATGGCGGCTGGACTTTCTATGGACGAGGGCAACATCGAGGCTTTCGAGCGTCGTTTGAACGAGGACGCGGGGCTGTCAGAGGAGGACTTGACGGAGAAAGTCCGCATAGACGTGCCGATGCCCATAACGTATATCACGGCTGGCCTGGTAAGGCAGCTCTCGGTCCTGGAGCCTTGCGGCAACGGGAATGAAAAGCCGGTATTTGCGGATCGGAACCTCGCCGCGCGGAGCGCGTATCTCATCGGGAAAGAGAAGAATATGCTGAAATTGCGGCTCTATTGCGGGACCGGCATGATGGACGCGCTATATTTTGGAGACGCACGGGAATTTCTGGATTATTATCGCGATAAGTACGGCGCCGGGCAGGTGGACGCGCTGCTGGCAGGACGTCCGCAGGACATGCGCTTTGCATTCGTCTACTACCCGCAGATCAATGCCTATCAGGGCATGGAGAGCCTGCAGATCGTTATATCGCGCTATGCGTGACGGGGAGATATTTTAGGAGGATGAAAATGAAAAAGAAAAATGTCATGAAATGTATGGCGGCGCTTTTGTCAGCCGCGTCGATTCTTACATATGCGGCGCCCGCGGCCAGCGCCGGCGTCATAGCCGAGGATCCCGAGGAGGAGTCCGGGGATGCCGTCACAGGGGATGATACCTCGGGAGACGGCACGGCGGAAGAGTCCGTCGAGGGCGGCGTCGTGGCCGATCCGCCGGAGGAGGATCCCATAGAGGGCGAAGTCGAGACGGAATCCGGCGCGGATGCGGAAGGGGAGGATGCCGCGGGAGGCCAGGCGGAGGGAGCGGCCGGCCCCGACGCGGAATCCGGGGAGGCGGCGCCCGCTGAGGGCGTGAACGCGGACGATAACGTCGTAGTCCAGGAGGACGACAAGCCCTATCTGGCATTGGGAGAGGACCTGTCGGCAGAGCAGCGGGATACGGTGCTTGACCTGATGGGCGTAGATCCGGACGGGCTGGACGATATAAACGTGGTCTATATCTCGAACGCGGAGGAACACCAATATCTGGACGAATACGTGCCGAAGGAGCAGATAGGGACGCGCTCGCTGTCGTCGGTGGTGATCGTGCGCAGGGAAAAGGGAAACGGGCTGAATATCTCTACAAAAAACATCAATTATTGCACGGTCGGCATGTATAAGAACGCGCTGGCGACCGCCGGCCTGCAGGACGCGGACGTCATCGTCGCGGCGCCGACCCCGATTTCCGGCACGGCCGCGCTGATCGGCGCGATGAAGGCGTATTCCCAGATGACCGGAGAGCCGGTTGATGATAAATGCCTGGATGCCGCCATGAACGAGATCGTGGTGACCGGCGAGCTGTCAAATATCATCGAGGGCGCCGACGACGGCGAGGTCGAGCAATTCATCGCCTATTGCAAGCAAAAGGTCCTCGAGGGCGGGCTCAAGGACGAGGAGAGCATCCGGGGATGCATCGACGAGGCGCTGGAAAAGTATGATTTCTCCATGACCGATGATGAAAAGAACACGTTAGTGAACCTCCTCATAAAGATCAGCAAGCTCGACATCGACGTGGACGCGCTGCTAGACCAGGTAAAGTCGGTATACGACGAGATAACGCAGTCGGAGGAGTCGAAGGGATTTTTCGCGAGGCTCTTCCAGAGCATTATAGATTTCTTCAAAAATCTGTTTAACTGGTAATCGTTATGGATGCTTATACGGGCTTCGCGGGCGTCTACGACCGATTCATGGAGGATGTGCCATATGGGAAATGGCGCGACGCGATCGTAAGTGAATTGCGCAATGCCGGGATATGCGGCGGGCTGGTTCTGGATCTGGGCTGCGGGACTGGCATTTTCACGCGGATGCTGGCCGGGGCGGGGTATGACATGATCGGCGTGGACGCCTCCCCGGATATGCTGGCCAGGGCGCGCGAGAAATCTCCCGGAGGCGAGATACTATACCTATGCCAGGACATGCGCTCTTTCGAGCTATATGGGACGGTGCGCGCGGTGGTCAGCACGTGCGACGCGATGAACTACCTGCTTAGCCCGGAGGATTTTATCCAGACCGTACGCCTCGTGAACAATTATCTGGATCCGGGAGGGCTGTTCATCTTCGACTTGAATATGCCATACAAATTCCGCGAGGTGATAGGCGATAGCACTATAGCGGAGAGCGGCGAGGAGGCCAGCTTCATCTGGGATAATTTTTATGATGCGCAGTCCGGGCGCAACGAATACGACCTGACGCTGTTCGTCAGGCGCGAGGACGGGCTCTACGAGCGTTTTCTGGAGGTGCACGAGGAACAGGGGTATTCGCTGCAGGAGGCGGCCGGGTTCCTCTCGGCAGGCGGCATGGAGTTCGTGCGGGCGTACGATGCGGACACCGGGGGCGAGCCGGAGGAGACTAGCGGGCGCGTCGTATTCGTGGCAAGAGAAAAAGGAAAAGGGAATATCTGATGAATGACTACATGGTGCGGGCTACCGCCGCGGGCGGAGCGATCCGAGCGTTCGCCATAACGGCCCGGGACCTGGCAGAGGAGGCCAGGAGGCGGCACGGCACGTCCCCGGTCATGACGGCGGCGCTGGGGCGGCTGCTGTGCGCGGGAGTGATGATGGGCTCGATGATGAAGGGGGATGGAGACCTCCTGACGCTGCAGATTCGCGGAGATGGCCCGGGAGGGGGCCTGACCGTTACTGCGGATGCGAACGGCAATGTCAAGGGATATCCGCAAGCAGCCGGCGCGCAGCTGCCGCCGAGGGCGGACGGGCATCTGGACGTCGGCGGCGCGATGGGCAGGGGGGTATTGCGCGTCGTCAAGGACATGGGCCTGAAAGAGCCATATGTCGGCGAGGTGGATCTGCAGACCGGCGAGATAGCGGAGGATCTGACATATTATTTCGCTGCGAGCGAGCAGGTTCCGTCGGCGGTCGGCCTGGGAGTGCTGGTGGATACCGATGGCAGCGTGCGGAATGCCGGCGGATTTATCGTGCAGCTCCTGCCGTTTGCCGGAGAGGACGAGATAGAAAAGCTGGAGGGGAGCCTGGCGACGCTGGAGCCGGTGACGAAGATGCTGGAGCGGGGTTTCGCGCCGGAGGAGATCCTGCGTGAGGTCCTGACATTTTTTGACGTGGAATATAATGGCACGATGCCGGCGCGCTTTTTTTGCAATTGCTCTAAAGAACGGGTATCCAAGGCACTGGCGGCAATCGGGAAAAAAGATCTGCGGGAGATGATAGCCGATGGAAAAGACGTCACGGTAAATTGCCATTTTTGTAATACCGATTACACCTTTTCCATCGATGAATTAAAGGAGATAGCATGCGGCACGGATTCGTGAAAGTAGCGGCGGCGACGCCGGATATATCGGTCGCGGATTGCCGGTTCAACCGGGAGGCCGTGCTAAAATGCGTCCTGGAGGCGGCGCAAAACGGCGCGTCCGTCATAGTCTGCCCCGAGCTGTGCCTGACGGGGTATACTTGCGGAGACTTATTTTTACAAGAATTGCTGCCGCGCAATGCCGCTGATTCGCTGTTGTGGCTCCTTG
The DNA here is from genome assembly GCA_964450965.1 of uncultured Eubacterium sp. GTDB lineage: Bacteria > Bacillota > Clostridia > Lachnospirales > Lachnospiraceae > W0P33-017. The sequence continues at coordinate 12,827 of CAYVFF010000003.1, read as the reverse complement.
AGCGGACGTCCGGGGTAAACGCGCTGATCCTCGCGGGGCTTCCGATTGCTCATCAAGGCAGGCTGTATAATGCCGCGGCCGTCATGAACCGGGGCAGGCTGCTGGGCCTGGTGCCAAAGACATATCTGCCGAATTATGGCGAATTTTATGAAGAGAGGCATTTTACCCGCGGGATGGAAGAACCGGTAGACGTGCATATATGCGGCGTGTCAGTTCCGATGGGGACGCGGATGATTTTTTCCTGCCGCGAATATCCGCAGCTGCGCGTGGGGGTCGAGATCTGCGAGGATCTCTGGGCGCCGGACCAGCCCAGCATCCGGGCGGCGCTATCCGGCGCGACGCTGATCGCGAATCTTTCGGCCAGCGATGAGACGGTCGGAAAGGACGGGTATCGCAGGGATCTGGTCAGGGGCCAGTCCGCGCGACTTATCTGCGGATACGTCTACAGCAGCGCGGGGAATGGCGAATCCACGCAGGACGTCGTTTTTTCCGGACATTGCATGATCGCGGAGAACGGCGTGCTGCTGGCGGAATCGCCCCGTTTTTCAAATGGGATAGTATATGCGCAGATCGACGTGGCCAGGATGGAGTCCGAACGCGCGCGCATGACGACGTTCGAGGGGCTGCGGCGCGAGGATTTTCGGACAGTGGAATTTTCGCTGGAACCGGGCGCGGAGCCGCCGTTCGAGCGATATGTAGATCCCGCTCCGTTCGTGCCGGAAGACGCGGGCGAGCGCGGCAGGCGCTGCGAGGAGATCTTGTCCATTCAGACGATGGGCCTGAAAAAACGTCTCTCGCATACCCGTTGCGAGAATGCTGTGGTAGGCATATCGGGAGGGCTCGATTCCACTCTGGCTCTGCTCGTGACGGTGCGGGCGTTCGACGCCCTGGGACTGCCGCGAAACCGGATAGACGCCGTGACGATGCCGGGTTTCGGGACGACGGACCGCACTTATGAAAATGCGCTTGGACTTATCCGAAGCCTTGGCGCGTCGCTTCGCGAGATACCGATCGCCGAGGCGGTGAAACAGCATTTTGACGACATAGGGCACGACATTTCGGTTCATGACGTGACATACGAGAACTCCCAGGCCAGGGAGAGGACGCAGATCCTGATGGATATCGCCAATGCCGCGGGAGGCCTGGTAATCGGCACCGGCGATATGTCCGAGCTGGCGCTGGGCTGGGCCACGTACAATGGCGACCATATGTCGATGTACGCGGTCAACTGCGGCGTGCCGAAGACATTGGTGCGCCATCTGGTGCGTTTTTATGCGGATACATGCAATGACGCGGCGCTGTCCGGCGTATTGTACGACATTTTGGACACTCCGGTGAGCCCGGAGCTGCTTCCCCCGGAAAACGGGACTATCTCGCAGAGGACGGAGGACCTGGTGGGGCCTTACGAGCTGCACGACTTTTTCCTGTATCAGATGCTGCGCTGCGGGTTTTCGCCATCGAAAGTATATTTCCTGGCCAGGGCCGCGTTCTCCGGGACATATCGGGACTCCGAGATCCTAAAGTGGCTTAATGTATTTTACCGCCGTTTTTTCTCGCAGCAGTTCAAGCGCTCCTGTATCCCGGACGGGCCTAAGGCGGGGTCGGTCGCGCTCTCCCCGCGCGGCGACCTGCGAATGCCTAGCGACGCGTCGGCAAGGATGTGGCTGGAGGAGCTGGAGTCGCTTACGGCAGACGACTAGACGGATATGTCGCGGGATTGAGAGACGGGGCCATCTCCGGAGGGCAAGGCGGCGGATCTGCGCGAGGCGCCGGAAAGAAGGATAATCTTAAAAAAACAAGAACCCAAGGCGGAAACCCTGGGTTCTTGTATTGAATATGATGCAGAAGATGGGACTTGAACCCACACGATATTGCTACCACAGGCACCTGAAGCCTGCGCGTCTGCCAATTCCGCCACTTCTGCATGCCGACACGACATCGACAAAGCTTATTGTATCCGTTTGCCGCGCGTTTGTCAACAGTTTTTTGGCTCATTTTTGCGCGGTTTTGAAAAGGGATTGCAATCGGGCGTGAAATGGTTTAATATGCGTATTATTATGGAGGTGGTGGATGACATGGTGAGGATAAACGGCGAGGATGCCGACGCCGCCGGGATCTCTCTGGCGGAATATCTAAAGTCGCGGGATTATGACGCGCGCCGCGTCGCGGCGGAGCTGAACGGGGAGATCGTGCCGAAGGACCGGTATGGGGACGCCTTTCTAAAGGATGGCGACGTATTGGAGATCGTCGGATTCGTGGGAGGCGGCTGAACCTGCCCGGGATATCGCGAGATTATTATGAAAGAAGGAAACGGCAGTGAACGACGACAAACTGATCATAGGCGGGCATGAGTTCAATTCCCGCTTCATACTAGGATCCGGCAAATATTCGATGAAGCTCATCGAGGCGGCGGTGCATGACGCCGGCGCGGAGATTATCACGCTCGCGGTACGCCGCGCCAACACAAAGGAGCAGGAGAGCATCCTGGACTATATTCCCCGGGGAGTCACGCTGCTCCCGAATACGAGCGGCGCAAGGAACGCCCAGGAGGCCGTGCGCATAGCGCGCCTGGCGCGGGAGATCGGATGCGGGGATTTTATAAAGATAGAGATAATGCGTGATTCCAAATATCTGCTCCCGGACAACGAGGAGACGGTACGGGCCACCGAGATCCTCGCAAAAGAGGGCTTCGTGGTCATGCCATATATGTATCCCGACCTGAACATAGCAAGGGACCTCGCGGACGCGGGGGCAGCGGCGGTCATGCCGCTGGCGTCGCCCATAGGCTCGAACAAGGGCCTGGCGACCAGGGATTTTATACAGATACTGATCGACGAGATCGACCTGCCGGTCATCGTGGACGCGGGTATCGGCAGGCCGTCTCAGGCGTGCGAGGCGATGGAGATGGGGGCGGCGGCCATCATGGCGAATACCGCGCTGGCCACAGCGGGCGACCTCTCCAGGATGGCGGCGGCGTTCCGCCAGGCTATCGAGGCAGGCCGGAATGCCTATCTGGCGGGACTTGGCAGGGTGATATCGAGGGGCGCGTCGGCGTCTGATCCGCTGACAGGCTTTCTGCGGGATTAGGAGGGCGGCCATGGAGAACCGTTTTTTTGTAGATTCGGAATATCTCTCCCCCGAAGCGCTGGAGAAAAAGCACCGTCTTGAGACGGATCCGTCCTCGCGCGCGAGCCATATGGAATACCTGCCCGGGATGGAGATCATAGAATCCGACGTCCGCGCGAAGGTCATATCGCATATGGATGCCTACGATTACGGGAAATATACTGCCAGGCAGGTGAAGGCCGCGCTGGAGCATGACGCGTGTTCGATTGAGGACTTGAAGGCGCTGCTCTCCCCGGCGGCGGAGCCTTTCCTGGAAGACATGGCGCGGCGGGCCAGGCAGGAGACGGGCCGGCATTTCGGCAATACGGTCTATCTGTTCACGCCGCTATATATCGCGAATTATTGCGAGAATTATTGCGTTTATTGCGGATTTAACTGCTATAACCACATTTCCCGCATGAAATTGTCATATGGGCAGATTGAAAAGGAGATGGAGGTCATCGCCGACAGCGGGATGGAGGAGATCTTGATCCTCACCGGCGAGAGCCGCGCGCAGAGCGACGTGCATTATATCGGCGAGGCCTGCAGGCTGGCGCGGAGGTATTTCCGCATGGTGGGGCTGGAGATCTACCCGGTGAATACGGACGAATACCGGTATCTGCACGAATGCGGCGCGGATTATGTGACGGTTTTCCAGGAGACGTATGACGCGGATAAATATGAGACGCTCCATCTGATGGGGCACAAGCGGGTCTGGCCCTACCGGTTCGACGCTCAGGAGCGGGCGCTGCGCGGCGGGATGCGCGGCGTGGCATTTTCCGCGCTGCTAGGGTTGTCGGATTTCAGGAAGGATGCCCTGGCGACCGCGCTGCACGCCTATTTTCTCCAGAGGAAATATCCGCACGCGGAGATATCCATTTCATGCCCAAGGCTGCGCCCGATCATCAATAACGACAAGATAAACCCGCTCGACGTGCGCGAGCGGCAGCTGTGCCAGATCCTGTGCGCGTACCGGATATTCCTGCCATTCGCGGGCATCACGGTGTCATCCCGCGAGAGCGCCGATTTTCGCAACGGAATCGTGAGGATAGCCGCGACCAAGGTGTCCGCCGGCGTGTCCACCGGCATAGGCGATCACGAGAGCAAATATAAGGGGACGCGGGCGGGCGGCGCGCGCGGGGACGAGCAGTTCGAGATCGCCGACGGCCGCAGCCTGGAGAATATGTATCGCGACATTGAAGGCGAGGGCCTGCAGCCGGTTTTGAATGACTATCTTTTTCTGGAGGAGAACTGATGCGGACGTTTGACCCTGCGCTGTATTTTATCACGGACAGCGGCCCGTATGGCGAAGAAGAGTTTTTATACCGCGTGGAGCGGGGCCTGCGCGGCGGCGCGACATTGCTGCAGCTGCGGGAGAAAAACAGGACGACGCGGGAATATATCAGGCTGGCGGTAAAGGTGCGCGGGCTGGCGGAAAGATACAACGTGCCGCTGATAATCGACGACCGCGTCGACGTGGCGCTCGCGGCGGACGCCGCCGGCGTGCATCTGGGGCAGGAGGATATGCCGGTCGCCGACGCGCGGCGGATAATGGGGGACGGAGCCATCATCGGAGCCACTGCAAAGACCGTGCCGCAGGCTCTGGAGGCCTGGAGGCAGGGCGCGGATTACCTGGGCGTGGGGGCGATATACCCGACCACGACCAAGGTGAAGACGGTCCTTACGTCTACCGAAACGCTGGACGCGTTATGCAACGCGGTCCCTATCCCGGTCAACGCCATAGGAGGGCTCAATAAAGACAACGCCGACGTGCTGAAAGGCATTCCTATTGCCGGAATATGCGTTGTGTCGGCGATAATGAAGGCGGAGGATCCCATGGAGGCCGCTCGCGGCCTGCTGGAAAAATCAAAGGAGATCCGTCGATGAGGACGGCGCTGTCTATCGCGGGCAGCGATCCCAGCGGCGGGGCCGGCATCCAGGCGGATATCAAGACGATGATGGCGAACGGCGTATATGCTATGGCCATTGTCACCGCCGTTACGGCGCAGAATACGCGCGGCGTTTCGGCGGTCATGGAGATCCCGCCGGATTTCGTGGGCCGGCAGATGGACTCGGTATTTGGCGACATATTCCCGGATGCGGTAAAGCTCGGCATGGTGCCCTCGGCCGAGACGGCCGGCATTATCGCGGGGCGGCTGGAACGCTATCGCGCGAGGCACGTCGTGGCAGATCCTGTCATGGCGTCGACCGGCGGGACGGCGCTGGCCGGGGAAGGGGCCGTCCGGGTTTTCATGGAGCGGCTTTTCCCTCTGGCGGAACTCGTCACGCCTAATATCCCTGAGGCGCGGATCCTCTCCGGACTCGATATCGAGGAGGAGGGCGGGAGGGAATCTATGGAGCGGGCCGCGAGGGCTATAGGCGATGCCTGCGGCTGCGCCGTCCTGCTGAAGGGAGGGCATGGCGCCGGCCCCGCGGACGATCTGCTGTACGCCGGGGGACGGTTCACATGGTTTACGGGGGAGAGGATCGCCAATCCGAACACGCACGGGACGGGCTGCACGTTGTCATCGGCCATAGCGGCTAATCTGGCGAGGGGGTACGCGCTGGAGGAGTCGGTAGGGCGGGCCAAGGAATATGTCGCCGGAGCTATCCGCGCCATGCTAGACCTTGGCGGCGGCAGCGGGCCGCTGGATCATTCATATAACATTGATTGCGAATAATGGCGGAGCGGCTGCGAATAGTAACATCCCCTTTTACCGCAACATCATAACAACGAAAGGAACGGAAAATATGAGAAATTACACGACGCAGATGGACGCCGCGAGGCGCGGCGTCATCACCCCCGAGATGGAGGCGGTTGCAAAAAAAGAATACCGGACCGCGGAGGAGATACGCGATCTGGTCGCGGCAGGCCAGGTCGCGATCTGCGCCAACAGGCTCCATACGTGCCTGGATCCCAACGGGGTCGGCTCCATGCTCCGCACCAAGATAAACGTCAACCTCGGAGTTTCCAGGGATTGCAAGGACTATGACGTGGAGATGCGCAAGGTGGCGGCCGCCGTGGACCTCGGCGCGGACGCGATAATGGATCTCTCGTCGCATGGGGATACGCAGCCATTCCGCAGGAAGCTCACTGCGGAATGTCCCGCGATGATCGGGACGGTGCCGGTCTATGACAGCGTGATCCATTATCAGAGGGACTTAGCGGAGCTCACGGCGAGGGACTTTATAGACGTCGTGCGGCTGCACGCTTCGGATGGAGTGGATTTCGTGACGCTGCATTGCGGCATCACGCGCAAGACCATCGAGCAGATAAAAAAGCACAAGAGGAAGATGAATATCGTCTCGCGAGGCGGTTCCCTGGTCTTCGCGTGGATGAGCATGACCGGCGAGGAGAATCCGTTTTATGAATATTTTGACGAGATATTGGATATCTGCCGCGAATATGACGTGACCATCTCCCTTGGCGACGCCTGCCGGCCTGGATGCCTGGCGGATGGCAGCGACGTGTGCCAGATCGAGGAGCTGGTCCGCCTGGGCGAGCTGACGAAGCGCGCATGGGAAAAAGACGTACAGGTCATGGTGGAGGGCCCGGGGCACATGCCGCTTGACCAGATACCGGCGAACATGAAAATGCAGCAGACATTGTGCAATGGAGCCCCCTTCTACGTGCTGGGGCCCATCGTCACCGACATAGCGCCGGGTTATGACCATATCACATCGGCTATCGGAGGCGCGATAGCAGCGGCAAACGGCGCGGCGTTTTTATGCTATGTGACTCCGGCGGAGCATCTGGCCCTGCCGGACGTGGACGACGTGAAGCAGGGGATCATCGCGTCAAAAATCGCCGCGCATGCCGCCGACATCGCTAAAAATATCCCGCATGCCCGGGACGCCGACGACGCGATGGCGGACGCGAGGAGGACTTTCGACTGGGAGAAGCAGTGGGAATGCGCCATTGACCCGGATACGGCAAAGCGTATCCGCGAGGAGCGCGCGCCGGAATATGAGGACAGCTGCTCCATGTGCGGGAAGTTCTGCGCTGTGCGCAGCATGAACAAGGCGCTCTCGGGGGAATATATCGACATCCTCTGACAAGAAAAAAGGCTTGACAGGTATCGCGTGATTGTAGTATGATTGCAAAGGCCGTGAAAACGGCAGGGCATGGAGATTTCGTACATGGAGAACACGGATGCGGCAGTGGATACCGCGCTTTTCCATATGGCGCCCAAGGTGCGGCAGGCGTACCTCTATGATTTTTATGGCGAGCTGCTGAACGGGCATCAGCGGAGGATATTCGAGTATTTCGTCTTCGACGACCTGTCGCTGGGCGAGATTGCGCAGGAGCTGGGCGTCTCCAGGCAGGCCGTGCATGACATTGTCCGCCGTTCGACGGAAAAGCTCGAGGGATACGAGGAGAAGCTGCATCTCCTGGCGCGTTTCATGGAGATGCGGGAGAAGGCGTCGGGCATCCAGGAGCGCGTGGCCGCGTATGAACAGACGGCGGATTCGCGCCTGCTGGAGGAGATCCGGCAGATATCCGAGGAGATTATACGGGGTTTATAATCTATGGCATTTGACGGCTTATCAGAAAAATTACAAAACGTATTCAAAAACCTGCGCAGCAAGGGCCGCCTGACGGAGGCCGACGTAAAGGCCGCCTTAAAGGAGGTCAAGATGGCTCTTCTTGAGGCGGACGTCAATTTCAAGGTCGTCAAGCAGTTTACCAATACCGTGCTTGAACGCGCGGTAGGCGCGGACGTGATGAACGGACTGAACCCGGGCCAGATGGTCGTCAAGATCGTCAACGAGGAGATGACGGCCCTCATGGGTTCCGAGACGGTCGAGATCGAGCTGCGTCCGGGCCGGGAGATTACGGTCATCATGATGGCGGGCCTCCAGGGAGCCGGCAAGACGACTACCGCGGCCAAGCTGGCCGGCAAGTTCAAGCTGAAGGGGAAAAAGCCATTGCTCGCGGCATGCGACGTCTATCGTCCCGCCGCGATTGAACAGCTGCAGATTAACGGCGAGAAGCAGGGAGTCGAGGTCTTTTCGATGGGGACCGGCAATTCCCCTGTAGATATCGCCAAGGCGGCGGTCGAGCATGCCAGAAAAAATGACTTCCAGATCGTCATATTGGATACCGCCGGACGCCTGCATATCGATTCGGACATGATGGCGGAGCTATCCCTGATCAAGTCCAACGTGGACGTGGCGCAGACGATATTGGTCGTGGATGCTATGACCGGCCAGGATGCCGTAAACATCGCCCAGACGTTCGATGAATCAGTCGGTATAGACGGCGTGATCTTGACCAAGCTGGACGGCGACACGCGCGGCGGCGCCGCGCTCTCCATCAGGGCGGTCACCGGCAAGCCCATATTATATGTCGGCATGGGCGAGAAGCTGTCCGACCTGGAGCAGTTTCATCCGGACCGCATGGCGTCGCGCATACTCGGAATGGGCGATGTGCTCACGCTGATTGAAAAGGCGCAGGCCGAGCTGGATGATACCAAGGCTAAGGAGATGGAGCAGCGCCTGAAAAAGGCCGAGTTCTCGTTCGATGATTATCTCCTGTCCGTGAACCAGATGAAGAAAATGGGCGGCATCGCCAACGTCCTCGGCATGATGCCCGGCGTGGGCGGAGCCCAGGCGGAGGAGATCGGGAACGCCGTGGATGAGAAAAAAATGGCGCGCATCGAGGCGATGATTTATTCCATGACGCCGCAGGAACGGGCGAACCCGGGGCTGCTGAACCCCAGCAGGAAACGGCGCATCGCGGACGGCGCGGGCGTGGATATATCCGAGGTCAACCGCCTGGTCAAGCAATTTGAGCAGACGCGCAAGCTGATGAAGCAGATGCCCGGGATGATGAAGGGCAGGGGCGGTAAAATAGGCAGATTCAGGCTGCCATTTTAACCATAAATACATTATATCAAGGAGGTGAGAGATATGGCGGTAAAGATCAGGTTGAAGAGACTGGGAGCCAAGAAGGCGCCCTTCTATAGAATCGTCGTCGCGGATTCAAGGACCGCGCGCAACGGCAAAAGCATCGACGAGATCGGCACATACGACCCGACCAAGGATCCGAGCGAGTATCACGTAGATGCGGAGGCTGCCAGGAAATGGCTGGCTAACGGCGCCCAGCCTACCGAGACTGTCGCGAAGATTTTCAAGCTGGCCGGCATCGAGAAATAAGCGAGGTAGACCAATGAAGGAATTAGTGGAAATAATCGCAAAAGCCTTGGTCGATCATCCGGAGCAGGTCGCCGTCACCGAGACGGAAAAAGATAAGACGATAGTCGTTGAGCTGCGCGTCGCGCAGTCCGATATGGGCAAGGTGATCGGAAAGCAGGGCCGCATTGCGAAAGCGATTCGTTCTGTTGTGAAGGCAGCAGCCTCAAAAAGTGAAAAAAAGGTGGTTGTAGATATCGTGCAATAGCCGTGAAACGCATACTTTTATCGGAGTATGCGTTTCGTTTTCTTATAAGGAGGAAATATGGAAGATTATCTTCAGGTGGGCGCGGTACTGGACACCCACGGCCTGAGGGGCGAGGTCAAGGTATTCCCGACCACGGACGACCCGTCGAGATATGATGATTTGAAAGAGGCGGAGCTGCTATCTCGGGACGGCGCCTATATCCATCTGGAAGTGGAGCGCGTCCGCTATTTCAAGAACCTGGTCATCGTGAAATTTAAAAACTATGATTCAATCGAAGCGGTCGAGCCGTTCAAGAAATGCGGCCTTTACGTGACGAGGGAAAACGCGGTCCCGCTCGGGAAAGACGAATATTTTATCGCGGACCTATTGGGTATGGAGGCATGTACCGACGAAGGCGAGGAGCTGGGGCATATTTCGGACGTCCTCACGACCGGCGCGAACGACGTATATCTTATCAGGGACGCGGATGGCGGGGAGCTGCTGGTGCCGGCCATCCATGACTGCGTGCTCAGCATCGATCTGGAGGAGCGGCGCATAATATTGCACCTCCTGCCCGGCCTTAGAGAGGCGAATAAAAAATGAATTTTTATATACTGACGCTCTTCCCGGATATGGTGGCGCGCTGCCTGGGCGAGAGCATAATAGGCCGCGCAGCCGCCAGGGGTATACTGAATATCGAATGTATCGATATCAGGGATTTCACGCTCGACAAACATAAAAAAGTAGATGATTATCCATATGGCGGCGGGGCCGGCATGGTTATGCGGGCGCAGCCGGTATATGATGCCTGGCGTTTTGTCGCTGAGCGTGTGGGCCGTGCGCCCAGGACCATTTATCTGACGCCTCAGGGCCGCCTTTTCGACCAGGCTTTGGCAAAGGAACTGGCGGGGGAACCGGACCTGGTCCTGCTGTGCGGGCATTACGAGGGGATAGACGAGCGCGTGCTGGAGGAGGTTGCGACCGACTATATGTCTATCGGCGACTATGTGCTTACCGGCGGGGAACTGGCGGCGATGGTAGTGGCGGACGCTGTCAGCCGCATGGTGCCGGGGGTCTTGAGCAACTCCGATTCCGCGGCCGACGAATCGCTCGAGGGCGGCCTGCTGGAATATCCGCAATACACCAGGCCCGAGGAATGGATGGGGAAAAAAGTGCCCGAAATATTGCTCTCCGGAAATCATGCCGGGGTGGACGCGTGGCGGAGGTCGCAGCAGGTCCTTCGCACGGCCAGCCGCCGTCCGGATCTACTGGAATCCGCCAAGCTGACCAGGGAGGAGCGGGACGGAATTGCCGCGAAAATTGCCATCGAGAAAGCGAATGCCCAATAACGGCAGCTTTAGACTGGGGAGGCGGAAAAACAAGCAATCACCCGACGAGGACCGTCTTCCCGTCGAACGCGAAGCCGTATTTCCGGATCTGTCCCTCCGCAAAGCCGCGTTCCAATAGCTCCCTGGCGTATCCTTTCTCCTCAATCTGTTCCAATGCCCTCTTCACGGTTGTTTCGAGATTCTCTTCCTTGGCGTCGCGTGTCTTGAGTTCGAGGATGATGGCGTCGTGCTTCCTGTCCTTCGGCTCTAGCATCACATCGTACCTGCCGTCCCCGCTCTCGCGGTTCGACCGGATGCAGTAGTCCTTGTCCAGGCTTACGATCAGCCCCAGCACGAACCCGTGGTAGAAGCGTTCCGGCTCCCGCCCTCCCACGTCGAAATAGCTGAACGTGGCGTTGGTCACGCGGTTCAGGTTGTAGTTCATGCTTTCCACATTGCCGCTTAAAAATGCCTTCAGGAACCTCCCATAGGCGTAGGATGTGCCGTAGCTCTGGAACCATTCCTCGACCATGGAGCGGAACACGCGGCGGACTTCCCCATTGGTCAGCGCCAAAGAGTAGATTGGCTGGTCTTCATCCGCGAAATCAATGTCTTCGGGGGAAAGCACCCTGAGATAGCCGCTTGCGAGCAGGAAGCTCCACAGCGCATCATCGTCAGAGCCGAGCCGGGAGAAGACGATCTGCTCGTCGATTGGCTTTCGGATGCTCTCCCCCGCCAAGAGCTTCTCGCAATCCATCTTCACTTCGCTGTTTCCCTCGCGGATCAGCCTGCCGACCAGGGAGTTGCTGCTGGTGTTGGCCCAGTAGGTTCTCAATTTCCTGTCGTCAAGGAAGTTGGTGATGGACCATGGGTTGTAGATATCCGTCTTATTTCCGAACGTGAAGCCGTCGTACCAGTTCTTCACCGCATCCGACAGCTCTGTGAGGCCGAATTCCTCAAGCGCCGCGTCCACCTCCTGTTGCGTGAACCCGAAGCAATCGCCGTACTGCTCGGATGTCGTGGTTATAACTTTAAGATTGTTCAGGTCCGAGAAGATGGACTCCTTCGCCACCCGCGTGATGCCGGTCATCAGGCCGCGCTCAAGGTAGGGATTCCCCTTGAAGGTCGTGCCAAAAATAGGGCGCAGGAAGGAGACGAGCTGCTCCCAGAAGCCGTTCGCGTAGGCTTCCTGCAAAGGGGTGTCGTACTCGTCGAGCAGGACGATGACTTTCTTCCCATAATAGCGGGACAGGTAGTCCATGAGGTTGCGAAGCGACCTCGCGGCATCCTTATCTGGCATATCCTCGCCAATGCGGTCGAATTGCTCCTTTTCTATTTCTTTTAACAAATTGCCCTCTAGAAGAAAGTCGTTTTTCAGATACAGTTCTTGTATGAGCGAACAGATATTTCCCCTCGCTCCCTCAAACGTCCTTTCCTTCACCTCGGCAAAGCTAAGGAACAGGACGGGGTACGTGCCCTGCAAGGCGCGGAAGCGCTCTTCTTGCCAAATGGAAAGTCCTTCAAACAGGTCTCCCCTGCCCGCATATTTCGTTGAGAAGAAGCACTCCGCCATGTCCATGGCCAGCGTCTTCCCGAACCGGCGCGGACGCATGATTGCGGTTACATCGCTCAGATTGTCCCACCATTCGCGGATAAAGTCGGTCTTGTCAACATAAAACGCGTTGTTTACCCTCAGCTTTTCAAAGCTGCTCGTACCGATAGACACTGTCCTTGGCATATGCATATCCCTCCCCTATATAAGCGTAATGCTTTTTTCATTATAGCCTCTTTCGGGCATCGATTTCAAGCGATTCTTCAATTACTGTTCCTCCTCCTGCGCTGCCCTGTTCTCTTTATTTTTATCAATCATGTTCGTCCTCTGCTCCGTAAGCAGCCGGCGTCTCCGCTGCCATAAAAAGAGCGCCTGATGCCGGGAAATCATGTATATCAGCGCTCCTGCCTGTTGTGGACTGGACTTCGTATTTTTTGTAATTCTCGACCTGCTTCATGAT
>CAYVFF010000002.1:77450-122441 GCA_964450965.1 uncultured Eubacterium sp. | reverse complement strand
AACCTAATCTGCCCCGCAAGTTGCAGAATCTGATCGGCGTTTATTAGCTTTTCGTAAATCTCCCGAGCCGTAAGCCTCATGACAGCTCCCCCTCGTAAATATCCAGCAGCCTTCCCGATACCGCGGAAATGACCGGCACCGCGACCGTGTTGCCCAGCAGATCGTAGCCGTCCGCTTCGGAAACGTCAAAGCGGAAATCATCGGGATATCCGAATAGCCGCAAGCCTTCGCGCAATGACAGCCTGCGTATTCCCGGGCCGTCGACGACGTACAGGCGCTGCATGTCCATGGCAACCAGCGTCGGGGCGCATTCCGCCGGATCCAGAATCTTGTTTATCTGAAAGCTCATTTTGCCCGCGACGATGTTATACCCCAGCGGCAGCGCCTCATCCTGCGCCCTGGTTCCGTCCGGCAGCTTTTTTTTAGGATGTTCCATGACGAGGTATTTTTTTGAAACGAGATCCTCGAGCATCCCCTCCAGGTCGGGGTCGTCATAAAACGTCCTGATCATGCCGATAGTGAGGGGCATCCCGTCCATCCAGTCGATGCCATATTCTTTCGCCCATTTCTTTTTTCTCCTCTCGGTCATCATCCTGTTCAGCAGTTCGCGCTGCTTTACGGACACCTCGCCCTTAATCCCTAGATCCCACGAGTGGATATTGTCCGCCCCGCCCCTCTTGTCCTTAATAGACTTTCCCGGCAGCTCATCGATGGGATAATGCTCCAGAAGGCTGTCTATAAGCTCGGATTTCTCGCATTCCAGCCCATGCTCCAGGACTGACCCGAGGCAATTGTGCAATTTTTCAAATCCGTCAAGGTCGGGCTTTTCCTTGTCAGATCCGACTATATATATCCGCTTTCTGTCCTGCGGAACGCCGAAGTCGCTCGCGTTAAGGATCCGCGCTGACACGTAATATCCCAATTCGTCCAGCGTATTTAAAATAGTTTCCAGCGTCCTCCCGCCATCGTGGGTGACAAGGCCCTCCACGTTTTCCAGCACGAACCCCCTGGGGCGTTTCGCCTTGATTATCCTCGCCACATCGAAAAAAAGAGTCCCCCTGGTGTCCGCGAAGCCGAGGCGTTTTCCCGCCATGGAAAAAGCCTGACATGGGAATCCTGCCAGAAGGAAATCAAAATCCGGGATTGCGCCCTCGTCGACCCGCGTTATATCGCCCCGCACCTCTTCGCCCGGATGGTTCTGCCTTAGCACCTCAACGGCATATGGCTTTATCTCCGACGTAAAGACGCACTCCGGGCGGCATCCCCTCGCGCCGCAGGCCAGTTCGAACCCCTTCCTTATCCCGCCGATGCCGGCGAATAAATCTATAAACCTGATTGTTTTCATCTGTTACGGACACCTCGCCGCCTTTTCGTCCGGCGAAAAAAAGCCTGCCGGCAGCCTTTACAAAAGCCTTCGGCGATAAATGCCAAACCCGCGGCTCACACCACGAACTTATCTATTATCTCCGCTATCGCGTCCCCGTTGTTGTCGCATTCCGTCACATAGTCAGCGGCCTCCTTGAGGGCCGGTATCGCGTTTGCCACGGCGACGCCTATGCCGGCCGCGCGGACCATGCCTATGTCGTTTCGCTCGTCTCCGGCGGCTATCGTATCAATTGCCGCCACGCCCAGATAATCCGCCAGGAAACCTATCCCGGCCTCTTTCGACGCGCCCTCGGGGATGACCTCCAGATACATGGGATTGGAAAAGACCATGCCGCACCTGCCCCGCGCCCAGGCTGCATGCTCCGCGCGGAAACGCTCCAGACGCTCGTGGCTGTCCATATCGATGACTATCGCCTTAGTCGGCGGCTCCGCAAGGCACTCCGGCACGTCAGCCCGGGGCATGGGTATAAGGTTGGTATTCGCGGCGTAAAATTCCAGCTCGCGCGTCATGGCCCTGGCGATTATCTTCCCGTCCTGATAGGTCTGCACGTACAATCCGGCGGCCTCCGCCATCGCGAACAGTTCGCGTACCGTCTCCATAGAGAGGCGCCTGTCCAGCAGCGCCCTGCCGCGGAGGCAATCATATACATGCGCCCCATTATATGATACGATGTAGCATCCCTCTCCGATCAGCCCCAGCGACTCCGCGACCAGCCACGCGCTCTCGAAAGGACGCCCGGTGGCGATGACAAAGGCGTTCCCGGCGGCGGTGGCGCGCCCTATAGCCTCGCGGTTCCCCTCCGATATCGACTTGTCGTCCCGCAGCAGCGTGCCGTCCAGGTCGCAAAAAAGTATCCGGCTCATAGCGCGTCCACATCGGGCGCGGCGGCCGGCTCCGCCGGCTTGAATACGCGCGAGCCAAACGCGTTTTCCTCCTCCGGCAGCGCGTCCCAGGCCTCCTGGCAGAACTGCAGCTGCGAGTTGACCAATATCTTCCCGCGCTTGTCCTGCTTGACGTAGCTGCCATCCTCTGCCAGGATGTGCGCCTTAGTATTGTCCTCCAGCTCCAGGCGCAGGATATGGCGTACTTTTTTCTTTATCTCATCGTCCAGCACCGGAAAAAGCAGCTCCACGCGCCGGTCCAGGTTGCGCGGCATCCAGTCCGCGCTGCCCATGTATATCTCCTCGTTGCCATTGTTGTGGAAATAGAATATCCGGCTGTGTTCCAGGAAATTGCCGATGATGGAGCGCACGCGGATATTCTCGCTGACTCCGGGTATGCCGGTCTTCAGGCTGCATATGCCGCGCACGATCAGGTCAATCTGGACGCCGGCCGCCGACGCCTCGTATAGCGCGCTGATGATGCCCTGGTCGCAGAGCGAGTTCATCTTCGCCGTGATCCTCGCCTCCCTCCCCTCGCGGGCGTTCCTGGTCTCGCGGCGGATGAGCTGCAGGAACCGCTTGCGCAGCCATATCGGCGCTACGGTCAGGTAGTTCCAGCCTAACGGCTCCGAATAGCCGGACAGCATATTGAACAGCGCCGTCGCGTCCTCGCCTATGGCCTCCGAACATGTGAAAATGCCGCAGTCCGTGTATAGCTTCGCAGTCGAATCGTTATAATTGCCCGTGCCAAGATGCACGTAGCGGCGAATCCCGTCGTCCTCCTTTCGGACGACGAGCGCGATCTTGCAATGCGTCTTTAGCCCCATGAGGCCGTAGATGACGTGGCATCCCGCCTGCTCCAGCTTTTTCGCCCAGACGATGTTGTTCTCCTCGTCGAAACGCGCCTTCAGCTCGACCAGCACCGTGACCTGCTTGCCATTCTCCGCCGCCTGCGCGAGGGAGGCTATGATAGGCGAATGGCCGCTCACGCGGTAGAGCGTCTGCTTTATCGCCAGCACGTCCGGATCCGTCGCGGCCTGCCGGATGAAATCAACCACCGGCTGGAATGTCTGGTACGGATGGTGCAATAGTATGTCGCCTTTTTTTATCGCGTCAAATATCGTATCCTCCCCGATAAGCTCCGGCACCGGCTGAGGCGTGTATGGCGCGTAGCGCAGATCGTCCTTGCCCTCCAGGCCATAGACCGACATCAAAAACGTCAGGTCCAGCGGCCCCGGGATCTTGAATACGTCCTCGCTTGCCGTATAGAGCTTCTCCTTCAATACGGACAGCAGCTCCTTGTCGATCCCGTCGTCCACCTCCAGCCGGATGACCTCGCCCCGCTGGCGCTTTTTAAGCTGTTTTTCAATCTCTTTTAGCAGATCTCCGGCCTCGTCCTCGTCTATCGGCAGATCCGCGTCGCGCATGACGCGGTAGGGAGTGGTCGCGCGGACCTTGTAATTGGCATAGAGCCTGCCTATATTGTGGACGATGAGCTGCTCTAGCAGCAAAAAGGCGTACTCGCCGCCCTCCGCCGGCAGCGGCACGAGGCGCGGCAATACCCCCGGCACCTGTACCGTGGCGAACAGGTCCTCGTCCTCTTTCTGTATCAGGACCGCGATGTTCAGCGACTTGTTGCGAATCAGCGGGAAAGGCCGCGAAGCGTCGACCGCCATCGGGGTCAGCACAGGGTATACGACCTCCTCGAAATATCTCTGCGCCGCGTCCGCCTGCACGTCGCTTAGGTCGTCCATGTTGTCTATGATTGAGATCCCCCTTGCCTTCAGCATGGGCTGCAGCGAGCGGTTATAGGTGGAATATTGCAGTTCCACCAGCTCGCGCGTGGCGCCATTTATCGCGTCCAGCTGCTGCGTGGCCGTCATGCCGGCAATGTCGGGCTTTTTGTATTTCGCGTGGACCATGTCCTTGAGGGACGCCACGCGCACCATATAGAACTCGTCCAGGTTCGACGACGTGATGCTCAGGAATTTGGCGCGTTCCAAAAGCGGTATGGACTTGTCCCGCGCCTCGCCAAGCACGCGGCGGTTGAATTTCAGCCAGCTTAGCTCCCTGTTCTCGTAATACTCCGGATTCTCAAAATCGATGGTTTTTTCCCTGTCTTTTTCTTTGTCTTTTTCCATTATTGCCACCATTTCATGAATATACTTTTTTCTCTTTTATCACCGGCTTTATGCTGAACACCTGCTCGAACATCGCCGCCTTGGCTCCGAACATGGTTTTTTCCAGAAGCATGCCGTCCGCCGTCTGTATCGATATGATGAGCTGCTTGTCCTTGAGCGCCGCGCGGACGGCCTTGAATTTCTGCTTGTGGCTCCTGTCCATGGCGTTGGCGACCCGCAGTATCGCCGCGCACTTCGCCACGACCAGGTACGCATCCTTGTCCATCTCGCCCTCGACGTCCTCGTATGGATCCAGCGGATAAGTGTTATATTTTACTATATTCGCCACTATCAGACGGTCGCGGTGCGACAATCCCATTATCTCGGACGATAAGATGATGTCATAGGCGCATTCCGGCGCTTTCGCGAAGCTCACGTATTTCCCGCAGTCGTGCAATATCGCCGCCGTCAGCAGCAGCAGGCGCTCATGCTTTCCGCAGCCGTGCACCTTTTTCATGGCGTCGTATATGAGCGCGCTCATCCTGGCAAGCGCGTCGATGTGCGGCGAATAGCTCATATAGCGCTGCGAAAGGAAATACGCCGCCGATAGGACGTCCTTGTCAAAATCATGCGCCGGCTTCACATAACGGTGGCGAAGCGCGTAATCATAGGCTATGCCGTCGCTTATGTCTATGCCCGGCACCCATATGTAACGCGCCGAGAGAGTCTCCACGATACGCCGGTAGAGGATCATCGCCGGCGGCAGCAGGATGTCGGTCGCATCCGAAAGGTTTAGCGCCTCCGCTATCTGCTCGCTCCCTTTTTTTTCAAGCTGCTTTAGATAATCGGCGAACCTCTCCGCCTCGATGGTGGCCTCGTCCAGATTTTCGGTCATGCGCCGCATGGCCTCCAATATATAGTCGCCGGTCAGAATCAGGTATTTAATCGAGCGATCCTGGTAATACTGCGCCTTGAATACCTCCATCTCCTTGTCTATAAGCTCCTTGATGAGGCGGCTGCGCTGCTGCGCCCCTGTGCCCACGTCGAACAGCTGGGCGAGTCGCATGGGCCCCAGCACGAGATGCTGCGTCGTGAGAGCCTCGCCCTTTACAAAGAGCGTGATCTGCAGGTCGCCGCCGCCCACGTTGACGACCGCCGCGCTGTCCTGGATCATTCGCTCGAATTCCGGTTTGGACGCGACGCACCGGTATGTGAGAAACCGATGCTCGGAGTTGCCCACTAGGTTTACGCGTATGCCGGTCCGCCGCTCGATCTGATCCAATATGAAAAGGGAATTCGCGGCATCCTGCAAAATAGGGCCGGAGTACGCCTCGCAGTCTCCGACGCCATATCCCTTCATTATCTGCTTAAAGCGCGACAGATGGTCGCATATCTCGTCCACCAGCTCGTATCCGATCGGCTGGCCGTGGAAAGCGTCCTTCCCCAGCTCCACGCGCGCCCTGACTAGATCAAGCACGCTGATGCCCTTCTTCTCCGAGATCTCGAACACTTTAAGGCTCACCTCGTAGGAGCCGATATATATCGCCGCATAGATTCCGCCCGCATTGCCACGCATATGCCCACCTCCCCAATGTTCACGTTGCCATCCGCCGCATGAAGCGCGCGGCTCAATAATTGCCGAATATCCTTAGGTCCTGCGCCTCCTCCTTCAGGCCGAGCAGGGCGTTCTGCACCGGCGCGTCGTTCAGGCTGCCCTCGAAATCGATGAAGAACCGGTACTCCCAGTTGCGTCCCTGTATAGGGCGCGATTCGATGCAAGTCATGTTCAGCCCGTTATATATGAAATGTCCCAGAGCCCTGTAGAGCGAGCCCGGCTCGTGCCTTAGCTGGATGCAGATGCTGATCTTTTTCGCGCCGGAGAGATATTCATTCCTCTTCGATACGATGATAAAGCGCGTCTCGTTCGTGCTGTTGTCCTGCACGCCCTCCGCTAATATGTCCAGGCCGTACAGCCTCCCGGTAAGGCCGGCGGCAATCGCCGCCTGCGACTTGTCGCCGTCGTCCCTCACCTTCCTGGCGGCTACCGCCGTATTTTCGAACGGCACGGCCTCCCATTCCCTGTGGGACTCGAGAAATCTGGAGCATTGCGCCAGGGCCTGCGGATGCGAATAAACGCGGCGAATCCCCTCGAGGCCCGCCCCCGGCAGGCCCAGCAGGCAATGTCTGACCTGCAATGTCTGCTCCCCCACGATGTAAAAGCCATATTCCCCAAGAAGGTCATAATTTTCCGCGACTATGCCGGCGGACGAATTCTCAAACGGCAGGACGGCATAATCCGCCTCGCCGCTCCCGATCGCCTCCATGGCGTCCCGCCAGGCGCAGACGTGGAAGCAGTCCGTATCCGCGCCGAAAAAAGCCTCCAAGGCCTGATGCGCGTAGGCCCCCTCCACGCCCTGGTAGACGACGCGCGCGCCGTCTACCAGCGCCGGTATCTCGATAAAGCCGGTATCCAGGCCTTTGCCGCTCTCCGTCAGCAGCTGGTACTGCTTTTTCCTGCTCGTCGAGATAATCTGCTCGAAGAGTTCGCGGATGGCAATCCGCATGAAGCCGTCATCCGCCATTGACTCCAGGGCGGATAGCTTGCTAAGCTCACGCTCGCGGTCCAGCACGCGCTTTCCGCTGGCGATCTTGTACGAGGCCACCTCCGAGGAGAGATCCATGCGCGTCTTGTACAATTCCGCGATTTTTTCATCGATGGAGTCTATCTCCTTCCTGATCTCCTGTAGATCTTTCATGCATTCCCCTCCGTTTATCATATGCCGAACGATGGCCGGCTCCGTCATCCAAGGTCGAAAAGGCTGATCTGGTTCGACTCCGGCAGGCTGCCGAACAATCCCAGTTCCACCATGGTATCGACGACCTTGGCGGGCACCTTCGTGCGCTCCCTGAAGTCCTCCCTGGAGAGGAATGGCCCGTCCTTGGCGGCCTCCGCTACGGCATCCGCCGCAGTATCCCCCATTCCGCCTATGGTATTGAGCGCCGCCATCAGCCTGCCGTCTATGATCTGGAAATACCGCGCGTCTGCCCTGTAAATGTCGATCGGCATGAACTCATAGCCCCTGGCATACATCTCCTGCACGATACGCATGTCCCGATAGGCATCCTGCTCTACCTGCTGGAGCTTTTTATTCTCCTTTGCAGCCTCCTCGCTGCGCCGCTCATAGTCCTGCATATAATATTTCAGCCGCTCGCTTCCCATGCACATCATCCCGTAATCGAACGCCTTTGCCCGGATGGAGAAAAAAGCCGCGTAAAACGCTAATGGATAAAATATCTTGCAATAGGCGATGCGCCACGCCATCATAACATATGCCGCCGCGTGCGCCTTCGGGAACATATACTTGATCTTCTCGCAGGACCAGATATACCAGTCGGGGACTCCGTGGTCTAGCATGTCCTGTTTCCACTTATCCCAGTCGGGACACCTGCCATTCGCCACCTGGCCCTTGCGCACGGCCTCCATTATCTTGAACGACTCCTCGGAGTCCATGCCCATGCCTATAAGGTACGTCATGATGTCGTCGCGCGTGCATATGCAGGTGGAGATGGTCGCGC
The DNA here is from genome assembly GCA_964450965.1 of uncultured Eubacterium sp. GTDB lineage: Bacteria > Bacillota > Clostridia > Lachnospirales > Lachnospiraceae > W0P33-017. The sequence continues at coordinate 114,477 of CAYVFF010000002.1, read as the reverse complement.
GGCCGTCCTTTATAAGCGTCTGCGCGTTGCCAAGCCATACGTCCGTGCCGTGGGACAATCCGGCGATGCGCACCAGGTCGGAAAATTCCTTCGGCTGCGTGTCTATCAGCATGCCCATCGCAAAGTCCGTGCCGAACTCGGGTATGCCCAGCGCTCCCAGCCTGCAGCCGCCTATGTCCTCCGGACTGATCTGCAGCGCGTCCGTATTCTGGAAAAGCGACATCACGCTCGCATCGTCAAAAGGAATCTTTTTCGCGTCTATGCCGGAGAGATCCTCCAGCAGGCGGATCATGGTCGGATCATCGTGCCCCAGTATGTCCAGCTTCAGCAGGTTGTGGTCGATGGAATGATATTCAAAATGCGTCGTCACGATGTCCGTATCCATGTCGTTCGCCGGATGCTGGATCGGCGTGAACGAGTAAATCTCCTCGCCTACCGGCAGTACGACTATGCCGCCCGGATGCTGGCCCGTCGTCCGGCGCACGCCGACGCATCCCTGCAGGAGCCGGTCTATCTCGCACCCCCTCTTGTGTATGCCATGGTCCTCGAAATACCGCTTGACATAGCCGTAGGCCGTCTTGTCGGCGAGCGTTCCTATCGTCCCCGCGCGGAACGTCTGCCCGGCGCCGAATATGACCTCCGTGTATTTATGGGCCTTGCTCTGGTAGTCGCCGGAAAAATTCAGGTCTATATCAGGCTCCTTGTCGCCCTTGAATCCCAGGAAAGTCTCGAACGGTATGTCGAATCCGTCTTTTTCAAGCGGCTCGCCGCAGACCGGGCAATACCTGTCGGGCATGTCGCATCCGCCGCGCCCCGCGTATTTCCTGACCTGCGGCGAATCGAAGTCGGAAAAATGGCAGTTCTTGCAATAATAATGCGGCGAGAGCGGATTAACCTCCGTAATTCCTGCCATGGTGGCTACGAATGACGACCCCACTGAACCGCGGGATCCCACGAGATAGCCGTCCTCATTGGACTTCCACACCAGCTTCTGCGCGATGATATACATGACGGCATAGCCGTTCCCTATGATGGAGCCAAGCTCCCGCTCAAGCCGCTCCTCGACGATCTGCGGCAAAGGATCTCCGTAGATCTCGTGCGCCCTGCTATAGCAGATCTCGCGGAGCGTCCTGTCCGAGTCCTCTATGACCGGAGGGCATTTGTCCGGACGCACCGGCTCGATGCGCTCGCACATGTCCGCGATCATATTGGTATTGTCTATAACGATCTCCTCCGCCTTCGCGCTGCCCAGATACTGGAATTCATCCAGCATCTCCTCTGTAGTGCGCAGGAACAGCGGCGCCTGCTCGTCAGCGTCCGAAAAGCCCTTGCAGGACATTATGATCCTGCGGTAGATCTCGTCCTCCGGGTTCAGAAAATGAACGTCGCACGTCGCGACCACGGGCTTGTCCAGCTTTTCCCCCAGGTCCACGATACGGCGGTTCATATCCCGTATATCCTCGACGGACCTGACCGTGCTCTTAGGGTCACGCAGCATGAACTCATTGTTTCCGACAGGCTGTATCTCCAGATAGTCATAGAATCCGGCTATACGCGCCAGCTCCTGGTCGGGCTTTCCCCGCAGCAGGGCCTGGTAGAGCTCCCCTGCCTCGCATGCCGAACCCAGCAGGAGCCCTTCGCGGTATTTTTCCAGCTCGCTTTTCGGGATGCGGGGACGCTTGCGGTAATATTTAAGGTGCGAGAGCGAGACCAACCTGTACAGGTTCACGCGCCCGACGTCGTTTTTCGCCAGTATAATCGCGTGATACGTCGGCATCTTCATTATCGTCTCCGGCGTCGGCACGCCCCGCGCGTTTAGCTCGTCCAACGTATGTATATCGCGCTCCGCGCAGCGCGCGGCCAGCTTCAGGAAAATCTGCGCCGTACACTCCGCGTCGTCGACCGCCCTGTGGTGGCTTCCAAGTGGCACGCCGAGAGCCTTGGCGAGCGTGTCCAGCTTGTATTTATTAGCCTTGGGCAGGAGGAAACGCGCCATCGCCACCGTGTCCACCACGGTGAAGGAGAATTCGAGCCCCAGCTGCCCGCAATACCTGCCTATGAATCCGGCGTCGAAGTCGGCATTGTGCGCCACCAGGGCGCAGCCCTCGCAAAAATCCAAAAAATCCGGCAGCACGTCCTCTATGGGAGGCGCGCCGACGACCATATCGTCGCGGATATTCGTGAGCTGCTCCACATCGAACGGAATCGGCATACCGGGATTCACGAAAGTGGAAAACCTATCGGCAATCTCGCCGCCGCGTACCTTCACGGCGCCGATCTCTATTATCCTGTCCTTTTCGGGAGACAGGCCGGTCGTCTCGAGGTCGAAGACTACATAATCGCCGTCCAGGCTCTGCCCGCGGGAATCGGCCGCTATGGTCCTGGCGTCGTCCACCAGATAGGCCTCCATGCCGTATATGACCTTGAAGTCGCTGTCTTTCGGGATGGAATGCGCCGCCGGGGGAAACGCCTGCACCGCGCCGTGATCGGTGATGGCGATGGCCTTATGCCCGAAGTCGATCGCCCGCGCTATTATATCCTCCACGTCTGATACGCCGTCCATATCGCTCATCTTCGTGTGGCAGTGCAGCTCGACGCGCTTTTTTAACGCGCGGTCGGCCCGCTTATGCGTGAAATCGTCCGTCTTTTTTATCCCGGCGACGGAGCCTATCACCACCTCGCGGTCGAATCGGTCCAGGACGGCCACGCCCTTAATGCGTACGAAAACGCCCTGCTTGAGCTTTCCGCGCAATTCGTCCATCTGCTCATCCTTGACAAAAAGCTTCACGACGATCGAGTCGGTAAAATCAGTGACGGTCATGAAAAAAATAGTCTTTTCCCCGCCTATCCTTCGCTCGCCGGTCGAGATGATCCTGCCCTTGATCAGCACGTCGCCCATCTCGCCCTGGATGTCGCTTATCGGCATCTCCTGCCCGGAGCGGGCCCTATCAGCGTCAAAATCCCTGCCGTAAAGCAAATCGGGATTTTCAGATTTCTGATCCTTTAGCGGATGCCGAGCCTGCCGCACGGACGGGCTGGATGTCTGCCTTGCCGACGCCCGTGCCGGCGCCTGGGATGCCTGCGGGATCTGCCTGGAAGCTTGCGAAGCCCCGCGGCCGTCCGCTATCATCAGGCCATCGTCCGCGTCCTTTTTCCCTAAAGAAGAATGACCCACGACATCCTGGACCTCCAGCCGCATCCTCCGATCCGACTCCTCCTTATGCCGCGCGTCCCCCGAGGGCATATAGCTCGTCGAAAGCGAGAGCTCAAGGCCGCAGCGGTCGCAGAATATCTTGATCAAAATCTCCTGCAGCTCGTCTCCACGCTCGCGAGAGAGCACGCCGTCCGGCAGGCGCAGGCACAGGTGCGCCTCGTCGGTGAATTCCTTCTCCGCCGAGCGGTAGATGCTATAAAGCAGCGCGGAATATTCCTTCAGTTCGATAAGGATGCTGTCGTTATACGCATCCATCAGCTTTTTCGGGGTGTATTGCGCGGAAAGGCTGTAATGTTCGCGTATCTTGACCTCCAGGTCCCTGCCGCCGAAGATCTGCTGGCGTATGTCGCGCTCCAGCTGGAAGATATGGCGCTTAGGGATCAGCCGCCCGCTATTCAGATAGACCAGGTACACGTTCCGCGCCCGGTTGGCGCTGACCTTTTCCACCTGCGCCCCATCCAGGGCAAGCCTGACGTCCGACGACAGATCCAGCGTAGGAAATACGTCAAAAAACGACTTCGCCATTTTATGCCTCGCTCCAAACCCTCATGCCCCGCAAGCGGGACATCACCATAAATGAAAGCCCGCGGATTGCTCCGCTGCTACGCAGCTCTCGCAATCCGACCCATATTCGCAATCCGGGCTTTCATAGTAATTATCCAGCTCGTCCCTGAGGGCGTCTAAAAGCCCCTCCTCCGGCACTTTCTTTATGATCTCGCCGCGGCGCATGATAAGCCCCTCGCCGTCGCCCCCGCAGATGGCGAGATCCGCCTCCCTTGCCTCCCCCGGGCCGTTGACCGCGCATCCCATCACCGCCACCTTTATGTCATAGGGATAACGCTCCACTAACGTCTCCACATGGGATGCAAGCCCCGCCAGGTCGATCTTCGTCCGCCCGCATGTCGGGCAGGAGACGACCTCTATGCCTCCGCCGCGCAGGCCGAGGGCCTTCAAGATGAGCTTCGCGGATTTTACCTCCTCGACGGGAGGGCCCGTCAGCGATACGCGGACAGTGTCGCCGATCCCCCTGCCCAGTATAAGCGCCAGGCCTACGGCGGACTTGATATTTCCGCGCAGGAGCGTGCCGGCCTCCGTGATGCCGACGTGAAGCGGGCAGTCGGTCTGCTCCGCGATGATCTCATGGGCGTCGACGCACATCATCACGTCGGATGATTTGATGCTGACCACCAGGTTGTCATATCCCATGCCGTTTATCAGCCGCACCTTTTCCAACGCGCTCTCCGCAAGCCCTTCCGCCGTGACGCCGCCATATTTTTCCAATATATGCTTTTCCAGCGATCCGCTGTTCACGCCCACGCGGATCGGGATCTGCCGCTGCATGGCGCAGTCTACCACGGCGCGCAGCTTGTCGCTATCACCGATGTTTCCGGGATTTATACGGATCTTGTCCGCGCCGTTTTCGATGGCCGCGATCGCGAGCCGGTAATCGAAATGGATGTCCGCCACCAGCGGGATATGGATCTCTTTCTTAATCCCGGCAAGGGCGCGCGCGGCATCCATGTCCGGCACGGCGCACCTTATTATATCGCAGCCCGCGTCCTCTAATTCGCGGATCTGCGCGACGGTCGCCGCGACGTCCTGCGTCCTGGTATTCGTCATCGACTGTATCAGGATCGGATTCCCTCCGCCTATAACGCGATCTCCTATCCTGACCGGCCTGGTATCATGCCTTTTTATCTCCATGCTCCCTCCGTAAACGCCATGCGGCCAACAACTGTCCCACAGCCTGCCCTTTGCCCGAAGAGGCCGCGCCGGGGACGGCGGCGCTATTTTATGAACAGTTTCCTTATGTCATTTCCCATGACGACCACCATGAGGACCATCAGCAGTATCAGCCCTACGTAATGGACCATTCCCTCCTTCTTGGGATCCATGCGCTTGCCGCGGATGGCCTCGATGATGAAGAACACGAGGCGCCCGCCGTCCAGCGCGGGCAGCGGCAGCAGGTTCATCACGCCCAGGTTTGCCGATAGCAGGATCGCCATGTTCAGCATGTTTATGACCACGTAGAACACGCCGTCCGCGCGGCTCTGCGTGTATGTATCGCCGATCGTCTTGACTATTCCGACCGGGCCCGAGAGGTCGTTCATGCTCAGATGCCCTGTGAAAAGCATGCCGAGGCTCTGCAGCGTCGTCGTGATCCAGTATTTCACTTCGTAAAAGCTATACCGCAATACCTGCAGCGGCCCCGCCTTCTCCCTGGCGGCCAGCCCCTGGAGCCCGAACAGATAGCGCCCGCTCTCCTCGTCCAGGCGCGGCGTGACCAGCGCGGTGCGCCGTTCGCCGTCATGCTCCCATGTCACCATCGTCTCGTCTCCAGCATGGAAATATGTGTAGACGCTGATCTCGCGGTAAAAATGTATGCGTTTCCTTCCCAGCTTTATTATCGTGTCGCCCGCCTCGATCCCGGCCTCGGCAGCCGGGGATTCAGGCACGACCTGGTAGACGGACGGGAAGTCGATGCCCGCGGCTCCCAATACTATGATTGAAAAGAACCATGCCATGATAAAATTAAAAAAGGGTCCGGCAAAGACGATGGAAAAACGCTGCCAGACGCCCTTATTCCCAAACGCGCGGCTCGAATCGCTCTCCTCGTCCTCGCCCTCCATGACGCAAGCGCCGCCGAATGGCAGGAGTTTCAACGAATAGAGCGTCTCGCCCTTGCGGAATCCGCATATAGTGGGTCCCAGCCCCAGGCAGAACTCGTTCACCTGGACTCCGTTTATCTTCGCCAGGATAAAATGCCCCAGCTCGTGGAACAGTATGATCAGGCTGAATAAAACGATCGCTATGATAATATTCAAAAAAACACCAGCTTCCTAAACCCAATGACCCGCAATGCCCGCGGAAATATATTTGCCGACCCTGCCGCGCGCCTCCGCCTCGGTGGCGAGTATGCCCTCCAGGTCCGGCGCGTCGATGTAGGCGCAGCGCCCCATGGCATATTCTATAGATGCCTCGATCTGCAGGAATCCTATTTTTTCCTGCAGGAAAAGCTCCACGGCGGCCTCGTTAGCCGCGTTAAACACAGTCGGCATGTTGCCTCCGCGCCGTATCGCCTCATAAGCCAGCGCAAGGCAGCGGAAAACCTCGGTGTCGGGCCGCTCGAACGTTATGGACCCGAGCGCCGTGAGATCCAGCCTTCCGCCCAGCGGACGCCGTTCCGGATAATACAGCGCGTACTGAATCGGAAGATGCATGTCCGGAGTGCCCAGCTGGGCTATAATGCCGCCGTCCTCGAACTGCACCATCGAATGAATCACGCTCTGCGGCTGCACGACCACCTCGATCCGGTCTGGATCCACGTCAAAGAGCCATCTAGCCTCCATGACCTCCAGGCCCTTGTTGGCGAGCGTAGAGCTGTCTACCGTGACCTTTTTGCCCATGGACCAGTTGGGATTGCGCAGCGCGTCTCTCGGCGTGACGCGCGAGAGCTCTCCCCGGTCCATGCCACGGAATGGGCCTCCGGATGCCGTGAGCAGTATTTTTTCAACCGGATTGCCGCCAGAGGCCTGCATGGCCTGGAATATGGCCGAGTGTTCGCTGTCGACCGGCAGGACCCTCGCTCCCCGGCTATTTGCCAGTGGCATAATGATATGGCCGGCCGTGACGAGCGTCTCCTTATTGGCGAGCGCGATGTCCTTGCCCGCCTCGATGGCCGCTATCGTCGGCCGCAGGCCCAGCATCCCGACTATCGCGCTCAGCAAAGTCCCGCTATCCTCCGCCGTCGCGACCTCGACGAGCCCGTCCATGCCACAGGCGACGCGGATATCCATGTCCGCCAGCCTCGCCTTGAGGTCCTTAGCGTCCTTTTCTTCCCAGACAGCCGCAAGCCCCGGACGAAACTCACGGATCTGCCGCTCGAGAAGCGCGACGTTATGCCCCGCCGCCAGGGCGGACACGCGTATATCCCCTTGCGCCCTGACAATGTCAAGAGCCTGCGTCCCGATGGATCCAGTCGAGCCGAGTATCGCTATGTTTTTCATCGTCTTCCTTCCAAAATCATAAGCATCGGCGACCCGCGAAGCCAGCCCCATCCGCGATACGCCGGGCATCGCCGCTAATGGACGCGGAGAGCGAGAAAATATATCACCGGAGCCGTGAACAGCACGGAATCGAACCTGTCCAGCACGCCGCCATGCCCCGGGATCAGCCTTCCATAGTCCTTGATATCATAATTGCGCTTAATGGCGGACGCGAACAGGTCCCCTACCATAGAAAGCAATGCGGAGGCGGCGGATATAAATGCCAGGAGCCATATCTGCGCCGCGTCCTTCAAGAAAAAGGAGACATAGCCGACTGTCAGAAGCATCGTCCCTATGACGCCCCCTACGGCTCCCTCGATGGATTTTTTCGGCGAGAGAAGCGGCGACATCTTATGCCGCCCGATGAGCTTGCCAACGCAATAGGCGCAGGTGTCGCATCCCCACGACGACAGGAAAATCAGCCATACCACGACGGCCCCGTCAGGAAGCATCCTGGTCTTATAGAGGAAAGAGAACAGGACCGCGACATAATATACCCCGAAGAATGCACGCGCCGCCTCCTCAACCTTGTATCTCGGGTAGGCGAACACGACGATAATGGCGAAAACAGCCACGAGCGCGAACGGGAATATCCCGTCAAAATCTATGCCGAAAGCGTCCCCGGCAGGAATCAGCAGATAATATGCGGCGGCACAGGCATACCCCGCGTATCCAATGGCGTTTCGATGGATCCCGAAAACGCGGTATAGCTCGAACAATCCTATCAGGGAAAGCGCGAGACAGGCCGCGAGCAGCGCGTACCCGCCGCTTATCACGAAAACAAGGGCGGCAGCGAGCAGCACGGCCCCGCTGATCAACCTGGTCAGGAACATGGCTCATCCCTCCTTGATCCCGCCATACCGCCGGTCGCGTTCCCCGTAGGATTCGATGGCTTTGTGCAGTTCGGCGGCGTCAAAATCCGGCCATGGCACGTCGGTAAAATATAGCTCGCTGTATGCCAGCTGCCAGAGCAGGAAATTCGATATGCGAAGCTCGCCGCTGGTGCGGATCAGCAGATCCGGATCCGGAATCCCCGCGGTATCGAGATACGCGCAGAACGCCTCCTCCGTAAGCCCCTCCACGCCCAGCCTGCCGTCCCGGGCATCCGCCGCGACTCGGCGCACGGCACGCAATATCTCATCCCTGGCGCCATAATTGATGGCAATAGTCAGATGCAGATCGTCATAGACGCTGGAAACCCTGTCGGCCTCCTCAATCTGGCGCTGGAACTTCGGCTCCAGCCTGGTCACGTCTCCTATCACCCGGATGTGCATCTTCTGCTCATGCGCGGTCTTGACGGCCTTGTCCAGATATCCGCCCAGAAGGCCCATGAGAGCCTTCACCTCCGACTGCGGCCTGCTCCAGTTCTCCGTGGAAAACGCGTAGAGCGTGAGGTATTTAACGCCCTCCTTTTTCGCGGCGAGGCACACGTCCTCGACGTTCTTCGCCCCCGCCGTGTGCCCGGCGTTGCGCGGCAGGCCCCTGCGCTTCGCCCACCTGCCGTTTCCGTCCATGATGATCGCGATATGGTTGGGAACGTCCATTGCCGGCTCTCCTCCTAAACGGTCATAATCTCCTTCGTCTTCTCTTCCACCGACTTGTCGATGTTCGCGATATATTTATCGGTCAGCTTCTGCAGCCCGTCCTCAAGATCCTTGACGGAATCCTCGGAGATATCTTCGCTCTTTGAGAGTTTCTTGAAAGCGTCGTTGCCGTCGCGGCGTATGTTGCGGATCGCGACCTTGGCATTCTCGCCCTTTTTCTTGATGTCCTTCGCGAGCTCCTTGCGGCGCTCCTCGGTCAGCTCCGGGAACAAGAGGCGTATCACCTTGCCGTCGTTAGTGGGATTGATGCCGAGATCCGACGTCTGGATCGCCTTTTCTATGGCCTTTACCATGGACGGCTCCCAGGGCTGGATCAGCAGCATGCGGGGTTCGGGCACGCTGACGTTCGCGACCTGCTGGATCGGCGACGGCGTGCCGTAATAATCCACGCGCAGCTTGTCGAGCACGTGCGGATTGGCGCGCCCGGCGCGGATCTGGCCGAATTCCTCGGATAGGCTGCCCATGGTCTTTTTCATCTTGTCCTCATAGACGTTCAATCTCTCATCCATAATAATCCTTTCCCCCTTTCCAAGAAAAGCCGCTTGAAAATCAGACTGTGATAACAGTGCCGTTAAAATCGCCGCTTACCGCGTTCACGATGCTGTTCTCCTCGTTCAGCGCGAATACGTACATCGGCATCCGGTTCTCCATGCACATGACCGACGCCGTCATATCCACCACGGCGAGCTTCTTCTCGATCACTTCCTCGATGGAAATCCTGTCATATTTTTTCGCGTCCGGATTGGCCTTTGGGTCGCTGTCATACACGCCGTCTACCGCCTTTGCCAAAAATATGCCGTCCGCGTCTATCTCGATGGCTCGAAGCGTCGTCCCGGTGTCCGTGGAAAAATACGGATGCCCCGTGCCGCCGGCGAAAAAGACGACCATGCCCTTGGCGAAATACTTGTTCGCCCTGTCCTTGGAAAAGAGCTTGGTAAAGCCCGAGCATTCAAAGGGCGTGAGGACGTTCGTCATCATCCCCTCCGAGCGGAAGATCTCGGAGACATAGATGCAGTTCATGACGGTCGCGAGCATGCCGATCTGGTCGGCCTTGGTCCTGTCGATGGTGTTGCTGGTGCGCCCGCGCCAGAAATTGCCGCCGCCGATCACTATGCCCACCTCTACGCCGGAATCGACTACCTGCCTGACCTGCCTTGCGACGTCCACGACCGTAGGCTCGTCAAACCCGAAGCCCCTGCCTCCGGCAATCGCCTCCCCGCTCAGCTTCAATAGGATACGCTTCATGTGCACCTCCGGTTATTTTTTCGCAAAAAGGCTCTCCATGTCGACATCCGCGTAGCACTGCGAGCAGAAGCCCTCGATGACCGCGCCGTTATTGATCTGGACCGAACGCGACTTGATGTTGCCCATGATGACAGCCGACGTATCGACTACGACTGGTCCCTGCACGTCTATGTCGCCCTTTACGGCGCCGGCGATGACCGCCGACGTGGCAGTAATATTGCCGATAATCACGGAGCCTAGCCCGACCTTCACCGTTCCTGAACTTACGACCTCGCCCTCCACATGGGCGGAATCAGCGAAAAATTCCGATGAAGAGCTATTGCCGTTCACCACGCCGACTATCGTCAGCTTGCCGTTACACTTGATGTCGCCCTCGACGCGGCCTTCGACCTCGATAGAGCCGGTCGTGTCCATGTTGCCCCTGATGCTGGTACCCGCGGTAATCAGCGATACCTCATCGGTAATCTCGGCATTCTGCGCGGGCGCCTCGGGCGCGGGCGCGGAATCTTCCACAACATCCACCGTGTTCATCGTATCCATTTCTTGATCCTCCTTCGTTATATTGTTGTCTGTGCCTGGTTCGTCCATAACCTCCGTAACGCCGCCATCGGTCCGGCCTCCGTCGGATGCCTCCGATGCCTGCAGCAAATCCACGCCGTTCAGGTCGGCCTGCTCACGGCCCTCCGCCGCCTGTTCATCTATCGGCGGCGCTCCCCCGCCATCGTCAGGCTCAGGTTCGCGCGGCGTGACGCCCGTCAGGTCTGCCGGAGAGAATGAAAATTCGGGCTCGTCCGCCGCTGATGCCGCGGAGGATGGGCCGTCTTGGCTGCCGCCCTCCGAAACATCGCCGGGGGCCGCGCCGCCAGCATCGTCGAAAGCGCCGTCGGCCTCCGAGGCGGGCAGCGCGTCGCCCGGCGTCTCCGGATAACCCGATGCCAGCTCCGGCTCTTGCGCCGTGCCCTGCGGCACATCGTGCGATGCGGCATCCCCGGCCTCCGGCGTCGCGGCATATACGGCATCTCCCGCCGGCGCGGTCCCGGTCTCCGCCTTCGCGGCAGCCTTGCGCTCGACCTGTTCCAACAGTCCGTCCAGCTTGGACAATTCCTGCTCCACGTCCAGCTCGCCGTCCAGCGTGTTCACCTGGACCTCCTCGTCCTCGTCATAATCATCGCCCGGAAGCAGCTCTCCCAACGCCTGTGAAAAATCATCTTTGAAATCCTTGAAAAATCCCATCCTTCTCCTCCGTTCCCTAACCTTTCAACGCAATAATCTATGACAAAGTATGGTGGATGACCGGCGAATCTTCCGTGATTGGCAGGATCTCGGCATCCATCTCCTCCAGACGCTGCAGTATCTTATCCAATGCCTCCACGGTAGAGTCCTTTTCCGAGGCGTCATGCATCAGGACGACCGAATACCTGTACCTCGGCACGTCGCGCATAACGTTCTCCACCAGCTCATCGGCGGTATATATCTGAGACGTCGCATCTCCGCATACGACGTTCCAGTCATAGAATACCATCCCCTGCGCTCCGAGATAGTCTATAAAATCATTCATGTCAGTATTGCTGATCTGGTTGGAACTGCCGCCCGGGAAGCGGTAATATCTGCACTTCTGCCCCGCGACATTTTCCAGGTAGGCGTCAAGCTTTTCAAAATCCGCTGAAAATGAATCGACCGACTGGTACAGTTCGCTGTATCTGTGGGAATAGGAATGCATCCCCAGCGTATGCCCCTCGTCGACGATCCTCTTGTAATAAGGCACGAGCTGGGCGTCTTCCTTGCCCGTGACGAAAAAAGTGGCCTTGACGCCATGCTCCTTCAAAACGTCCAGAATCTCCGGCGTATTCTCGCTAGGGCCGTCGTCAAACGTCAGATAGACGGTCACGGGGTCGCCCTCGGCCCGGGTATTTTCGCCAGGCGCCAGGCAATCGCGCACATCCGCTATGGGCTCCCTTGCGGCCGCCGCGGCATCCGCGCCGCCCGCAGCGGATCCTCCGCCATCCGCCTCGGAATCCTCGCCGGCCTCCGACGCATCCGCGCCGCCTTCCGGGGAACCGCCGTCAATATCAGCGGAATCTCCGCCAGTATCCACGGACGGGGCGACATCAGAGGAACCGTCCTCCGGCTCCGACCCGTTCCTTGCCGACGCCTGCGAAAATTCCAGCATTTTTTCAGCAAGGATGCCGATCTGCTCCTGCTGGGAAGATACCCTGAACAGCAGGAAGATATCCAATGCCATGCAGACGGCCATCCAGCAGACGATGAAAATGATAATCCCGGTCTTTATCCGATTGATCCGGCGCCTGCGCGCACGCCTTTCCCGCAGCCCTTCAGGCGCTTTTGACTGTGAATTAGCATTAGCCATGTCGAATACTACTCCGTTAACCGCGAACCTGCATGAATCATGCTAGATTAGGCAGCACCCGGCTCGCATATCCATTTTAACATACTTTAGGGAAATAATATGTTAGAATTTTTGTAAAAATTTCTATTATTGTCTGATAATTATTTCGAATAAAAAGAAGAGGGGACGCGCCTTCCGCAATCCCCTCTATGGAACTACCCTCGAAAATCGATGTTGCCGCCGACCGCGCGCTCCTCGTCGGTCAGGATGTTGTCGCTCAGGTACGAATACTGGAATCTCTCGACCTTGTCCATCAGCTCGTCGATGCTGCTGCCGGTCAGGATCTCATAGTCCTCATCCTCATCCAGATATTCATCGTAATCGTCCTCATAGCCGGCCGCCTCGCCCCGGCGCTTCTCGCGCATGGCATCCAGCCGCTCCTCGGCCGCTTTCTTAGACTCTTTGCGCTTCGCCTCTTTCTTCTCGGCAGCCTTCTTTTCCAGGCGCTTCTTCTGCGCCTTGGCGTTTGCCGACGCATTCTTGCTGCAGACCGCAAAGAAAGATGCCGCGCCGTTGTCGCCTATCTTGATGCCGAATCCCTTGACGTCCTGCCTGGAGCCGATGCGCTCCGCGAGCCTGCCGATCTGCGCCTTGGCGCCGCTCAGGACGTTCTCGTACTGCTTGCGGTAATTCGCGTCGGTGGCCATCCGCTCGATCTTGTCCTCGTTTATGAGGACCACCGTCTTGTCCTTGTTCGCATACGCGGCGGCCCTTGCCTGCGCATGCTCCTTTTCATCTTCGCTGACAAGGATAAAGTCGTAGCCGGAAAATTTCGCCTTCAGCTGCTCATAATATTTCGCGCCTTTTTCCGAAAGCTGCGGGCTGCCGACCGTCTTGCCATAGGACCTGGACTTCTCGCTCGCCCTGTCCTTCTCGCTCTGCATGGCCTGCGCGGCGGCCGCCGCGTCCATGCTGCCTACCATCATGCCCATCTTCTCATCCTCCGTGATATTTATTGTCCGAATCCGTTCGAACATAACTATGGATTCTTATATGATATCGGCAAACGCTGTGAAAAAATTAACACGAAAAAGGGCTCCGGAATGCCCGAAGCCCTTTTGAATACTACGAGTATTTATTTTCCAGCCATCTGCGCGGCCACCTCGGCGGCAAAATCCTCCGTCTTTTTCTCTATGCCCTCGCCGGTCTCGAAGCGGACGAAACGCTTTATCTTTATATCAGACCCGGCCGCCTTGGAGAGCTGCTCTAAGTATTTGCCGACGGTCTGCTTGCCGTCCTCCGCCTTGACGTAAACCTGGTCTACCAGGCAGATCTCCTTTAGCTCCTTGCTGACACGCCCTTCGATGATGCCGTTTATCACCTTTTCCGGCTTCTTGGATTCCTTGGGATCGTTCATGATCTGCGCCCGCAGGATCTCCTTCTCATGCGCGATATAATCCTCGCTGACCTCGTCGCGTGACACATATTTGGGAGAGAGCGCGGCAATCTGCATCGCGATGTTGCGCAGGCCCTCCGTAACCTCGTCATTAGCGGGAGCGGCAGTCTCCGCATCGACGATAACGCCGATCCTGCCACCGCCGTGAACATATGTCACGACAATGCCGGCCGGCTCCGTGACTTTCTCGAAACGGCGGATCTTCAGGTTCTCGCCGATAACCGCCACTTTTTCCACCAGTGCCTCAGACACTGTCTTAGAGCCGTCCTCAATCCATTTCTCCGCCAGGAAGCCGTCCATGTCCGCCGCGTCTGACTGCAGCGCCTGCTTTGCCACCGACTCGACGAAAGAGCGGAACATCTCGTTTTTCGCCACGAAATCGGTCTCCGAGTTGACCTCGACGACCGCCGCAGCGCCGTCCCCGACGGCCACCAGGCACAGGCCCTCCGCCGCGATGCGGCCGGCCTTCTTCTCAGCCTTTGCCTGTCCGTTCTTCCTCAGGTACTCGACGGCAGCGTCCATGTCGCCGTCGGTCTCGTTCAATGCCTTCTTGCAATCCATCATGCCCGCGCCTGTCTGTTCGCGCAGTTCCTTTACCATAGCAGCCGTAATAGCCATGCCTTATCAATCCTCCGTTTCACCATCGTAATTATCGTAAGTAAACCCCCATTCCCCGCATGCAATGCCATGAATGAAAGCCCGCGGATTGCTCCGCTGCTGCGCGGCTCTCGCAATCCTGCCAGTATCCGCTTCGATCCTCGCCGCTCCCGGGATGTATCGGCTCTACTCTCCGACCCCCTTCCGGAAACGCCGGCGGTATCTGGATATTTATGCCTCCGCCTCGGCGGCCTCTTCAGCCGGATATTCCGGCTCGTAGCTGCCGTCTACGGCCGCGCCCTGGTTCGCCTCCACGACGGCGTCCGCCATCTTTGAAACGATCAGCTTTACCGCGCGTATAGCGTCGTCGTTGCCGGGAATCACATAGTCAAGCTCCTCGGGATCGCAGTTCGTGTCGGCGATGCCGATGAGCGGTATGCCCAAAGCATGGGCTTCCTGCACGCAAATATGCTCCTTTTTGGGATCCACGACGAATATGGCGTCAGGCAGCCTCTTCATCTCCTTGATGCCGCCCAGGTTTCTCTCCAGCTTATCCATCTCCTTGCGCAGAGAGATGACCTCCTTTTTAGGCAGCACGTCGAAAGTGCCGTCCTGCTCCATGCGCTCAAGGTCGCGCAGGCGCTTTATGCGGCTCTGGATGGTCTTGAAGTTGGTCAGCATGCCGCCAAGCCATCTCTCGTTTACATAGAACATCCCGCAGCGCTCCGCCTCCGCGCGTATGGAGTCCTGCGCCTGTTTCTTCGTGCCCACGAAAAGGATGATGCCGCCGTTTGCGGCGATGTCCGCCACCGCGTTATACGCCTCGTCCACCATGCCGACCGTCTTCTGCAGGTCGATGATGTAGATGCCGTTGCGCTCCGTGTAGATGTAGGGAGCCATCTTCGGATTCCATCTCCTCGTCTGGTGTCCGAAATGGACGCCGGCCTCCAGCAGCTGCTTCATTGTGATTACGCTCATTTTTCTACCTCCGTTGGTTTTTCTTCCACGGGCATCCCGCCATGTCCCCACCTCTCGGCACCGGGAACACGGTCCGCCCATGTGCAGTGTCGCTTGTCCGGCAAGCACAAGTCCTCCGGACAAAAAGCATTGTTAAATATAACACAGGCGCCGCGTGAATGCAAGCGCTTATTAGTTATCGTCTTTCGTGATTTCCTTTATAATGTCGTCGTAATCCGCGCCCTTCTCCAATGTATAGGTGCCGGGGGAAATCTTGTCGTCATATTTCTTTCGCGCGAGATATTCGTTAAAATCCTCGGCATCCTCGATGATGCCGGCCTCTTCGAGCTTCTCGCAAACGGCGTCGGAAAACTCGCCGCCCGCTATCGAGATCTCCACGCGCTCCACTGTCTTTTGCGCGGGCTTCCCTGCAGCGGCCGGCCCTTCGGCGGGCGTACTGCCGGCGGCCTTCGCGGCGCCTTTGTCTTTTTCGGAATCCGAACCGCTCCCGGCGGCGTCCGCTCCGTCCTCCGCGGCATCGGAGCCGTCCTTTGTGGAAGCCTCATCGTCCTTATCCTTGGCGCTCGCGGAATCAGCGCCGTTTTTCGTTCCGCCGCCTGCCGAGTCTATATCCTTGCCGGCATCCGGCGTGCCGACGGACTGATCCGTGCCGGACACGCCCGAGCCTCCGGAGTCCGCGCCGGCATCCACTGCCCCGTCTCCGGCGTCTTCCCCGGGCTCGGTGTCCTCGCCGGCCTCGGAGAGCGTCTCGTTTCCCGGAAGCTGGTTCGCCATCACCATGCCGAGCGCCTCCGCCCGCTCTATGACCTCGTCGTCGGTCATAGGCTCGTCCCTGTTTATGAAGAAAGTGACCGAAAGGATCAGCGTGGCGACTATGACGCCGATGCTGATGCCCCGCAGATAATATTTCAATTTCACTGGCCGCCAACCCCTTTATATAATTCCACGGTCAATTTCACCTCGCCATATCCCAGGTGGAGATTCCTCGCGATTGACCGCAGATCCTCTCCCGACCTGTACCGCTCCAGTATCTCCTCGCGGACATATCCGCCCGTGCCGCCGTCGTCGCCATAGGCATCATCCGGGCCGCCGGCGGACGGCAGATAAGCATCGCTCCCGGTAATCTCCCCGGCGAAATCGACATCCCCCGCCGGCGCATCTATTCCGACCCGCCCAATCTGTTCAGCCTGTCCGGCCTGCGCCGGTACCGCATCCGCGGCCTGGCCGCCGTGGGAAACCGGCACGGCCTCCCGGAGTCCCTGGGCCTTCGAATCCATCGCCTGGTCGTCGCCCGACGCCGCGCGTCCTCCGTCTGATTCCGGCACAACCCTGGAATTGGACGGCCTCGGCAGGACACGCGCCCTCTGCCTTAAAACAGGCGCGGCATTCCGGACGGGCGCATCCCTGACCGGCGCCTGCGGCGGCTGCGCGGGCCGCTTCAAGAGTTCCTGATATTCCCGGATCAGCCCGTCAAGCGTGGCTATGCTCTCGTTTAGCTCCCGGTGCTTGTCCCCCAGCATACTATAGAGGAACGTCACCTCGTTATTCATCTTCTTTAGCTGATCCATCACCGTATCGGAATATTCGCTGATGGCCATGATCTTCTCGTTAGTATCCTTCTCCAGCGAACGATAAACCTTGTCCATCGACAAGTCCACCGCCTGGTCGGTCATGTCGGAGATTTTAGCGCTCGCCACGCCCAGCTCGCGGTCCATCACGATGCGCAGCTCATCCTCGCTGAGCTCCGACACGCGGGATATCTCCGAGGGCGACAGCTTCTCCGTAACGAAAAAGCTCCCGAGCAAAAAAACGACGCCGACCAAAATAAGCACTATCTCCACAGCAGCCATATCATCCACCTATAAATACACTCACCTTCAGACCGTGATATCGAATCCGCCGGGCCTGCCCTTGACCATCACCTGCCCGTCGCCTTCCTTTTCTTCCTTCTGTTTGCCCTTGCGCTTGCGCGATCCCCCCTGATACTCGTTTTTCCCGCCCTCCCTGGCATCAAAGCGGTACTCCTCTTTCTCCGGAGCGTCCTTGTTCACGACCTGCCTGGACGCCGCCTGCTCCTGCTTGGTGACGGTCTGGAATGCCTGCTCCTGCTGGAGCATCGGCTTTTGGTCCTCGTTATGCTTGACATTCGACACTGGCTGCTGGTTCTGCACCATGCCGTTCAATACTACCGGACGTATCATAAACTCACCTCCACTTCCATGAAATCCAAGAAAATCATGTCGTCTTAGTCAGAATCCCCATGTAGCTGCCCATAATCTTCTGCATCTTCGAGAGAGCCTTCGTATGCAGCTGGGACACCCTTGACTCCGACACGCCCAGCACGCGGCTGATCTCCTTGAGCGTCATCTCCTCGTAATAATAGAGCAGGATCACCTTGGATTCCTTTTCGGTAAGCTGCCCCATGGCCTTTTGCAGCATCTCTTTTAGCTCGTTCTGCTCGATCAGCTCCTCGGGCTGGATAAAATGCGAATTGCCGCGCGTCTCCATGACCGGCTCGGCGCCCTGCTCGACATATTCGTTGAGCGAGACGACGTTCGTGACCTTGAGCTGCGACTGCCAGCCTAGCAATTCGTCCTCGCTAAGGCCCAGCTCCGCCGCTACCTCCTCGTCGCTCGCCGTCCTGCCGGTACGCGCCTCGACGGATTTTATCGCCTCGTCGATCTTTTTCTGCTTCTGGCGCACCGTGCGGGGGATCCAGTCCATCTTGCGGATCTGGTCGAGGATGGAGCCGCGAATGCGAAGCGACGCGTATGTCTCGAATTTTACATCCTTTTCCACGTCGAACTTGTCGATGGCGTCGATGAGCCCGAATATCCCGTAGCTGACCAGATCCTCAAATTCAACATTATACCCCAGGTACATATTGAGGCGTCCGGCCACGAGCTTCACCAGCGGCGCATATTCGATTATAATCTGCTCACGCAGCTCGGGAGTCTTGTTCCTGCGGTACCTCTCCCAGAGCTGCTCCTTCTGTTCCTTTGATGATGCCATCGTCTATCCCTCTGCGTCAACGCGGTTTCAAGGCTGGCCATCCATATAATCCATGTCGTCGTCATCGAGCGAGAGATCCTCAATCAGCTCGTCGCTCATGCCGGCATCCGCCATATCCGACAGCGGATCCTGCATGATCCGGAAGCATTTGTCCAGGACGATCTTCAAGATACACCCGACCAGATAGAATCCGACCATGACTATGAGCAGCGTCCTGACATACGTACCCAGGGTGAAATGATTGACGATTCCGACGACGCATGACACGCAGCCCGCGGCCAGCATGACGAGCACGGGCACCGGCTTAGTATTCATAAAAAACCTCCCAATAGATTAGATCGTTCTGACCGGCTTGCCTACGGCCTTGATCACATAATCGCCGTTGGCGCAGTTCAATTCCACGGTCCGCCCGTAATTCAGGCCGGTATCCTCGGCCCTTATAGGTATGCCCAGCTGACGCAATTTTTCCTTGGAGGCCAGCGCGTTCTTCTCGCCGATATTGCCGACAGAAGTATTCCCGGAGACGCTGAACATCCTGGCGCCGCCGGCAATCTTGGCCACGAGCCTCTTGCGGGGCACGCCCATCTTTTCCATCTGGCGGACCAGCTCAGTTATGCCGGTATCCGCGAACTTGGCGATATTGGAATTGTTCCTGATCTTCGTGCTGTCCGGCAGCATGATATGAGCCAGCCCGCCGATCTTCGTCACCGGATCCCACAGCGCGATCCCGATACACGATCCCAGTCCAAGCGTCGTCAATATATCCGGCGACTTCGCGGTCTGAAGGTCCGCCATCCCCACCTTTATTACCACACCCATAATACCTTCGACTTCCCCGTTAATGATTTATGTCAAAGCGAAATCCCAAGCGACGTAAGAATCTTGTCATAAGAGCCCTCGTCCGGGAGCAGGATGAAATACCCCTCCATCATGACGTCGTCTCCGAATTCGGTCTCTATAAGCAGCGCGTTGTCGCCGAACTGGCCGAACTGGATCGCCGGCACGCTAAGTATGGCGGCCGCCATGTCGACAGCGATATATGGCACGGACGGCGTTATGACCAGGTTTGTCAACGTGGAGAGCGCGGACAGGTAAGAACCGGCTATTATATTGCCGATCTCCTTCATCGCGGACAGCTCCATCTCCGTGAACCCCCCGTCGGGATCGCCGCCGCCCATGCCGCTCATCATGCGGTCCACCAGATACCTTGCCGAATCCAGCCGCATGAGAAACATCATGCTGCCGGAAATGTCGTTCTGAACCTCCAGGAAGATGCCGACTATCGTCTCCTCCTCCGGGCATATCGCGCCGCCCAGGTCCTCCACCGCCATCAGCTCGACCTTGGGCACCTTCATGTCTATCGTCAGGTTGAGCATCGTGGCTATCGCCGTGGTCGCGTTGCCCGCCCCGATATTACCCAATTCCTTTAGCACGTCAAAATACATGCTGTTTACATTGTCAAATGAAAATTTACCCATAAAATATACCTTTTTCCCCGCTAATTTTCCTCAGTCATCGCGTTTATGTCGAAGAGGGAGATGAGGTCGGTGCCATTCTTGCCGATGCCATTGATAAAGGAGTGCTTGCTCTCCTTCGCGTCGTGGCTTGGCTTGTCTATCGAGTCGCTGCCCAGGTTCACGACTTCCTTGACCTCGTCGACTATGACTCCCAGCTTGCCCTTCTCCTCTATCTTCAGGATGATGATGCGGCTGGCGTTCGTATATACGTCGTCCTCGAAATTCATCTTCAGGCGGATGCTCATGACCGGCACTATCTCGCCGCGCAGGTTTATGACCCCCTTGAAATACCTCTGTACCTTGGGCACGCGCGTTATCTTCGGCATGCGCACTATCGTGTCGACGTAGTTGATGTCGATGCCGTAGATCTCGCTGCTGATCTTCACCGCGATATACTGCTTTTTCTCCTCGGTGGCCTCGCCATCGTTCATACCGATATATTCTGCCATCTGTCCATTCCCCCTTACATTAGCGTATTCACGTCAAGAATCAGGGCGACCTCGCCATCTCCCAGTATAGTGGCCCCGCTGATGATCTTTGACGAATTGACGATGAAGCTGCCCAGAGACTTTATAACGATCTCCTGCTGGCCCATCAGGTCGTCGACCACCAGCCCCACCTGCTTCTCGCCCTTGGAGATGATGACTATCGTCAGGCTCTCCGGCGGCACCTCCGGCGGATCGATGTCCAACAGCTGGTTAAGCCGTATGATCGGGATGACCGTGCCGCGCATATTGATGACTTCCTTGGCCTCGACGTATTTGATATCGGTGACCGGGATGTCCTCTATGCTGACTATCGAGCCCAGCGCTATGGCATACTTCTCATTGCCTATGATGACCATCAGCGCCTGGATGATCGCCAGCGTCAACGGCAGGCGCACCGTGAACGTCGTGCCCTCGCCCAGCACGCTCTTGACCTCGACGTCGCCGCCCAATGCCTCTATGTTGCTCTTTACGACGTCAAGGCCGACTCCGCGCCCTGAGATGTCGGTTATCTTCTTCGCCATGGAGAAGCTGGGCATGAAAAGGAAGTCGATAATCTCCTTCTGCGACAGGTTTTCCGCCACATCCGGCGAGACTATGCCGCGCTCTATGGCCTTGGCCTTCACCGCCTCGGTGTCGATGCCGTTGCCGTCGTCGCCCACCTCGATGATGACATTGTTGCCTTCCTGGAAAGCCTTCAGCGTGATAGTGCCGACCTCGGGCTTGCCGCGCTCCTTGCGCAGCTCCGCGCTCTCAAGGCCGTGGTCGGCCGAGTTGCGCAGGAGATGCTGCAGCGGGTCGCCGATCTGGTCTACGACGGTACGGTCCAGCTCCGTCTCCTCGCCGGACATGACCAGCTCCATCTTCTTGTTCAGATTCCTGGACAGGTCGCGAATCATGCGCGGAAACTTGTTCACGACGCTCTCTATAGGCACCATCCTGACCTTCATGACGGACTCGTGCAATCCGGTCGTTATGCGCTCCAGATACTCTATCTGCTCCTGAAAAGTCTGGCTGTCAGAGCTGCCAGTGCTGCTGGAGCTTAGCGACACGAGCGAGTTCTTCGCGATAATCAGCTCGCTGACCTGGTTCATCAGGGCATCCAGTTTCTCTATGTCGACGCGGACCGTGCGGCTCGTCACCGGCTTGCCGGCCTGCTTTTTGGGAGCGGCGGCTCCCGCCGAGGCCTTCGCGGGAGCGGGGGCCGCCGGCTTAGCC
Source organism: uncultured Eubacterium sp. (assembly GCA_964450965.1). Lineage (GTDB taxonomy): Bacteria > Bacillota > Clostridia > Lachnospirales > Lachnospiraceae > W0P33-017. Next base: position 92,758 of record CAYVFF010000002.1, on the reverse strand, counting down.
TGTGACTGTGCCGGCGCGGGGGCTGCCGGAGCCTCCTGCGCGGGAGCCGGGGCAGGGGCCTCCTCGGCCGCCCCGTCGTCCGACACGAAGCTCTCGGGAATCTCGCCGGCGACCACGTTCTCGATTTCTGAGACGGTCCTCGCGGCCGTCACTACTTTTTCGAGCTCCTCCTCGGTGGTAAAATATATGCTAAAGTCAAACTCGAACTTCTCATCTTCTATGTCCTGCGAGCTGGGGGAGTAGACCAGGATCTCGACGAACTCCTCCACCGCCTTGAACACGAGAAAAGCGCGCGCAGCCTTGAGCAGGCAGTCCTTGCGGATGTATATGGTCATGCCGTACACTTTCTGCCCGGACTTGATGGCCTCGGCCAGCTTTGACCTGTCGCTCTCCTCCAGATGGATGTTAAGGTATTTTTCCTGCGTGGTATCGGTCTCCGCAGGGGCCGCGGGAGCCGCCTCCGCCGCGGGGGCGGGCTTCTCCTCGGCGTCCCCGCCTCCCTGGGCGCGCTTGAGGAAGCCGTTCAGCTTCTGGATGATCGCCTCGTTGTCGTTGGTGCCCTCGTCCGACGTCTCCTTGATGATGGCGAGATACCCCTCTATGGCGTCCAGGCATTGGAACAGCAGGTCGATCATTTCGCTGTCGACCTTGATCGTGTCATTGCGGACCTCCTGGAACACGTTCTCCATATCATGGGTCATGTGCTGCATGCGCTTGAATCCCATGGTGCCCGCCATGCCCTTAAGGGAGTGGGCCGCGCGGAAGATCTCGTTCACCACGTCCTTATTGTCCGGCTCGCTCTCCAGAGCCATTATGTTGTCGCTGAGGCTCTGGATATGCTCGGCGGTCTCGTCGATAAAAATCTCAAGATATTGACTTACATCCATTTCACTTTACCCCCACTTTCCTAATAATCGTTCCGGCAACCGAATCCAGCGGGACGACCTCGTCGACTAGGCCGGCCTCCGCTATCGCGCGCGGCATGCCGTAGACGACGCAGCTCTCCGCATTCTGGGCGATCACGTGTATCGGCTTGGAGCGGTCCAAAGCGCCTATGCCCGCCGTGCCGTCGGCCCCCATGCCGGTCAGCACGACGCACACGATCTCGTCATAGCGACTTGACGCGAGGGATTCGTACATGATATTCGCGCACGGCTTCAGCCCGCCGATCGCCGGAGAGTCGTCCAGATGCACCTTGTGGCTGCCGTTAGGCCCGCTCACGACCTGCAGATGCTTTCCGCCCGGGGCGATGTAGACCACGCCTTTCTGCAGCACGTCGCCCTCCTCGGCCTCCTTGACGCGAACCTCGCTGACGCTGTCCAGCCGCTCGGCCAGCGACTTGGTAAAGCCTACCGGCATATGCTGCACCAGGACCAGCGGCGCGTCCATTCCCGCCTTCAGCTTCGGTATCACCTCGTGCAGCGCCTTTGGCCCGCCGGTGGAGCAGGCCAGGGCGACGAGCCTGTTGGTACACCTCGCCGGCGCCGGGACGCGCTTCCTGGGACCTCCCGCGTCCTTCGGCGCGACCATCGCGTTCGGCCGGCCGGCGGGCTGCGCCGGCTTTGGCAGAGGCTTTATAGGCTTCTGGTCGTCCATGTGCAGGACCGCGGCCAGCATATCCACCAGGTTATCGCTATATTCCTTCCCTTTCGCCTCGATGATGTTCTCGGGCTTCGTGATGAAATCGACGGCGCCCAGCTCCATGGCGCGCAGCGTGACCTCCGCACCCTCGGTGGTCAGCGTGCTGGCCATCACGACTGTGGCGTTTATATGCTCCGCCTTAAGGCGTTCCAACAGCTGGATCCCGTCCATCCTGGGCATATTCACGTCCAGGACGACGGCGTCATATTTTTTCTCTTTCAGCTTCTCGTATGCCTGCAGCCCGTCGTTGCACGTATCGACCGCCTGGAATCGATTGTCCGAATTGATTATATCACAGACGACGCGTCTCATGAGTGCAGAGTCATCTACAACCAAAATATTTTTTTTCATTTCCACACCTACATCCTTTTTGCCATTTTACGGTCTTCATCAAAAATATATTTGACGATCGTCTCGCGCAGCTTTGATCCTAGATGTAAAAATTCGGCCCGCGTCTCATAGCGGTCCTTCATGTTGTCCGCCTTGCGGCAGCTAACGATCGTGACGACTACGAGCAGCGGCTGGTCTATGGCCTCGTTTTTGAGGTGCGTGCGGACGGCTAGATAATCGCCCGTCTCATGCTGCCTCTCCGTGATGAACCTTATCCCGCCGCCGCTGATGTCCACTATCACGGCCTGCTCCTCCGTCATGATCTCCAGAGGGTCTTTGAGCCGCTCCTCGAGCTGCTCCGTGTTGAGCCGGAGCGCGTCGTCGCGGGAGAGCTCGAAGGCCTCCATCCCCAGTATGCACTGCAGGCGGAAGTATTCGCGGCGCTGGAACTTGCTGATCCCGGACTTGAGCACGAGCTTCGCCATGAAAAGCCCGCCCTCCTTGTACCTGTCTACGGCCTGGCAGACCGCCCGGTACAGCCCGCCCCGCGCGTAGAACATCAGCTCGTAGCGCGACCCGAGGGACAGCAGGTATATCCGCCCCTTGTCGGTCGGCATCTGGATGATCAGCTCGCCGTTGTCGTCCACCGACTCCAGGCGGCTCGCGAGTATCGGCACCCTGCCCTCCTCCGCGCGCCGCACGTCCGCCTTCTCGATCGGACATATGTCAACCTTGTTGCCTACTTGGAGTATGTCTGTCAGCATCATCGAATCCCCCTGAGAAATCTCCGTATCATCTGCGAGAAGCCTCCGCGCATCTCATAGTACCTGTTCTCGCCGCATACCAGGCTCTCGGCGATCTTGGCGAAAGCCTGGGAGGATTCGGCATCGGGATCGTATATGGACACGACCTGCTGCAGGCGTATCGCCTTCTCGATGAGCGGGTCCTGCGGCACCAGCCCCAGGTAGTTTATGTTCCAATTCAAAAAATTGGACACCACGGTGTTCAGCTTCTCGAATACCGCCTGCCCCTCCTCGGCGGATTTAACCTTGTTGGCGATGACGTTTATCACCGTGTCCCTGTAATTGAAATTAGGACTGCGATGCAGCGTTTTTATGAGCGAATAAGAATCCGTCAGCGAGCTGGGGTCCGACGTGGTAATCATCAGCACCTCGGGGCTAGCTATGACGAACTCCATCACGCTGTCCGATATGCCGGCCCCCGTGTCCACGATGATGATGTCCGCCATCGCGTCCAGCTCCGACAGGCGCGATACCACGTTCTGGATCTGGTCGCGGCCCAGGTTGTTCAGGCCCGCCACGCCGGAGCCTCCCGATATGAACCCGATATCCATAGGCCCTTCGGTGAGGATATCGCGCATAGACATGCCCTGGTAGATTACGTCGCTAAGGTTGTATTTCGGAAAGGCCCCGAACATGACCTCCACGTTCGCCAGTCCCATGTCCGCGTCAAATATGATCACCTTTTTCCCGAGCCTTGAGAACTGCACCGCCAGGTTTACCGCGGCGTTCGACTTGCCGACGCCTCCCTTGCCGCTCGTGACCGTGAGGACCCTGGCCTGGGGACTGCCGGCGCTATGCATTTTTATGACATTCCTCAGACCGGCTGCCTGATCCATATCAGTCTCCCCCTAACAGTTTTTTAACGATTTCCTGCGACTGGAACACCGCGATGTCGTCCGGCACGTTCTGCCCGTTCGTCGTATAGGAGATATCCGCGCCGGAATATAGCTTGACGTTCAACAGGTTGCCCAGCGCGCCAGTCTCGTCCAGCTTGGTGAAAATCAGCGAATAATCGCATAAGCTGTGGTAAATGTCGCAAATCTCCTTCAGATCCCTGTACTTCGTCGTCGCCGAGAGCACGAGATAGACGCACGACTGGTACTGGCCGGCCGCCTGAAGTAGCTTTTTGGTATCCTCGCGCTGCGCCTCGTTCTTGTGCGAAAAGCCCGCCGTGTCCACGAACAGCAGGTCATGGTCGGAGAGCTTGTCAACCGCCGGCGCCAGCTCCTCCGGGGCATAGACGACCGAGAGCGGCGCGTCCAATATGTTCGCGTAGGTGCGCAGCTGCTCCGTGGCAGCTATGCGGTACGTGTCCGCCGTGAGGAAGGCGACCTTCTTGCCCTGCTCCACCTTGAATTTGGATGCCACCTTCGCGATCGTAGTCGTCTTGCCGACGCCGGTCGGACCCACGAAAAAAACGACCTGCGGGCCTTTGCCGCGCGCACCGATCAGCCTGGGGTTGCCGAATTTGAGCACCATCTTCTGATAGACGTGCGACAGGATAAGGTCCATGCTCGAACCCTTTCGCACGACGCGCATCACGTCGTCCAGCAGCTGGTTTATATAGACCTCGTCGACCTCGTTGTCCAGCAGCGACTTGTATATCATCTGGAAGATCCGGACGCCCTCGGCGTCCTCCTCAGAGCCTGCGGCATCCATGTCCTTGGGCGCCTTGTCCGCCACGTCCTCGGTCAGCTTCTTCTCCAGGAACTGCTGCAGGTTCTCCAGTCGCTCCTCTATCATGTCGGAATCATTCGCCGGTTCTTTTTCTTTTTCCACCTTTTCATTATCCTTATTATCCCTGGCGGCATGGGCGCTCAATATATTTCCGACCTCCCGGGCGGCCTCCGATATCGGGGCCGCCGCGCCCAGCACGCTCCTCTCCCAGGCGCCGTCCCCGCTATCTGGCGGAATCTGCGAGAGGCTCGACGGATCGAGCGGCTCGTCCGCCGCGAGATCGATCCCGCGCCTTGCGGCCGGCTGCGGCGGCGCCGGCTCGTCCTTGTCCTCGATAGCGGCCGTCAGCTCGTAGTACGGCGTCTTGAAAAAGCGGAAAAGCCCTCCAGGCTTCACCACCCTGACGTTCATTATGACCAGCCCCTGGCCCATCTCGCTTTTGGCCTTCTCTAACGCTTCCTCTTCGGTTTTCCCCTGATATTTATTGATCGTCATCTTATGCCGTCACCATCCCGACTGATTGCAGCTCCACGTTGGATTCAATCTCATTATATGACACGACGATCAAATCCTTCAAGTATTCTTCGGTCAATTTCTTGAAATACATGCGCACGATCGGCGAGGTGACGACGATCGCGTTCTTCCCGAGGTTTTCCAGCTTTTCCACCTCCGCCTCGGTCGCGTCTATGATGGCGCGGGTCCTCTCCGGATCGAGTGCCAGGTACGCGCCCTGCTCCGTCTGCTTGACCGCGCCCATGATCTCCTGCTCTATCTTCGGATCCAGCGTCACGACGCTCGTCTCCTCGTTCGGGGGGAAATACTTGACGGAAATCGCGCGCTTCAAGCTCTGGCGCACGTACTCCGTCAGCACGTCCGTATCCCTCGTGCTCGTCGCGTGGTCCGCCAATGTCTCGAATATCGTGAGGAGATCCCGGATGGAGATGCCCTCGGCGAGCAGGTTCTGCAGTACCTTCTGGATCTCGCCTATGCTAAGCAGCTTTGGCACCAGCTCGTCCACAAGGACCGGGTTGGTCTCCTTTATGTTGTCGATAAGGTTCTGCACGTCCTGGCGCGTGAGCAGCTCCGCGATATGGCTGCGGATCACCTCGGTGAGGTGCGTCGCTATGATAGACGGCGGATCCACGACAGTATACCCCAGGCTCTCCGCCCGCTCCCTCTGGCTCTCCGTGATCCAGATGGCCGGCAGGTGGAACGAGGGCTCGAAGGTCGGTATGCCGGTAATCTCCTCCTCGACGTATCCCGGATTCATCGCCATATAATGGTCGAAGAGTATCTCGCCCTCCGTTACCTGGATGCCCTTTATCTTTATGATATACTGGTTCGGGTTCAGCTGTATGTTATCCCTCAGGCGTATGATGGGCACCACGGTGCCGAGCTCCAGCGCCACCTGGCGGCGGATCATGACCACGCGGTCCAGGAGGTCGCCCCCCTGGTTCACGTCAGCCAGAGGGATAATGCCGTAGCCGAACTCCAGCTCTATCGGATCCACCGAGAGGAGCGATACCACGTTTTCGGGCTTGCGTATCTCCTCCGCCTCGGTCTCGGCGGCTCCGGCCTCCTCCTCTATGCGCTCCACGCCGATGTTCTTGCTCATGTTGACGCCGGCGATGATGAATATCGCGCCTATGCCGCAACACAGCAGGATATTCAGCGGCGTGAATATGCCAAGGAAGCACAGCGTGCCGCCCACCATCACCAATACCTTGGGGATGCCGAAGAGCTGCCCGACCAGGACCTGGCCGAAATCGGCCTCCTTCGATGCCTTCGTGACCAGTATGCCGGTCGCCAGGGAGATCGCGAGCGAAGGTATCTGCGAGCAAAGGCCGTCGCCTATGGTGAGTATGCCATACTGCTGCAGGGCCGACGCGAAATCCAGTCCCTGTCGCGTCATGCCCATGATGGTGCCGCCGATGATGTTTACGAATGTGATGATGAGGCCCGCGGCAGCGTCCCCCTTGACATACTTCGTCGCGCCGTCCATGGAGCCAAAGAAGCTGCTCTCCATCTGTATCTTCTCACGGCGCGCCTTGGCCTCCTCGTCCGTGATGGCGCCGGTATTCAGGTCCGCGTCTATCGCCATCTGCTTGCCTGGCATAGCGTCCAGCGTAAAGCGGGCGGTAACCTCGGAGACGCGCTCCGAACCTTTGTTTATGACCACGAATTGCACGATGATGAGTATTATGAATATTATCGTGCCTATGACCAAGTCGCCGCCGCCGACGAAATTGCCGAACGTGGTGACGACGTTCCCGGGGTCGCCGGTGTTCAATATGAGGCGCGTAGACGACACGTTCAGAGATATGCGGAATATCGTCGTCAAAAGCAGCAGCGTCGGGAAGAAAGACATGTCCAGCACTTCCTTGACGAACAGGCAGTTGAACAATATAACGAGAGCCATAGATATATTCAGTATAAGGAGGACGTCCAGCAAGAACGACGGAATCGGCACGATGAAAAAGACGATCGCGGCCAAAAGGTACATCGCGACCCCTACGTCCGCCCCGCGCTTCGCTATCAAGCTGCCCATGACATCCTCTCCTTCCAAACGAAATACTTACAGCCGGTTCTGCGCCCGGTATACCGCCGCCAGGATCTCCGCCACCGCCTGGTAGAGCTCCGGCGGGATCTCGCGGCCTATCTCGACGTTGGTGTAAATCATCCGCGCCAGCGGCTTGTCTTCCACGATCTCGACGTGGTTCTCGCGGGCGATCTCCTTTATGCGCTGCGCGACGAGGTCCGCGCCCTTCGCGAGCAATACAGGCGCCTGTCCCATGCCGGCGTCGTACTTTAATGCTACCGCGTAATGCGTCGGGTTCGTGATGACGACGTCCGCTTTCGGCACGTCCTGCATCATGCGCCTGCGCGACGCCTCCTGCATGCGCTGGCGCTGCTTGCCCTTGATTACCGGGTCTCCCTCGGTGTTCTTCATCTCGTCCTTGACTTCCTGCTTGGTCATCTTCATGTCCTCGTTGAACTTATGCCTTTGGTAGACATAATCAACGACGCCGACCACGCAATAGACGAGCGCGATGCGCCACCCCACGTCTATGACGAGCGTCCCGATTTCCGCGATAGCCTGCTGCAGCGTGAGGTTCAGCATCAGGAAGATCTCGTTCACATGCGACCTGACCGTCGTGAAGGCGATGACAGCGATGAGCACGACCTTCACGATGGACTTAAGCAGCTCGAAGAGCGAGTTCGCCGAGAAGATCCGCTTGAACCCGTTCATCGGGTTGAGCTTGCTGAATTTCGGACGCAGCGGCTTGGTCGTGACCCTCCACTTGACCTGGACGACGTTGACCAGAAACGCTATAAGGACTCCTGCCAGGAAAAAAGGCCACACCAGCTTCACGCTAGCGATAATCACATGCTGGAAATACGACATCGCGTCGACAGAGCTAATCTCTCCCGCGGCGGACACCGTCTCCGGAATCTTGCGGTAAACGTCGTAAAAAACCTCTATAAAACCGCTGCCCATGCTGCCGACGAACATCCGCAGCAGCAGGAAAAGCGCCACCAGCGTGGCAGCCTGCTCCAGCTCCCTGCTCTTGCAGACCTGGCCCTCGCTCCTCGCGTCCGAGAGCTTTTTCGCGGTCGCGGGCTCGGTCTTCTCGCCGCCCGGCCCGTCCTTCGCGAAAAACTGAAGGTTATAATCTAATAGCATACCACATTCACCCGCCATTATACAACCCCTTTACGACGGTACCCAGCATCAGCCTGATCTCCCCGCTTATGAGCTCCGCCGCGCGGGGCAGCAGCACGACCGTAGCGACCAGCACGGCATAACCCGCGAATATTTTCAGCTGGATGCCGACGGAAAACATATTCATCTGCGGCGCGAGCTTCGCCATGATGCCGAGCACGCAGTTCATGACCATACAGCAGGCGAACACCGGCAGCATGATCCTGAACCCCAGCATGAACATATCCGCGATCAGCTTCACGAAGCTGTCCTTCAGGTAGGACCACTGGAAAAACTGCCCGTTCACCGGTATCAGCTCGAAGGAATCCGCCACCGCCCGGATAATGTAATGGTAGAGGTCGGATATGAGCAGCAGCAGCATTATCGAATAATAATACAGGTTTCCCGTGATGCTGTCCTGGGTCCTCGTCAGCGGGTTATATTCCTGCGCCATAGACAGGCCTATCTGCATGTCTATGAGGTGCCCCGCGAAACCTATGATGTACGTGCAGGCATTCGCGGTCATGCCGAGCATCAGCCCGGTCAAGGCCTCCTTTATGACGATAACGGCATATCCCATCACTCCGCCGTATTCCACGCTGCCGGGAGCCGTCTGGAATATGAGCAATGCCAAAACGGCGGAAAAGCCCGCTTTCACGCGGGCGGGGACGCTGCTGAGTCCAAAAAAAGGCGCCACCGCGACAAAGCTGGCGATGCGCACCAGGACCAGTAGGTAATATTCTAATGACAATAGTGAAAAGCTATATTCAATCATCCTATGTACAAGCTGAAGTTATTCCATAGCTCCGTCATAAATTCCACCATATTGTCCAGCATCCATCCGCCCATCATCATCATCGTCAGGAAAACGGCGATAATCTTCGGCACGAACGTCAGGGTCTGCTCCTGTATGGAAGTCACGGTCTGGAAGATGCTGACCACCAGCCCGACGACGAGCGAGACGATAAGCACCGGCGCGGACGTCAGCACGATCGTAACGAAAGCCTCCCTGGCCACGTCTAATATGATGCCCTCGGATAACATATGCTAATCCCCTCCCGCCTAATAAAACGTCTTGACCAATTCGCCGATCACCAGGTTCCACCCGTCCGCAAGCACGAAAAGCAGTATCTTGAACGGCATCGAGATGGTAGTGGGCGGCAGCATCATCATGCCCATCGACATCAGTATCGACGATACCACCATGTCTATAACTATAAACGGTATGTAAATAAAAAATCCGATGATAAACGCGCTGCGCAGCTCGCTGATGATAAAGCTGGGAATCAGCACGCTGGTAGGGATATCATCGTTCGTCTCGTATGTCACATTGGCGATGTCGCAGAACAGGTCGACATCCTTGCGCTCCGTGTGCTGGTACATGAAGTCGCGCAACGGCTTCACGGCGGCCTCCATGGCCTGCTCCTGCGTGATCTCCCCGGCATCCAGCGGCTTTAACGCGGTCTCGTTGATCTCTGTAAAGACCGGGGACATAATCATAAAAGTCAAAAACAGCGCCAGCCCGACCAGGACCTGGTTCGGCGGCGACGTCTGCGTGCCAAGCGCGGTCCTCAGGAAATGCAGCACGACTATGATCCTCGTGAAGCTCGTCAGCATTATGAGAATCGATGGCGCGAGCGAGAGGATGGTAAGGATCAGCACGATGCGGATGGTAGCCGACATCGTCCCTTCCTCGTTATTGTATATAATCGAAAAGCCGTTGACCGCGTCGTCCATGGCGTCGGACTGCTCGCCGTCCTGCGACATGGACGGACGATCCAGGCCGGGCGCGCTGGACGCGTATGCCGGACGGACCGTCACAAAAAGTGCAAATAGAAACACCACTACGGCGATCAGGAAAGAGAACGCTATATAACATTTAATCGCCTTTTTTTTCATTCTTTTTCTTAAAACCCTCCAGAATGTCCGAAAAGCTCTTTCCGGCAGGCGCGCGACCAGTCTCCTGCAAAGGCTCGCGCAATTCATCGCCGGTCAGGTCCGCGAGCAGCGTCATCCCCTCCTTGCCGACGCCGATAACGAGATACCTGTCCTTACCGGCGCGGACGATATGGATGAACTGGTTGTTGGAGATCCTGATGGACTCGACCAGGGAGAGATTGCCCTTGGAGGTCATCGTGCGCTGATATCCCGCAATCCAGCGCGTCACGAAATACGTGAGCGCCAGCACGAATACGAAGATCAATAGCACGGTGACCAGCTCGATCGCGCTGTCCATAAAACCAGTCGCTAACAATGCCATGACGCTATTTCACGATTTCGGTGATCCTGACGCCGAAACTCTCCTCGATGACGACCACCTCGCCCTTCGCCACGTATTTGCCGTTCACCAGTATGTCTATCGGCTCGCCGGCGATGCGGTTCAGCTCGATAATAGTACCCGGCGCGAAGTCGAGTATCTCCGATATGGATTTCGACGTCCTGCCCAGTTCCACCGTGACCTCCAGAGGGACGTCCATGATAAGGTCGATATTCTCTTTTGCAAACTGCGTCGCGTACTCCCCGGAAAACGGGGCGAACTGCGCGGGCTGCACGTTAACAGGCTGTTGATACATCATAGGATTCACCATCTGCGGATTCATCATTTGCTGGTTCGCCATCTGCTGGCCCGCCGGCTGCTGGCCGGCCATGCCGCTGGACGGCTGCGGGGGCGCCTGGGGCGCCTGCGCGGGAGAAGGCTGCTTTTTGCTGGCATCGTTCAGCCCGATCTGAGCCTCCTGCGCGTCCTTTTCCATGTTGTGGGCGATAGACGTGCACATCTCCCTGGCGAACGAGACCGGATACAGCTGCATGATCTCGCTGTCGACCAGGTCCCCTATCTCCATCCTGAAAGAAATCTTCACGAACCTGCCCGCGAGGAACTCGTCTATCGCTCCCTCGTCGACCGTCTCATGCAGATCTATGAGATCCGCCACCGGGGGCGAGATGTCTATCGTCTTATTAAGCATCGAAGAGAGCGATGTCGCGGAACTGCCCATCATCTGGTTCATGGCCTCGCTGATCGCGCTAAGGTGCAGCTCGCCCAGCTCCCCGTCCGTATTGGTTCCGTCGCCGCCCATCATCAGATCCGTAATGACCTTGACGTCATTTTCCTTTAATACCAGGATGTTATTCCCGTCAAGGCCGACCGTATACGCAATCCTTATGAATACGCACGGCCGCTCGTAATTCTCCACTATGTCTTCCCACGTCGCGCTGGCGACGACCGGCGTCGATATCTCGACCCTGCGGTTGACCAGGGAAAAAAGCGTCGTCGCGGCGGTACCCATGCTGATGTTCGCGATCTCGCCGATAGCGTCCTTTTCCTCCGGAGTGAGGATGTCCTCTTCCTCCTCGCCGTCCGAGTCTCCCGGACTGTTCAATAGGGCGTTTATCTCCTCCTGTGACAATACTCCATCCATCTGATTATTCATCCTCCCTGATTACTGATGTCACGCGCACGGCGTAATTCTTGCCGGAAGAACCCGGCAGAGCGGTAAATTTCCTCATTTTCCCGACGTATACATCCAATTCCTCATCCACCTTGGTATCCACGCGTATGATGTCTCCGGGCGTCAGGCCGACGAAATCGGCGACGGATATCTGGCTCTTGCCAAGCACCGCCTTGACAGACACGGGGGCGTGCTCGATCAGATCCTCGATCACGTCGTGGTAGGTCTCCTCGTCCTTGACCTGCATGTTGGAGTACCAGAACTTCGTATTCAGTTTGTCCATGACGGATTCCAGCGTGATGAATGGCAAGCATATATTCATCAGCCCCTCGGCGTCGCCTATTTTTAAGTTTATCGTGACGATAGCTATCATCTCTCCCGGGGATATGATCTGGGCGAACTGCGAGTTGGTCTCTATCCTCTGCAGCCTGGGATGTATCTCCGTGACGTTCTCCCACGGCTCGCGCAGCAAGTTGACGCATACGTCCATTATCCTCTCGATAATCAAAAGCTCTATCTCCGAAAAATCCCTGGTCTTCTCGAGCGGCACGCCGACGCCTCCCAGCATGCGGTCGACTATGGCATATCCGAGCGACGACGCCAGCTCCATCAATATGTCGCCCTGCAGCGGCGCGAACTCTATAACGCCAAGCAATACCGGATTCGAGAGCGCGTTGGAGAATTCGGAATAGGTGACGGCCTCCGAATTCATGACCTCGACCTGGATGTTCTTCCTCAGGTATACCGGCAGGTTCGTTGACAGCAGCCTGCCGTAATGCTCGAATATAATCTCGAGCGTGCGCAGATGTTCCTTAGAGAATTTAGACGGGCGGGCAAAATCATAGTTTTTAACCTGTTTGTCGTTATTGTCTTTGATTTCCTCCGCGTCGACCTCGCCGCTGCTAAGCTGCTGCAGCAGCGAATCTATCTCGCTCTGGGACAGCACGTCGCCCATTCATCCCACCACCTTTTTCTATCTATACCTATACGCACTATTCGCAGGTCAGCGTCGGGAATCCGACGTCGACTATCATGTCCGTGTCAAAAAAGCCCTGCAGCTTCTCCAATATGTCGTCCTGCGCGGACTTCGGATTATTGCGGATCTCCTCATATGTATATGTCCGCACCACGTCGTTCACGATGCTCTTTATATTGGAGTCGTAAGTGCCGGCCGGTATCCCGGTGTCGGCGGAACCAAGCGTCCCATAGTCCTCGCTCGTATTGTCCATGGAGAGGACGACCGACAGTATCGCGTAATGCTCGCTGCCGTCCTCGCTGTTACGCAGATTGACCGTCAGCGAATCGGGCAGGGAATAAGGCACCAGGTTCTCGATCGGCACGTTCGACAGGTTGGCGTTCCTGCCGCTGGCGAGCTCCAGATCCAAAGCCGTGGATATCTCGGTAATCAGCGCGTTGCACTGCTTGGCGGACGGCACGATGCTGATCATCGTGATTGCCGTCAGGACAAGGTTCACGGCGAGAAGCGCCAGGATAAGTACCGACATCAGATTTTTCTTCATTGTTTTCGCCCTCTTTCAACCTTTCTTTTCTCCCGCGCGGATGCCGTCAGGAGTTATACGTATTATATATTTTTATCACGACCCGGCGGTTCAGCGCGCGTCCCTCGGCGGTGGAATTGTCCGCTATCGGGACGTAGTCGCCGCGCCCGGACGACTTTATGTGCGCCGGCTCAAGCCCGGTGGTCTGGCGCAGATAGTCCGCCACCGACAGGGCACGGTACATGGACAGGACGTTGTTGTCCTCAAAGCGCGAGTTGTGGATAGGCACGTTGTCGGTATGCCCCTCCACCTCGATGATGTTGTCCGTATAATGCTGCAGGATCCTGCCAACCTTGTCGATTAGCGGCAGGGCATCGTCCTTTATCACCTCGGAACCGGTATCGAAGAGCATCGCGCCGCTGAGCGTGATCATCGTATACTGCTCGTTGAACGATACCTCGACCTGGTTCTGGATGCCGAGAAGCGCGGTCTCTTCCTCCATCTCCTCGGCCATCTCCTCGGATTCCTCCAGCTCCTTGGCCATATACTCTTCTTTCAGCTCCTCGTCGGTCAGCTCGGAGGTCACTCCGGCCGGGCTGGACTCGCCGGTCTGCTCCTCCGGGCCGGACTCCTCGCCGGTCTGGCCGGGATTCTGCCCGGGGTCGCCCTTCTCCACCACGCTCTCGTCCTCGTTGGTATTCTGTCCCTCGTGCTCGAACTCCCCGCTGCCGGAGCTGTTCGCGTCCGGATTGTAGAACGTGTCATAATACTGGAGCTGGTTGATGCCCGAATTGACCATCTCGCCATCGCCGATTGAAGAGCCGCCGCCCTGCAGAATGCTGAAGTGCGACTGGAGCGACGCTATCACCAGCTCGAATTTCTGCGCGTCGACCGTGGACATCGAGAAAAGCAGGACGAAAAAGCACAGCAGCAGATTCATCAGGTCGGAAAAAGTCGACATCCACGCGGGAGAACCCTTTGGCGCGTCTTCCTTTCTCTTCCTAGCCACTATTCTTCACCTCCGCCGCCGGCAGCAGCTGCCGCCTCGGAACCCAGGCTCTCGCGATCCTTGGGATTGATGAATGTCTTCAATTTTTCTTCGATTACGTGGGGGTTCTCGCCGGCCTGTATGGACAGCAGACCCTCCACTATAATCTGCTTTATGATGATTTCGTTGTCGTTATTCACCTTCAGCTTGCTCGCGGTAGGATTGCACAGCCAGTTCGCGATAAGCGAGCCATAGAGCGTGGTCAGCAGCGCCACGGCCATGTTAGGCCCGATGGACGACGGGTCGTTCAGATCCTTTAACATGTTGACCAGTCCGATCAGCGTGCCAATCATGCCCCACGCCGGGCCCAGCTCCGCCCATTTCTCCCAGAAAGCGATGACGGACTTGTGGCGGTCCTCGGTGCATGACAGGTCGGTCTCCAATATGCCGCGCACCAGCTCCGGATCCGTGCCGTCGACGACGAGCATGATGCCCTTTTTCAAGAAATCGTCCTCTATATCCGACGCTGCCTCCTCGAGCGCCAGCAGGCCCTCCTTGCGGGCCACGTTGGAAAGGTTGATGATGTTCGTGATCATCGCCGCCGGGTCATACCCCGGCTCCTTCATGCTAAGGGCGATGCCTTTGAACCCGCTGGCGATGGATGAGAGCTTGTTGGCCGCTATGACGCCGGTCAGCGAACCGCCTATGGTGATGATAACCGACGGCAGGTCGATGAAGTTCCCCAGCAGGGAGAACCCGCCCTCTCCGGTCACGATGCCGAATATGACCATCGCAAAACCTAATACTATGCCGAGCAAAGACGCTATATCCAAGATTTATTCACCTACTCCCCACTACAATATATGTCTGTACGCCACGGTACAAAAACACCCTCATTAGACATACTAAATGATTTGTCCTTTTTTGTCTACAATTTTTTGTGAAAAAAGTACAGAGTTTGTTATTTGCAATACAAAATTCCAGTCCCGGGCGGAATCCACCCTTTACTAATCCGGCGTGACGCCATTCGGATAAGTAAGCCGTCCCACTTTACAAGGAGTCCGCTACGGCTTATAATATTCCTAGTAGCAGAATTCATGCGGCATAACAGGCATTTTGTAACGTAACAGGCATGTTCGGGAGGATGGCACGGGTGGATCATCTAGAGGCGGCCAGCCGGGGCGAAAGGCCGGTCCAATGGCACGAGGGCTTCATGTG
>CAYVFF010000002.1:33614-77350 GCA_964450965.1 uncultured Eubacterium sp. | reverse complement strand
GGCAAGTGGAGCGCGAGGCGGACCAGCGTCTGGCGACAGAGGTGCGGCGCGTGGAACTAGAAACGACGCGGCGCGTGGAGCGCGAAACGACGCAGCGCGTGGAGCGCGAAACGACGCAGCGCGTGGAACGCGAAACGACGCAGCGCGTGGAACGCGAAACGACGCAGCGCGTGGAACGCGAAACGACGATCGGCGACATAAAGCTATTGGTTAAGAACATGCGCCGCTTCCATGTGGGGGACGACGACATCAGGGCAGTGCTGATGGAGGACTACCACCTGTCCGAGAAGGAAGCACTGTCGTATCTATAGCAGCCGGAGCGACATCATCTCCGACAGCGTACCGAAGCCAAAGATACGCGACGCGTTCATATACAGGAGCACGGTGACGGACAAGAGGGAGCGGGAGCTGCTGGATGAAAACCGGCGGCGGCATGGCACTTACGTGCCAGGCCGCCGCCGGTTGTGCGCATAAAAAAGATATAAAACTATGCAAGGCGCGCTAGAAAACAGCACTACCTCTTCAGGTTTATCAGCTCCTCGAGCATGGAGTCCGAGGTGGTGATCACGCGGGAGTTCGCCTGGAAGCCGCGCTGGGTGGTAATCATCGACGTGAACTCTCCCGCCAGGTCAACGTTGGACATCTCCAGCTCGCCGCTCGTGATGGAACTGCCGTCCGCGTCGATCTCGACGCCGATGCCATCGAACTCGCCGGAGTTCAGCGTCGTGCGGTAGCAGTCGTCCCCGGTCGCCTCCAGGCCGGACGCGTTCGCGAACTGGGCGACCGCGATCTGCCCCAGCAGGACTGTGTCGCCGTTGTCATACGAGGCATATATCTTGCCGCTCTGGTCGACTGCCAGGCCGTTCATGGTACCCAGCTTCTTGCCCTTGCCGATGAGGTCGATATCGCCGCCCGACATCGCCGCCGTGGTGGAACCGTTGTTGTTATAGTTCAGCAGCGCCGAAAAGTCAATCGTGACGTCCTTTAGCCCGTCCAGGCCGGCGGCCGCCAATTTGGAAAGGTTCAGGGTCTGCGACATATTGTTGCCGCCGCCTACGCTGGTGAGCGTGCCATCCACCGTGTTGAACTGCAGCGAGAAGCCGTCCTTGGTCGGGGTCACTATCTTGTAGCTGCCGCTGAACATATTGTAGCGGACCTCCGCGTCGCTCGGGGGCTCCTCGGTGAATATCTGGCCGGTCTCATCGGTAGCGCGCGCCAGGTTAGAACCGGTGATGATAGTATAGGAAAACTCCTGCAGCAGCTCCTCGGGGCCGGAATACTTTATGGGGAAGGGAACCGCGCCAACCGTCGCTCCGCTTCCAACGGACACCATGCTATCAAATTTGATATCGCCACTCGCCGGATCGGAAACCGTAATTTCCATGCCATTTGTAAATGTAGGCCAATAATACAGCACGGATCCATCGGGATATGTTGTTTCATCCAGACCCAGCAGATCCCTGATATCATCTACGTTGAAACGATACCCGGTTATGCCGGTGGTACTGGTCACGGTAGTCCCAAGGCTGGTATAGTCATCTAGCGTGGTCTCCAAAGTAAGGTTGTATGTTTGACCTCCATCAGGATCTGCAGTAAAATTACCAGCAGCATCCATTGTGCCGTCCACGAACGTCCACTTCACGCCGGATTGGACGCTGCCTTCGCTCGGATACTGGTCTGCATCATTACCTGGAGATGAGTTAATCTGTTGCGCCGTACCTTGTGCTACAACGTTGCCTGCCGCGTCCTCAATATAGACCTTAGTATTAGCTGTATCAAGCAAGTCTGTCTTTACTTCTTCAAAATTTATATGCGTAGAAACAAACCTCAGCCTGTATCCTTCCGGCAGCATCTTGCTGCCGGTCAGCCCCAGCTTCGCGTTCAGGTCGGCGGCATCGATGTAATACGTATACGACGGATCATCCTGGGTACCTTCAACTGCATCCGCCGCGGACTTCTGGATTGCGCGGCTTATGTCGTCCTTGCTCTTCCCTGTACTGAACGTATAGTTATCAGTGATGACGATATTGCTGCCCTGCGCGCTGCTGCCGGTGCCAGGCCCGAAGATGTCGCTCAGCTGGATGTCGGACGTCAGCACTGACTTGCCGTTCGAGTCGATGATGTCGGTCAGGTTCACGGAGAACTTGCCGCCCTGCGCGTCCTGCGCCTTTATCGCGAAGCGGACGGTATAGGGATAGCCCAGGTTGTCATACACGGTCAGGTTCATGACAGAGCCGGTAGCGGACGTGATCTGCGTGCTCTTGCCGTCCACCACGCCGGTGCACCTGGCCCTAGTCGTAGCCTCGGGCTCCGACTGCCTGTTCTCCGGGGACATGACGCGCAGTGCGGATACGGTATCCTTGCGTATGTCCTGCGTCTCGGGATCCACGCCCCAGCCCATGACTGTATAACCGGTGGATTTCATGCAGAGATTGCCCGCGCCGTCCACATAGAACGAGCCCTGTTTCGTGAACACGTTCTCCGAACCGTTATTTACTATGAAAAAGCTGCTGGTATTCTTGTCCGTGATCCTAAGGTCGAACGGGAGGCCAGTCGTCTCCGCCGCTCCGGGGCTAGTGATAGACGCCGCCGTCGAGCCGTAGGTCACGCCAAGGCCGATCTGCTTGGGGTTGACTCCGCCGGTGCCGGCCTGCGCGTTCGCGCCGGAGGCTCCGGAGAGCGTCTGATACATGATAGAACTGAAAACCACCGCCGAAGCCTTGAACGCGGCGGTATTGACATTGGAGATGTTGTTACCGATAACATCCATCCTGGTCTGATGCGTCTTTAGTCCGGACACAGCAGAGTAAAGCGATCTCATCATAATGAAATGACCTCCATTCTAATCCATTTTCCATATGGCACCGGCGGCATGGCCCTCCCCCTCAGTCGTTCGGGGGAGGCACGCTCCCTGTGAGGTCCAGCGTCTATGCTATAACCGCGCCGTCGATGTTCGTAAAGATATTGTCGCCCGCGTCATCCCGGTCCATCGCCGTGACTACCGTCTTGTTCGGGACGTTCACGATAAATGCCAGGCTGTCCACGAGTACCAGCGATTCGTTGATGCCCTTCTCGCCAGCCCTTGCCACTCCGTCCGCGAGCCTCTTGCCCTGCTCGTCGGAGAGGCTGATATTGCGGTCGCTCAGGCGGTTGGCCGCATGCTTTGAGAACTTTAACGGATCCAGCGCATGCTGTTTCTCGCGCAGCACCTCCTCGAAGGATATGCCGGCGTCCGCGCCGGACTTGCCATCTTTTTTCAGATAGGCGTCCGCCACCTGCTCGATCGATTGAAAACCATTTCGAATCCCATCCATTTGATTCATTTTATCACTCCCTGCCGCGAGGCATTATATCAGAGGCAATCACTCTGCAGGAGCCGCGGCCTCCTTGCCGACTTGTTTCATTAAATGCGCGGCATTAATTGCCGCCGTCGCCAGCGTCGGGCGCCTTATCTGCCCCGCCGGCCTCGTCCTTGCCGCCGGCATCTCCTTCGCCTTCGACCTGGCCCTCGCCCTCGACCTGGCCTTCGCCCTCGCCGGAACCTTCGCCCTCGCCAGAGCCTTCGCCCTCGCCGGAGCCTTCTCCTTCGCCGGAACCTTCGCCGTCGCCTTCGATCTGGTCATGCAGCGCCAGCAGCGCCTCCAGCACCGTCTCCGCAGCCAGGAATTTGTCGTAGGCATCCGGGCAGTTCTCCTCGATATAGTTCTTCGTGTAGTCGCTCAGCTTGTCGAAACGCTCGCGGATCTGCTTGAAGATCTCCGCGTCCTCCAGCGACACATGGTCCGCGTCCGGCAGCTGCGATACGGCGTCCTCGAAGTCCTGCGCCACCACGACCGCGTCCATATATTCCGTATCCGCCACCGTGTAAAGGTCGTCCAGGTTGTAGAGCGAGCCGCCTATCGCAAGATAGATGTTGCTGCCCTCCATCATCACATAATCGACGACTCCTATAACGTCGCTCGACTCTCCGGTCAGCGGGTTCGTCGGCCTCATAATGACCGTCTTGCCTACCAGCTGCTCCGCCTGCTGGCCCCGCACCGTGTTCGACATATTCTCCAGCGACTCGACCTGCGTGAACGTGGCAAGCTGCGTAACATACTCGGTATTCGACTGGGGTTCCAGCGGATCCTGGTACTTCATCTGCGCCACCAGCAGGTTTAAGAAATCGTTCTTGTCCATCTCGTTAGTCTTCTTTTCCTTGGAGCTGGACGTTCCGCTCGCGGAAGTGTCGACTAACTGGCCGTTCTCAACTTTCTGCCATAGAGCCATATGCCTTTACATCTCCTTTCTATCTTACTTATCTTACTTAAATTACTCTCTGAACCGGACGGCTATGCCGTGTAGTCTACAGTGCCGCCGTTGTCCAGCATCACCTGCGCCAAGAGCCGCTCCTCATCGCCGGGCAGCCCGTCCAGGCCATCCGCCTCAAGCTCCCTCGCGTCCATCCTGCGCCTGCCGCCGCGCTGCCCGCCGTCGTCGGACCCATCGGGCATATTGCCGTTTGCCGCCGCGTTGCCGTCCAAGTTGCGCTCGAACTCGTGGGACGCGACTGTCACCTCTACAGCCTCCACCTTGATGCCCTGCTGCTGCAGGGTCGATCGAAGCTCCACCATCTGCGACTGCAGCGCTTCCTTGACCTGCTCGTTGGTAGCGGCGATCTGCGCGGTCACGTTCCCATGCTTTTCCGTCACGGTAAGTACCAGCCGTCCCAGGCTCTCGGGATTAAGCTGCATCTCCAGCCTCGTGCCCTCCGCGTTGGAAAAAGCCCTCGCAAGGCCGTCCAGCTGTTCTAAGAGATGCTCTATTTCGATATAGCCCTGCGCCTGAGGAGCCTCCAGCGCCTGAGGGGCCTGCGGCTGCATCTGCTCCGCCGGCGCCGCGGTATCCCGGAAAAAGCTAAACGGCTGCTCCGGCTCTGCCGCGTCGCGCCTCAAGAAGCGGTTCGTCTCTCCTCCGCTCCCGGAATCGAGGGCGTTTCCGCCCGCCCGCGCGTCTTCCCCGGCGTCTCCCGGTAAACTAGAGGGCTGCAGCGTCCCGGCCGCGGGGCCTTCCTGCTCCTCGCCGGCCTCCATGGACTCCGATGCCTGCGGCGTCTGCGCGTAGCCATTGTCCCGCAAGATACTGGTGAACGGCCCTGTTTCTTCCTCCGCGGCATTCTCCGCGACGGCCTGCGCGGACCGTCCTTCGACGTCCACGGCGCCATCCTCTCCAGGCTGCGATACCGCGTATGTCCCGGCCTCCGCCTCGTCTATCGCGATGCCCTCCTCGGGGCTGCCATAAGCCTCGGCCCCGTCGACGATGCCTAGCATGTCCTTGATCTCGTCCGTCATACGGTCAATCTGCGCCGAGAGCTCCTCCAACAGCGCGTCAAACTGCGTACGGTTCAGCCCGTTCTCCAGCTGGAAGTCCGCTATCAGATCCCCCACGTCTAGAAGCGCCGCCTGAATCTTCTCATCCGTCAGCAAAAATCCCAGCGAGTCGGTACCCGAGAGGCTCTCAAGCAGCATCATCAGATTCGGCTGCGAGAGCAGGTCCATCGGGACTAATCCGAGTTCTTCCATGGCCTCGGCCATCTCCGAATCCGATACGCCCATTGCCTTTTTTACGGCGTCCACGACGCGTCCGGCGAGCCGCTCCATCTTTTCGGGAAGCGCCGGATCCTTTCCGGCGTCCTCCGCCCGCGTCTCGTTGATCCTGGGTTTTGCTTGCGACATGCGCTCATAGGTATCGCGGCGCCTGTCCGGCCTGACGCCCGAGTTTCGCACGGACCCCTTGACAAGGTCAGCATGGCCGAAATCCGCCGTGTAACCGCCCGAAGGATCCTGGTTTAGAAAATCCTGCGCGCTCTTGTCCATGATGCCGGCAAACTCTCCTAGCAGGTCCTTCCCGCCCTTTCCCGGGGCGGCCGACGGATCCGTCCGGACCGGCATGACGCCGCCCAGGTTTGCCACCTGCGTCATCTCCCATCCTCCTTTCTGTATTTAGTTTTTATTATTGCGCCCGCCACGGCGGGGCCTATCTCAAAGAGCCTACGGCTCTAGGATAGCGGTGATTATCGCGGCGTTGTCCGCCGACATCTCTGCCAATATGTCCGCCCGCGCCTGCGTGTCCATGCCGCCCAGTATCTCGGCGACCAGGGCGGAATTGTCCGCAATCATGGTATCGAACATCGCCGCCGCCTTTTTAGGCTTCATCGTGGAATATGTCGTGATATAATCTTCCATCTCCTGGTCCTGCTTTTGCTGCTCCAGGACCTGGCGGTATATGACCTGCGCGTTCGCGGGATCTATCGCTTCATAAAACTTCTGATATTCAGATATATCGGGCGCATTGTCCGAAAAGACAACCTCCTCGTCGAATTTTTGTTTCAACTCCTCGAATGCGGCCTCGTTCGCCTCGTAGTCCGAGAGCTTCGAGAGGCGCTGCTTTAGCTCCTTGATGCGGGCGTCCTTCTTATCGATCTTTTTATTCGCGGAGGCCAGCTGCCGCTCAAGCTCCTTGATCCTGTCGGTAGCCTCGGCTACAGTGGTGTACGGGTATTCCTGCTCCTCGATGGGCGTCTCGACCTCGGGCAGGATCTTGTTCAGGTACGGCACGTCCTTCAGCAGGGGGTACATGACCGTGGAGCCGAATCCGCCCACGTCCCATTTTATGATGAGCACCAGGATGCCCAGCCAGATCGCGATGATGACGATGGTCGCAAGGAAAACGGCGATCTTGCTGCCGAAGCCGCCCTCGTCCTCGAAATCCGGGTCGTCCGGGTCGTAGCCTTTCTTTATGAGCTTCTCGCGGCGCTTCTCCTCCTTTTTGGCGGCCTTTTCAGCCTTCTTCGCGGCCTTCTCCTGGATCTGCTCCGCCTTGGACTTTTTTACTTCCTTCTCTTCTTTTTCCTCAGCCATTAGCCTTCCTCCCGGTTATGATGCGTGAAGCTCACGAGCTGGTCGATCTCCTTTGCTTCATCCGCCGCCAGCTGCGCCTTGAATTCGTCAAACGCGCGCTCGCGCAGCCTCTCGTGCGACTTGCGCTCCACCATGACGTCGTTGAGCCGCCTGCGCACGATCTCCAGATTTTTCTCCGCCGCGTGCACCCGCATGACCTGGTCGCGGATCAGCGACTTCATCACGTCTATGGCGCGCTTGTTCTCATTGATGGCGGCCACGTCTATCTTTCCTACCGCGAGCTCCGCCGCGCGCTTTTCATAGCCCATCCTGCGCTGTATGAGCCCCTGCAGCCTGGCATTCTCCTCGGCCAGCAGGGCGTTCGCCTGGGCGAAGGCGGCCTTTTCCTGCTCTTCTATCTTGTATTTTATATTCAGGATATTCTGCATCCGGTAGATGAATCTCGCCATGGCTAATTATTTTTCATTTTTCTTTTCAAAGATATTTTTTAGCAGTTCCACTTCCTCGTCGAAATCGAACCGCTCGTCGGTCCTCTGCATCAGATATTCGTTGACGGCCGCGTTCTTAGATATGGCGTAGTCGATCTCGCTGTTGGAGCCGCTCTTGTAGGCCCCGATGTTTATCAGGTCCTCCGCCTCGGCGTAGACCGCCATGACGTTTTTCAGCCTGCCCGCGTACTCCTTCTGCTCGTCGGAGACGATGGAGGTCATGACACGGGAGATGCTCGCCAGAACGTCTATCGCCGGATAGTGGTTCCTCTGCGCGAGCTTGCGGTTAAGCACGATATGCCCGTCCAATATGCCGCGCGCCGTGTCCGTTATAGGCTCGTTGAAATCGTCGCCGTCCACCAGCACGGTATACAGCCCGGTGATGGAGCCCTTCTCGCTCGTCCCGGCGCGCTCTAACAGCTTCGGCAGCTCGGCGTAGACGCTCGGCGGATAACCGCGCGTCACAGGCGGCTCGCCGGACGCCAGGCCTATCTCGCGCTGCGCCATGGAAAAACGCGTGAGCGAGTCCATCATCAGCAGGACGTCGCTGCCCTGGTCGCGGAAATACTCCGCGATAGCGGTCGCCGTCATCGCGGCCTTCTTGCGGATAAGGGCCGGCTTGTCGGAGGTCGCGACGACCACCACCGACCGGGCCATGCCCTCGGCGCCCAGGTCGCGCTCGATGAACTCGCGCACCTCCCTGCCGCGCTCTCCAATCAGCGCGATTACGTTTATGTCGGCCTTGGTATTGCGGGCGACCATGCCCATCAGCGTGCTCTTCCCGACTCCGGAGCCGGCGAAGATGCCGATGCGCTGCCCGCGCCCTACCGTCAGCAGCCCGTCGATCGCCTTCACGCCGAGAGGCAGCACCTGGTCTATGATCCGCCGCTTCATGGGATCCGGAGGCAGGCACTCCGTGGGATACTGGGTGGGCAGCGATATCTCCCCGTCGAAATCAGTCGGCCGGCCCAGGCCGTCCAGTGTATGGCCCAGCAGCTCGCGCCCCACCGATACGGTCAGGGGATGCCCGGTACATTCCACGATGCAGCCCACGCCGATCCCGTCCATGACCTCGTATGGCATGAGCAGGAGGCGGTTGTCCAGGAATCCCACGACCTCCGCCATGACGCTGCGGCCCGATTTTTGATCCACGATAATACGGCAAAGATCGCCCAGCTTTGCCTCCGGTCCTATGGACTCGACCGTCAAGCCGACAACCTTTGCCACTTTTCCATAACAATGATAATAAAAACGTTCCCCGGCCTGCAAATATTTGCCAAAATCCAGATTCAAAGCATCCATTTTCAGTCCCTGTATCTGCCGCTAATCTAAGCCGGCGGCTTCAGCCAATAGCTGTCTGCGCTATCCGGAGACGGAACAAAGGCTCCGCAGGTCGCGGACCAGGTTGTCCAGCTCCTCGTCAAGGCTGCAATCATACACGCCGGAATCGGCGTCAATCACGCACTGGCTCTCGCGCAGCGCGGGATCCATGACTATCTCTATCTGCACGTCCTCCCCGACCTTTTCCTGCAGCAGCTCCTTCTGCTCCCGCAAAAACCCCACTTCCGACTCGCTCACGCGGATCTTGTACTGGCGCGTCTCGCGTATGCCGCGCATAGCGTTCACGACCAGCGAGAGCAGCATCTCGCGCTTCGCGGAAAACTGCATGCGGAAAACGTTCTCGAACACGGACAGTATGGTGTCGAGCAGCTCAGGCTCCATCCGCGAGAGCATGTCGTCATAACGCGCCTGCAAGTCCTGACGCTCGCGCTCTAAGCGCTCCTCGCCCTCTGCAAGCTTCGCCCGCGCTTCCTTCATGCCGGACTCGTAACCATCATTGTAGCCGTCCTGGCGAGCTATCTCCTTTAACGTGTCGGCGTCCTTTACGGCCTGGTCGTGAATCATGACCGCCTTGCCGTTCGCCTCGGACAAGATCTGATCTGCCTCTTCCTTAGCCCTCGCCACATAGTCTATCTCGGGCTCCTCTTCTTCGGGCGTCAGATCCTCCGCGAAGAGCCCCTCCTTGAAATCTATATCGCCGCCTTCGCCGGCCTCGGCGCGCTCCCGCATCAGCTTCTCGCGGCGTTCCCTCCGCTGCTCGTCGAGGATCGCGCGCATCTTTTCATCGATGATGACGTTCGCGTCTATGAGCCTGCGGACCTGCTCGTCGCGGACCACGTAATTATTGCGATAAAAATCAGACAATGACCTCGTCTCCTCCGCCCCTCGAAATGACGATCTCCGCAGCATCCTCGAGCTTTCTTATGATGCCGACGATCTTCTGCTGCGCTTCTTCCACGTCCTTCATGCGGACCGGGCCCATGAACTCGATGTCCTCCTCGATCATAGCAGCCAGACGCTTGGAGAGGTTCTTGAGCACGACGTTCTTGACCTCCTCGTTCGAGCCCTTGAGCGCGATCTCCAGGTCGTTGTTGTCGACGTCGCGCAGGACGCGCTGGATGGCGCGGTCGTCGAGCAGCAGGATGTCCTCGAAGACGAACATCTTCTTGCGGATCTCGTCCGCGAGCTCCGGCTCCTCGATCTCGAGGGACTCCATGATATGCTTTTCCGTGCCGCGGTCTACGGTGTTCAAAATGTTCACGATCGCGTCCACGCCGCCGACGATCGTATAATCCTGATTGGCAAGGCTGGCCAGCTTCCTCTCCAGCACGCTCTCCACCTCCTTGATGACGTCCGGGGAAGTGCGGTCCATCATGGCGATACGCTTCGCCACGTCCGCCTGCTTCTCCGGCGCGAGCGATCCAAGTATCATGGCCGCCTGGTTCGGGGACAGATAGGAGAGGATCATCGCTATGGTCTGCGGATGCTCGTCCTGGATGAAGTTCAATACCTGAGACGGATCGGTCTTTCGCACGAACTCGAAAGGCCGCACCTGCAGCGAAGCGGTCAGCTTCGTTATGACGACCTTGGCCTGCTCCTCGCCTAGAGCCTTGTCCAGCAGCTCCTTCGCGTAGCCTATGCCGCCCTCCGCGATGTACTGCTGCGCCAGGCATACCTGGTAGAATTCTTCCAGGACGGCCTCCTTGGTCTGCGGAGAGACGCTCCTGGTATTCGCGATCTCAAGCGTCAGCTCCTCTATCTCGTCTTCCTTGAGGTGCTTGAATATAGTCGCCGATTTCTCCGGCC
This sequence comes from uncultured Eubacterium sp., assembly GCA_964450965.1. Lineage (GTDB taxonomy): Bacteria > Bacillota > Clostridia > Lachnospirales > Lachnospiraceae > W0P33-017. Next base: position 66,816 of record CAYVFF010000002.1, on the reverse strand, counting down.
CCAGCGCGATCAAAAGGATCGCGGCCTTCTGTACGCCCGAAAGCCCTTCGTTTGCCATCTGTCTAATCCCCTGTCACGACATTTTTGCCATTTTGCGGCAGCTCCGCCGCCCACTCGCAATCCGCGCTAATCCTTGCTAATCCCAATCCTCGTTGAGCCAGTTGCGCAGCAGCGACGCCACAGCCTCGGGCTTCTCGTCCACGAACTTCTCTATGAGGAGCCTTGCCTCTGACTTCTCGGCATACGATATCGCGTCCATCTCGGACTCTGACTCGCGCGTGGATGCCAGAAGCGACTCCACAGACAGCTCGGGCTCCAACTCCTGGAGCTGCTCCTTGCGCGTGCTGCGGAACACTACGAAGCCCAGCAGGGCGAATATCAGCACCGCCAGCAGAATCTGCAGGTAATCCGCCAATGTCCTGCCGCTTCCCGCCGCATACTGGAACACCGGCACCTCGTATGATATGATTGAGATGCTGTCGGTCGGAAATCCGGTGGCGTTCGCCACGAGCTGATAGAAATCCGGGTCGACGTCGGTGCGGACCCGGGCGGAATTCGCCGCGACGAACTCGTCGAAAGTAGTGCCGTCTAGCTGGCCGCTGTCCTTCATCTGATCCTCGTTGTATGTCACATAAGTGGTCGCCACGACAGAGAGGGATGAGGTGTCATAATTAATCCTGCCCGCGCCGCCGGTCGTCTTGGTCAGGCGCTCGCTGAGCACATAGTCTTTTTTCTGATCTGTGACGGAGGACTCTGTATAATCCCCTTCCTCCATCACGTATGTATTGTCGTCGTTGTTGTCGGTCCCTGGCACTGCCGCCAGGCCGCCTACCGCGCTGGACTCATAGTTTGACTCGGAGTCAAGATATCCCTGCGCCTGCCCCTCCGGCGCGTAAAACTCGTGGTCTGTGGACTCCACGTTGGAAAAATCCATGTCTAGGTTCACGCCGACCTGGACATTATTATATAGCTCCGTCGCGGTCATCACGTCCGTAACGCTCTTACGGATGGACTGCTCATATTTCTGGCGCAGAGACAGCTGCGTGCTGGCCGCGCCCAGAGAGGACGCCTCGTCTCCCCCGGCGAAGAGGGTGTTCATGTCGCTGTCCATTATGGATATGTCGTCGGTGTTCTCGTTGCCGACCGCCATCGCCACCAGCCTGGCGAGCCCTGCCGCCTGCTCTTCGTCCATATCCCCGTCCAGCGTCAGGACGACCGCGACATACGTCGGCTCTTTCTTCGCGATCAGCGTGCCGTCGTCGTCAGGCACGTTCATCTTTATATCGGCAGCCTTCACATTGTCGAGATGCTCTATCAGATCCGCCAGCTGCTCTTCCACATAGACCTGGTAGCGGCGGTTCTTGTCTGCCTCGGTGGTCGTGAATCCGCCGCTTAAGGCATCGTCTATCGTAAAGCCGCTGATCGGGAGGCTGTTCGACCCCAGCAATATCCTGGCGTCCGCCTCGTCTTTGGAATCGATGGTAAACGTCAGGCCGTTGCTGCTGACCTCGAAGGGTATGTCGTTGTCGGTCAAGAGCTGCTTGACCTCGGCGGCCTGCTTGGTGTCCTCGCACGTCGTAAGCTCGATCATCTTCGGCCGCGTCATAAAGAACGCCGAGAGCCCGATGGCGATGGCGACGACCGCGACGGCGCTGATCATGAGCACCTGCTGATTCCTGTTGAATTTTTTCCACCAGTCGACGATCCGTTCCCAGATCTGCTGTAAACGTTCCTGCATGTCACGCTCCTGGATTAACAGTAAACTTCATGCCCCGCTACATCTGCATGTTCATGATGTTGTTGTAGGCTTCAAGCACCTTGTCGCGGATGGCGACCGTATAGGACAGAGCCATGTTCGCCTTCATCTGGGCAATCTGCAGGTCGTGCGAGTTATCCGCCTCGCCCAGCATGAACTGGACCTCCTTTGACTCCGCCTCGTTCTGCAGCTCGTTCGTCTCGTCTAGCATGTTTAACGCGGTCTGGAAAATCGAGTCGAACGTGCCGTCCCCGTCTACGGATGTGACGGGCAGGGCGTCCGCGATATAATCAGACTGAATGTAGCGTATTGCCGAGATATCCATTTATCAATAGCCTCCTTAGCCTCTTCCAATCTGCATTCCGGCCTGAACTATGGCCTTGCTGGCCTCGAACGCGGTCACATTAGCCTCATACGCGCGGCTCGCGTCGATGAGGTTGGTCATCTCCGTGACGATATTCACGTTCGGATACGACACATAGCCGTTCTCGTCCGCGTCTGGATGCGCCGGATCGTATTCCATTATAAAGTCGCTCGTCGTATCGTCGCGGACGCTGGTCACCTTGACTCCCGTGCCCTTGTATCTCCTGCGCCGCTCGTCCAGCATCTCCGCGAATGGCGTCATGCGCTTTTCCGCGAAAGTGACGACCTTGCGGCGGTAAGGCGTGCCGTCCTCCGTGCGCGTAGTCGTGACGTTGGCGATGTTCTGCGCTATGATGTCCGAGCGGAAACGCTCCGCAGTCATGCCGGACGCGCTGATGTCAAATGATTGAAATAATCCCATCTGCGATTCCCCCCCCTGCTATAAAAAACCACTATATATAAACTTCCATGCCCCGCATGCGGGGCAACGCCATGAATGACAGCCTTATGAACCGATCGCCGTGCGCAGCCTGGTGAATTCCTGCGAGGCGCTGTCCGCGATGATCTGGTAGCGGAGCTGCTCGGAGGCTATCTCCACGTTCTCCGTGTCCACGTCGACGTTGTTGCCGTCGAGGCGGTAGTTGTAGCCGTAAGCCTTCATGTCGAAATGCACTCCGGCGTTCAGATGGGTCATGTCGACCTGCGGTATCTTCTCGTCCAGGGACATCCACTTGGTCTTGGCTAGCTCCTGGCGCAGCAGCGTCTCGAAGTCGACCTCGCGCCGCTTGTATCCCGGAGTGTCGATATTGGAGATATTGTTGGCAAGCACCGTCTGCCGCAGGCTGCTGGCGTCCAATGCCTTTTCCATGACGTCGATATAGTCGTAAGCCCCTGACTGGATCATACTCCGCCCTCCTTAAAAATGCACGAAAAAACCGCTTACTAATCTTAGTATAAGTAATTTCAAAAAAAACACAAGAGTTTTTTTCAGCTTTTCTTCTGGTCTTTTTTTATCTGCTCCAGCTCGTCGAATACGACGTCGTTGAGAACCTTTATGTATGTGCCGCGCATCCCGGACGAGCGGGACTCGATGACGCCGGCGCTCTCGAACTTGCGCAGGGCGTTCACTATGACCGAGCGCGTGATGCCGACGCGGTCCGCTATCTTGCTCGCCACTAGTATGCCCTCGGTGCCGTCCAGCTCGTCGAAAATGTGGATGATCGCCTCCAGCTCGGAGAAAGACAGCGTGGAAATCGCGGACTTCACGATCTGGATCTTCCTGCTCTCCTCCGCGTTCTCCTCGTTGACCGAGCGCAGCATCTCCAGGCCCACGACTGTCGTGCCGTATTCAGTAAGTATTATGTCGTCGATGTCGTAAGGACGCTCCATGCGGTAGACGAACAGCGTGCCCAGCCGCTCGCCCGCTATGTCTATCGGAGCGATGATCGCGGAATAATTCTTCGCGTCCGTGACGAAGCCTAGTGTCTCCAGATTCACGTTCTCCTTTGTAGAGAGGATCCCGAGGAGCCGCTCGTTCAGCATCGGATCAATAAAGCCGCCGACGTTGTCCACGATAAGCTCATGCAGCTCCCTGGTCGATACGTCCACGCTGGAGCCAAGAACCTTGCCCTTTTTGCTGATGACAAGTATGTTCGAGTCGAGAATCTCCGTGAGGACTTCGCAAATATCGTTGAACACTACCTTGGAAGAATTGTTGTTGTGCAGCAGCTTGTTGATTTTCCTTGTCTTGTCCAAAAGCTGAACGCTCATTGCCACGCGGTCCTTTCATCTCATGCGCGGGAAGGCGCGGCGTACCATGCGCCTCCGCGAACGCATATAAATAATACGCCAATTTTTCTGAAAATTCAACAAAAAGTTTATAAATTTGTCACTATTTGGTTAGTTTCCACGTAGCCGCATTGCTTGTCGGCGCACACGGCCTTATTGCCCTTTTCCACCATATATCCGCCGCATGACGGGCATCTCTTCGCGACCGGGCGCGCCCACGACATAAAATCGCACTCGGGGTTGTCCTCGCACCCATAGTACCTCCTGCCCTTTTTGGTCTTGCGCTGCACGACGTCTTTGCCGCATTTCGGGCAGGGCACGCCGATTTTCTCGAGATACGGCTTGGTATTGCGGCAGTCCGGGAAGCCGGGGCAGGCAAGGAATTTGCCGTGCGGGCCGTACTTGACCACCATGTTGCGGCCGCACGCCTCGCAGACCACGTCCGTCACCTCGTCCGCAATCTCCACTTTTTCCAGCTTCTTTTCGGCCTCCGCGACGGCCTCCTCCAGGTCGGGGTAGAAGTTGCTCACGACAGTCTTCCACTGGACCTTTCCTTCTTCCACCTTGTCTAACAGCGACTCCATGTTCGCGGTAAAATGCTCGTCCACTATGGTGGAAAACGCCTGCACCATTATGGAATTGACCGCCTCGCCAAGCTCTGTCATATAAAGGTTCTTCTGCTCCTTGGTGACATACCGGCGCGTGAGCAGCGTGGTGATCGTCGGCGCGTATGTGCTAGGCCTGCCAATCCCGTGCTCCTCCAGGGTCCTGACCAGGGACGCCTCGGTGAAATGCGCGGGCGGCTGGGTGAAATGCTGCTTTGACTCCACGCCGCGCAGCGTCAGGGCGGCCCCCTCGTCGATGGAGCCTGACAGCCCCGTCTCCTCCTTTTCGTCGTCGTCCGCGCTGTATACGCACAGGAAGCCCTCGAAGGCCAGTTTTGACGATGAGGCGCGCATCGTATAAGGCCCGGCGGCTATCTTTACCGACAGCGTCTCGTACCGGGCGGGATTCATTCGGCTGGCAGCGAAACGATTCCATATGAGCTGGTAGAGCCTGAACTGGTCCCTAGAGAGGGATTCTTTTACTATAGAAGGGATGAGCTCGATGTCGGTAGGGCGGATCGCCTCGTGCGCGTCCTGGATGCGCGATCCCTTAGCAGAGGCGTCCTGCGCCCGCCCTGCGGCATATTCCGCGCCGTATTTTTCGGCGATGAATTCCCGTGCCGCCGCGTCCGCCTCATCCGCCACGCGGATCGAATCGGTACGCAGATATGTGATGAGGCCGACCGTCCCGCGCCCCTTTATGTCCACTCCCTCATAGAGCTGCTGCGCCAGGCGCATGGTCTTCTGCGTCGAAAAATTGAGACGTTTGGACGCCTCCTGCTGGAGCGTGCTCGTCGTGAAAGGGCTGGGGGCCTTTTTCGTCCGCTCCCCCTTCTTGACCTCGGAGACGGAAAAAGCCGCGCCCCTTAATTCCTTTTCGACGGCCTCTGCCTGCTCCCTCCCGGCCAGGACGAGCTTTTCGCCGTCTTTTCCGTCCACGCGGGCCACTATCGGCTTTTTGAGGCCGGGGGCGTCGAGCGACGCCTCGATCGTCCAGTATTCCTCCTGTATGAACGCGTCGATCTCGCTCTCGCGGTCGGCGATCATCCGCAGGGCCACTGACTGCACCCGGCCGGCGGAGAGGCCCCTCTTGACCTTCTCCCAGAGCACCGGGCTGATCAGGTAGCCCACCATGCGGTCTAGCAGCCTCCTGGCCTGCTGCGCGTCGACGAGGTTCATGTCGATATCGCGCGGGTTTTTCAGCGAAGCCTTTACCGCGGACTTCGTGATCTCATTGAACGTGATCCGGTAGACGTCCTTGTCCTGGAGGTTCAGCGCGTTGTACAGATGCCAGGAGATCGCCTCCCCCTCGCGGTCCGGGTCGGTCGCGAGATAGACCTTGCCGGCCTTTTTGACCTCCTTTCGCAAGTTCGCCAGGATCTCTCCCTTGCCGCGGATAGTGATATATTTTGGCTCGAAGTTATTTTCCGGGTCGAAACCTAGCTGGCTTTTTGGCAAGTCGCGGACGTGGCCGTTCGACGCCGCCACCTCGTAATTTTTGCCCAGGAATTTTTTTATCGTCTTTACCTTGGCGGGGGACTCCACAATAACCAGATTGTTAGACATCGCTTGGATCTCTCCTAAAAAAGATTTTGGTCAATTCACCGACGCGTAATGGTTCTGCCAGACTTCCCGGACCAGGCCCTTATCCTCCAGCTCGAAGAGTATCTCCGCAAGATCCGCCGGATCCAGATTGGTCTGTTCGCACAGCTTTTCCATCGATATCGGATGCAAACCGATTCGACTATACACCAAGCTTTGCGACATTTCAAGTGGCAATTCGCTTTTTTTGTCGAGGAGCCCCATGTCCATCAGCAGATCCCCCGGCGAGAGCAGTATGCCCGCGCCCTGGCGTATCAGCCGGTTGCAGCCGGCGCTCAACGCGTCGCTCGTGCGCCCGGGCAGGGCGTAGACGTCCTTGCCCTGGTCCAAGGCGAGGTCCGCAGTGATCAGCGACCCGCTCTTCTCCCTGGCCTCTATGACTGCCAGGACGTCGCTAAACGCAGATATGATCCGATTCCTCATCGGGAAAAATCCGGGCCTCGGCGGGGTATCCGGCGGATATTCGGATAAAATGCCGCCGCTTGCCGCCACCTGCTCGTAGAGCCTGGCGTGCTCCGGGGGATATACGACGTTCACGCCGCAGCCTAGCATCGCGAATGTCCTGCCGCCGGCGTCCAGCGCGCCCTCGTGCCCGTGGGCGTCTATGCCGCGCGCCAGCCCGCTGATCACCGAAACGCCTGCGCCCGCCAGGCATTTGCCAAGGCTCCTCGCGCTATCCCTGCCATAGTTCGTGCATGACCTCGCGCCGACTATGCCGGCGGACGGCGCGTCGTCCGGCGGGAGGCCGCCTATATAGTACAGCCCGAACGGCGGGTCGTATATGCAGCGCAGGCGGCGCGGGTAATTCTCCTGTTCTATCGATATGAAGGAAATGCCCCTGTCGGCAAGCTCGTCCCACCTGGCCTTAGGATCCCAGGAACGCCTGGAGGAGCATACGCGCTCCGCCGCGTCCTCGCCGACGCCGTAGATGCGCTTCAATTCGCTGCCGGACGTGTGCCACACGTTCTCCGCGCTGCCGCAGTACTTGCACAGCTGGCGGATGGTCTTCTGCCCGACTCCCGGGATATTGGCGAGCCAATAAGCATAGATAATGTCCCCCATGGCCTACGCCTCCCAATATTTCTTGTCCAGGGCGCGGTAGCACACGGCCTCGGTCAGGTGCTTCGCGCGGATGTCCCCGCCGCCGTCAAGGTCGGCGATGGTCCGCGCCACTTTAAGCAGCTTGTGATAGGCCCTGGCGGAGAGCCGGAACTTTTCAAAAATGCGCTCCATGTAGGCGGTCTCCTTCTCTCCTAGCGGGCAATATTTTTCCAGTGCCGAGACCGGGATCTGGCTATTGAAAAACCATGGCTCGTCCTTGTAGCGCGCGCGCTGGATGCCGTGCGCGGCCAGGACGCGCTCCCTGATATGGGCGGAATCCTCGCCATGGCCGCTGCCGGAGAGTTCCCGGAAGGTCACCGGCTCCGCCTCGGCGCACAGGTCGATGCGGTCTAGCAGCGGCTGGCTGATGCGGGCAATATATTGCCTTATAGAAGAGTTCGGGCAGCTGCAGCGCGACCTGTCGGGGTAAAAACCGCACTTGCACGGATTCATCGCGCATACCAGCAGAAAATCCGCCGGGTAGGTCAGGCTGCCGCTCGCGCGGCTTATCGTGATCTTCCCGTCCTCCATCGGCTGGCGCAATATCTCCAGCGTACTCTTCTGGAACTCCGGCAGCTCGTCAAGGAACAATACTCCCCGGTGCGCCATGGACACCTCCCCGGGCTTCGGGACGGCGCCGCCGCCGGCGAGGCCCTGCGGGCTTATGGTATGGTGCGGGGACCGGAACGGCCGGCGCTCCACGAGCCCCGCGTTTTTGTGCAGCAGCCCCGCCGCGCTATATATCTTGGATACCTCGATGCGCTCCTGGGACTCCATCGGGGGCAAAATGCCCGGGATGCGCTTCGCGATCATGGTCTTGCCGGCGCCGGGCGGCCCCACCATGAGCAGGTTGTGCATGCCGCTCACCGCCAGCTCGCAGGCGCGGCGCAACATCTTCTGCCCGCTCACGTCCGCGAAATCCGGCGCGGGCGGCATGGGATCGCAAGGCTCGGGGGCGGCGGCCCGCGGTACATACGCCCCGGAGCAATAATCCGCCACCTCCGCGATATGCCCGACCGGCACCGCCGAAAGCCCGTCTACCAGCGCTGCCTCGCGGCGGTTGGCGGCCGGTATGATGCATCGGGTTATGCCGGATTCCCTGGCCTTTAGCAATATCGGCAGCAGCCCGTCCACCGCCAGGACCGCGCCGTTTAGGCCGATCTCGCCTATGACCAGCGTGTCTTTTAGCGCGGCGTCGTCGATGACGCCAAGCGCCGCCAGAACCGCCGCGGTGATTGGCAGGTCGAAGCTGTTTCCGCTCTTTTTGATGTTTGCGGGGGAAAGATTGACCGTTATGCGCTTCGCCGGCAGCCTGTGGCCGCAGTTGCGCAGCGCGGTGCGGACCCGCTCCTTGGATTCGCGCACCTCGGACGCCAAAAAGCCCACCATCTCGAATACGGGCAGGCCGTCGCTGACGTCCGCCTCCACCTGTACCGGCAGACTGTCGATTCCGTGAAGGATCGCAGTAGTCACTATGCTATACATGTGCTTCCTCTCTGCGTGCCCGTCCGGAAAGATATACGAAAAAAAGATGGGAATATTCTAACACTTTTCCCATCTTTTTGAAAGAGATTTTTAGATTTTCGCGAATGCCGGGCGGAGCGGCCGCGAATAGCAGCAATGCTGGCGTCCGCGAACGGCGGATCTCACGGCCGTTTTTTCTTCCCTAGCAGGTCCTCCCGTACATAGCGGAAAGTCTCCTCCTCGCCGCGCTCGGAGAGCATCCGCAGCAGCTTTTCCAGCGTCTTTCGCGTCTCGGGATGTATGACGTGGAACTCGCGCTTTGCCATGTAGTATTCCAGCGGCGCGGAGTCGGTATACTTTTCTTTCTTATAGATTTTGGACGCCGCCACACGGTCCGCGAACATCTCCGCCAGGTACTTTTCGGGCATGCGCATGCCGGCAATGTGCCCGTCGCCATGCACGTCATAGTCTATCCAGTATTCCATGTGGTGCTTGTTGCGGCCCTTGTGGTGCAGCCACGCGCTGGAATAGCCGTATTCCTCGCGCTCGCCGTTGTGCGGGCTCTGGTCCTCGCGGAAATATTTCGCGCCGATGCGCAGCTCCGGCCAGGTATATTTGGACAGGTCGTGCGTCAGGCCCTGGAGATAGAGCCCCATGCGAAAGCAGTTCCTGCGCACCTCGCGCCTGTGGGCGCGTACGGTCGAAAGATGCCTGCAGGCTTTTTTAAAGGACATGGAAAGCATACCTCCGAATCAAGTAAATGCACAATAAATGCGCCGGATAAAACGCGTAGAAAAAGTATTTCGCGCCATGTCCCCTTCTCCCATTGTAAAACTGTATCGGGACCAGGGCGAGCGTGCCGAGCGACTGGACTCCGCCGTAATAGGCGATGTTTATCGCCCCGACCGAGAGCCAGCGGCCGGGAATGCTATAGCGGAAAACGTAAAAGCATACGATCATGGCGATCCCGCCTATCCCGTAATCCGGCCTGACGAAAAAGTGCGACAGCACGGCGGATGCCGCGAGGATCGCAAGTCCGGCCCACCTCCTCTCGCGCCTTATCCCGTCTATGGCGTATATGCAGGCCAGCCCGAACAGCAGCGTGAAATAGACGTTCTGGCTCTGCGCGCAGAAAGGCATATCGAACATCGCAAGGTCATACGGGATCTCGGAGACGAGCGCGAAGACCGCGAGCCTGGCCATGTATCTCCACACGTTCCTGGTATGGAAATACCCCTCCGCTATCAGGAAGCAATAGATAGGGAACGCCAGGCGGCCGATGCAGCGCAGCCACAGCTGCGACGGGAATAAAAAAGCCCCGATATGGTCGACGAGCATGGAGGATACCGCGATGCATTTCAAGCAAAACGAGCTTAGGCCTATTTTTTCTTCCGAGTTTTGCCGCATTCCTTCTCCCCATCAGCCGACGCCTGGCTCTGCGCGGATGCCTCCCGCACCGCACGGCCCTCCGCGAAAGCCTGCGAAGCTGTCTCATCCGCCGGCGAGGCGGTCTCATCCCGCGATGGCGCGGACCCTGCATTAGCCTCGGGCTCCGTCTCCTCCGGGGGCTCCGCCTCTGCCACCGCCAGGACGACGCAATTTCCCGGGACGTGCATCCTGTCGTTCTCATCATTAATCACGCCCGAGCCGTGCAGGACCTGCCATTTCCGTCCCCGCAAGGGCCGCGGCAGCGCGAGCGTCACGCCATTTTGCGAAAAGTTCCACCCTATGTATAAGTCCTCCGAATCTCCCCCGTATGCCCCGCAATAAGCCTCTCCGACCGCCTGCATGGACGGATATATATCGCCGTTCCAGGCCTGCGAGCCATGATATGACAAGTCGGGCATGCCATGCGCCTCGTAATCGGCCATGCGAAGCGGCCTGTGCGAGCGCAGGCAGCCGAATTCCCCGCGTATGGCCAGCAGCTCCTTCACCTCGTCGTGGAACCCGCGCCTTTTCTCGAGCTGCTGCCAGTTGACCCAGCCCACGCGGTTGTCCTGGCAATAGGCGTTATTGTTGCCATTCTGCGAATTGCCGAATTCATCGCCGGCGTAGATCAGCGGCACGCCCTGCGAGAGGATGGTGCATGCCGCCGCAAGCTCCATCAGCCGCCCCCGCTCCCTGAGGATAGCCCTTTTCCGCGTCGCACCCTCCGCGCCGCAGTTCTGGCTGTAATTCCAGTCGTTGCCGTCGCTGCCGCCCTCGTCGTTCGCCTCGTTATGCTTGGACGCGTAGCTGAACGTGTCCGAGAGCGTGAAGCCGTTGTTGTTCGCGAAATAGTTCACGAATCCGATCTGCGGGTGCTGTTTTTTCTGCTGGTGCATGAATTCTACCAGATTGCCGTCCTGGTGGTTGACAAGCTTTCTGGCGATGTACAAAAAATCATCGTTGTATACGTACAGGTGCGGATAGGAGGACTGCTGTTTCCAGACCTCTTCGGGGAAGGATGCCGCGAAGATCTTGGTCCGGCGAAGAAGTATGTCGCATACCACGCTGGTCACGACCGCGTCCGAACACAGCAGATGAAATCCGTCCACATGGTATTCGACCACCCAGTGGCGCAGTATCTCGATGACGTGGTTGGGATTCTCGCGCCCGTCGAAGCTCATCTCCATCACGCATTCCATGCCGGCCTCGTGCAGGGAGCGCACCATCTCCTTGAACTCGGCAGACGGCGAACGGCCCGCGGCATACCCCGCCTTAGGCGCGAAGTAGTCTCCCGGGCCGTACCCCCAGTAGTTGATGCGCGGCGGCTCCTTCTGCTTCTCCTCGTATTGCCTGCGCTGCATCATCCGATACCCGGCCACGGCCTGGGGCACCCAGCCCTCGAAGTCCATGACAGTCTCCTCGTGCTTTGGCGGGATGAGCTCCTCGAATTCATACGCAGGCATCAGCTCGATGGTCGTGACTCCCAGATCCTTCAGATAGGGAATCTTTTCGGCAAGAGCCGCGAAAGTCCCCTTTTTCGCGCCCCGCCCCGGCGCATCCTTGGTAAAGCCGCGCACATGCAGCTTGTACATGACCATGTCCTCGCCCGGGATCTGCGGGCAGTGGTCGCCGCGCCAGTCGAATTCGTCGAAGTCGAACCCGCAGCGGATCTCGTAATTCTCCTGCCTGCGGGCCGCGTCCGCCCATTTTTCCCTGCCGACGATACGCCGGGCGTAGGGGTCGACGACTACCTCGCCGTTTATCACATAGTTATAGTCATATCTCTTCTCGTCGATCCCGCCGATGCACACGGAGCGCACCGCGCCGACGCAATATTCCTTTGGCACCGGGTAGTCCCTGCAGCTCCCCCTGTGCTTGTCATAGAGCCGGACCGCGCATTCGTCCTCCATCTCGCCCTGGAACGTGAAACAGATGCCGTCGTCGTACCTGGTGACGCCGAACCTGCGGTAATACCCCTCTTTAATCCGTTCTCCCATAAATGTTCCACCCATCCTTTTAGTAATGCCGGACTAGGCCGGCAGGTAATGCATAAAAACTAGCTTTAACAGGTTTATGAACAACCATGGTCTATTTTACTACATCTCGCAAAAAAAGCAAAGAGAAAAGTACGGCACAGGGGTCCGCGCCGCCGAATCAGTCCAACGGGAAGAGCGGCTGCATCGACATATAAAGCACTGTGGTGTTGTACGACTTCACGCGGTTGTTCTTGATGCGGAACTCGATCGCGCGTACTGGGGCATGCTCTATGCCATCCTCCGTCCACCCATTAAGATATTTTTTGGGGTAGTCAAGTACATATTGTTTTCCATTTTCAAGCTGCAGGAAAGCCATCCCCCCTTCCGGCTGGTCGCCGGAGGGTTCGAGCTCCTCCGCCTCTAACGTATCCCCTCTGGCTCCGTTTTCCATAAGCACCACGCTCGTCACGTAGCCAAGCGGATCTCCGTTCTCGTCCAGATAGCGGATCGAGCAGGTCAGCTGCGTCGTGACCACGTTGAAATCTGTCGGGGAAAAGACAACCGGATATGTCTCGTCCCCATAGTCCTGCCCTTCTCCCAGACTATATAGCTGGTCGCCGTCAGAGATGGAGTCGTACTCCTGCATGATCTCTATCCGGTACTCCTGCCCGCCGGTGAGGAACGCATCCTCGTTGTCGACCTCCACTACAGGCGGCTCGTATGAGGCATTGTAAGCCGCGATCATAGTGTTGACAAAGAGCTTCGCTTCCATAGGCTGTTCTACCGTTTCATGGCCTACGCCCGAATAGAATATGTTGCCTTTGCTGTATATATAATAGTTGTTCATCGCATCGTTCGGCGACGCCTCGTAGGTAAGCGACGTGCCATCCGACGGATTGCCGGTATCGCCTATGCTCTCGTCCGGTCCTAGCGTGTACCACACAGTGACGTCCTCGTCCTCCGCATCCAGCTGGTAGTATTGCCCATGCGTCTTTGCTATGCGGAGCGGCTCTTCGATGTCGTACGGATACTCCGTGATCTGCCCGTCGTTTAGCTTGGACGCGATGGTCGTAAGGTCGCTCGCGTTATTCATGCCGGTTTCCTTGCCGTTCCTGGAATCATTCATGACGCTGTCGCCGTGCGGGTTCGTTATCATGTTCGCGAACGGCATGCGCTGCGTCCCGTCCTGGTCGCCGCCCGAGAATCCCAGGCGCTTCATCGCCCAGTAGGTATATCCATGCCGCGCGTCTCCGGAGAGCCAGTCGTAGGAGTCGTCCCCCTGCATCTCCTCGTAGCGTATAATCCGCTCGCGCTCCTCCTCATCGGGGCGGATGCTCACCGCTTTGTAGCGGTTCATCCCCATGACGTCGCGCAGCAGGGCGTTCGCGGTGCTTCCGAAGGAAGAATTCTTGTCGAGTTTCTGATCCGCGTCCAGAGACAGGTTGTAGAACGACGTCAGGTCATGGCAAAATAGCACGCTGTGCCCCTGGTCGATAAAGAACTTGACATAATCTACCGCCCCATCCGTGTTGTCAAGATTCCTGCCGCCGTAGGAGTCGCCAAAGCCAAGAATCAGCATATTGTAGCCTGTCAGCTCTTCATCAAGCATTTCATAATTTTTCGGATTGTCCTCCGCCGCGGGCCGCGAGTTATCGTAGGAGAAGCCTTTCCCCTTGAAAAACTCCTCATACTCATCCATCGTTATAGACTTTATCCTGATCTCGTAGTCCGCCAGGTCTTCGTAATACTTGCGGAAGAGCTCGCTCTCCTCTAGATCGAGCTTGCCCAGGTACTCTCCGTCCGACGGCATGATCTGCAGGACGTTAATCTTCTTCCTGATCCCGGTCGTGTTCCTTGCCGCGGAGCTACCCTGCTCCACATAGCGGTGCTGCTCATTCCCGTCCATGTAGACCTCGATTTTCCACTGGACCATGCCCACCATGTAGGAAGACCAGGCTATGCGGTAGTTATAATAATTGTGCCCAACCGAGGCAGGATTGTCGATTATTACCTCCTCATCGGAAAACTTGCTGTCGCGATCCTGGTCGACATATATCCGGTACCGGTAGGAGCAGCCATCCTCCGCCAGGTCGAACCCGAACTCCATGTAGGAGCGGCCGCTGTTAATCGGCAGATAATGCTGATCTTTGAACACCTCGGACGCCGAGTCTATTGTCTCGCCGCTGTAATTCGGCGGCAGCTGTGTAAACGTCACCGGGGATGCCGAGACCGCGTCCACCGCCCCGGCGATTTTTTCCGTTTCCATTATGCTAAATAGGTTCGTCTTAAACCGCGCCCCGCCGTCGGGATCCGCATTCATTTTCTGCTTAGTTTCCTTAATGAAACTGTATATGTACGATCTCTCGTCCACCAGGCCTTTCTCCAGATCGTAGAGATAGCGGTCCGCAACGATCGGATAGCCGCCGTCCCTGTAATGTTCCAGATCCTTTTTCTTCAGCAAAGTGATATCGTTGCCCGCGAAACGAAGCTCGCTGCCCTTCACCCGCTGGCCTGATTCGGGGGAATACAGCCATTCTACCGATCGCGTGTCGCCCTTGTTCACATATGACGCGGCCACCATTTTATCGCCCGTGTGCAGATAGATCATGCCGTCTAGGGCATCGTCGTTCCAATCAGGCAGCTCGGCCTGTATGCCGGAGACGTTCTGCTGCCTGGTGTTATAAGCGCCATAGTCCATCCCGAGGAAAATCATCTGGTAGGTGCTGTTAAGGTCCTCCGTCTTTCCTATGAACTCCGCCGTGGTCTGGTGCACAATCTCTATATCCCCGGTAAAAGAGGGGAGCAGCATGTGTACGTAAGATTCGTTCAGGTACCAGTCGGGGCTCCCGTCCTCCTTTAGTCCTACCGAAGGCTCCAGATCCAATACCCTCAGGCTGCGTTTTGAGCCATCGTCATCTTCCTCGCCCGCGCCAAGTATAAAGTGCACGGCGTCGGATGAATGGGGCTTATCCTCGATTCCCTCCTCGGCAAGCCATTTCGCGAAGTCCTCGAACTTGTCCATATCCGTCATCAGGGCATTGGTCCCGAAGGACTGCGACACGCTCGTATCTCCTGGGTAGGTAAACACATGGTCCCTGGTCCAGTGCTTTTTTGTAGAGACGTCCTCGCCCAAGGCCCCCTTCCAGTTCTCCCACAAGGATGGGTCCTTCCAGTACTGATATGGGTAATCCGTGGACTTATACGGGCCTGGCGGCACCAAAAGGAAAGTCTCAAAAGCCCAGAATATGGCCGCGTCGTCCTTCTGCAGCACGTCGCTGCCGCGCCCCTCGCCGTCCTCCCTGACCATCGGGTCCCCGCTTAGGTACAGGCCCTTGAAAACCTCGTCGTCCATGCACATGAGCATGACGCATAGCTTATAAAAGTTGTTGTTATAGCCGGCAGCCGGCTGCGTCATCCCGGACGGCTCCAGATTCCAGTCCATCACGTCGATCGTGACGCTCCTGCGCGACTTGTCTGTCAGCACCGTGCCCGGGTTGAAGAACGCGTCGTCGATGATAATCGCCGCAAAGTCTTTTTTAGCCGTGCATTTCTCGTAGATTGAAAGCGCGACCTGCCAGCTTAGGTCATTCTCCTCGATTGCGTTGCTCAGGTAGCCGTCCATGTCCGACGTCTTGCCAAGGCGGTTGTATTTCTTCCATATGTCGGGCATGCCGGCAACATGGCTCCTAGGCGAGAGTACGATGAGGTCGGAATATTCCACCCAGTCGGGCTGTAAGTTCAGGGCGTCCGGCGTGATGGTCTTCACGACGATGGAATAATCATCCGCCTCCTCTTTCGACAGCTTCATCGACTGCCTGAGGAAGTACTCGTGATTCCTGTATGTATAATGGTTGTAAACAAGATTTACAGGATCTGCCGCGGGATCTGACGTGCGGGTCGTATATACCCGGTCGCCAATCTCCGTCATAAGGCGCGGCTCTTCGTCAAAGCTCTGATCCGGGTAATCCTCCATCTCAAAATCATTTACCGTGTGCCAGATTACATCGCCGCCGTCCTCCCTGACATAGCGCGGCCCGCCTGACTCCGGCACGGATTCCGGCTCTCCCGCGCCATCGCCGCCCGACGTCTGTACGAACGTGCCATTCCCCGCGCCGACATATTCATAATAGCCGGTGAAAGACCGGACTTCGGACTGCGTCAGGACGGCGCCGTCGTTATTTTCCTGCCTGCCCTCCGGCTCCTCCGGGAAATAATATGCGTTATGCGGCTCGATTCTGGCGTCGTTTAGAGAATTTATCGCGGACATATCGCCGCGCCCGTACATCTCCTCGATTTTCACAGGCTCGCATCCGCCTATTAGATATCCGAACTCCGCGAATTCCTCATAAGGCACGATCTCCAGCACGACAAAAGGCCGATCCGGCGTGCCGCGCACGGGCTTCCCGGCATCCGGATCCTCCTGCGAATCACCTGCCGCATACTGCGGCAGTTCTTCTATGTTATCGATAACCCCGCGTACCCGGCCCTCCGTGACGTTCAGCGCGCCATCCGGCGATTTTTCAAGACCATGCCCGATGTTCCGTGCCGCGGGGCCCGCCGCCGCGCCGCTGGCCGCGGCAGGCAGCATCGTAAAGACCAGGGCTGCCACGAGACATTCCGATGCCATCCGTTTCGCAAAGCGACTGCGCTTCATTTTCATTCCTCCATTCATTGCCGGGTGATGCCTCCCCGCTACTTTCCCTCGTTTCGCAGGGCAATCTCGCTGCTTAGTTCATATTCCTGAGTTCCCGCCTTCATCCTGATCGTGACCCTGACTTTATCGGCGCCCTCGCTTACCGCGCTGAAATCCTCGATGTACTCGCCGATACAGTTCTCATCCCTGGCGTCAGCCTCATAATCCGGCGCCTGCGGCCCGGCAAGCTCCTCCATGTAAAGCTTTCTGCCATTTTTCCAGAATACCCGCCTTGTCTCCTCCTTTTGAGGCGGCGTGAAAGTAAGGCCCAGATCGTAGGAAAATTCCGCCGGGATATATTGCACGGCCAGTGCGCCTCCCCCGTCCTCCACTATGACACGGCTGCCCTCCATGACCCACGTCGCGATCTGCTCCATCAGGATCTGTGACTCCATCTGCAGATCTATCGACTCCGCGGCCGCGTTGTAGCTTCGAAGCGCGTTATTCAAAAAAAACGTCGCCGCTACCATAATGACCGCGGACATCGCGATCGCCACGATAAGCTCGACCAATGTCATGCCGCGATTGTCTTTCTTCATCCTAACACCTCCGGGCGGCCTCCCGCCTAGTCCGCGACGTACTTTCCGGTTTGGGCGATGAGCGTTATGGTATGCGTGCCGTTTCCCGACACGATGATCTGCTCCGCGTTCGTGTTCGCCGCGTCTAGAACGCCGCTCCTTTTATACCCGATACGTATCATGTCGTCGCCCTCCACCTGCCGCGCGGTACCTCCTAAGGAAAAGGCGATTTCAGTGGAGTTCCCGCAGAGCTTTATCCCGCCGTCGCCAAAAGTCCCCGGCGCGGAGGGGACGTCGTCGTAGCTGTCGGCGGCGCTGCAGGCGTAGCATCCGTCCTCTTTCCTATATATGTATAGGAAGGTGTTCCCCTCCTTTGTCATCGCGGCCACGCGCTGCCTGTCCAGCGCGCTGCAGATGCCCTCGACCGTCTTCTTCGTATTCGCGTACCTGATGTTCCCCAGCAGGGGCACGGAGAAACCCGCGAGTATCCCTATTACAGCGATAACGACTATGATCTCGACCAGGGACATGCCCCTCCGGTCCTTTCTCATTCCCGCGACGCCCCCTCTCCGCCATGCCGCGCCTATGCGCGGGCTAATCCTCGTTCCTCGTCCAGTTCTCGTATGAAGAATAATCATCCGCCTGCACGACACCAATCACGCTCTCGTCAAGCACGTCAGAATCCGCAAAATATTTGGCAAAGACCTGCGCGTCCTCCGCGCTCTCCATGTCCTTGGAAAAAAGCTCCGAAACTAGCCGCTCATCCCCGGTCACGGACGCGTTAGACGCGAATGTAATAGTACCGCCGGATATTATCATGCCCCTGAATGTCCCTTCTACGAACACGTCTCCGGTCGCGACGACTATGCCCTCCGTGCCGTTAGGCACTATGAATGGCGTGTTCATACCCGCCGGCGCGTTCGCGTTATCCGTGACCACGACCCGGTAGGATCCGCTCTCCGTCTCCATCGTCACATCGCGCCGGAGGCCGGCCAGCGTCGCGAGATCCGCCCTCATCGCATCCACATCCAGAAGGTTCGCAAAGAGCGGATCCGCCGTCTTGTCAATCCCGCCGGACGCATCGTGGAACCGAAGGTCCGTCACGCCCTCCATGCTGTCCTTAAGGCCCAATTCCAGGCACTTGTAGTTTAGCGCGAGCTGCCTGGCATAATCCCAGTAGACGCCTGACGAAGCCCAGTCCGCCGGGGAGATCTCGAAGCGCCTTTCCTGGAAAGCCGGCAGCTCGTCATCCTGCTGCGCGGTGCGGGAAAGCATGTCGCCCTTTAACGTGCAAAGCATGCCGTCGCCCACCTCGATAGCGTCCGCGTAGCTATCGCCATAGCCGCTGAGCTTGCCGCTGTTGGATTCCCAGTATTTGTCAAAGAAGTCGTTCGCGCTCTGCTCGTCCTTGAAATTCAGATAATAGCGCTGGGACTGCGCGCGGCTGTCTCTGAAGAAGTAGGTAGTTATTGGCTCCGTTTCGTTCAAATATGCCAGGAAAGCCGCAGCCTCCGCCTCTACCTCGGCCGCGCCGCCATTCGCGAGGCCGTTATCCCTAACATAGGCCTCCGCCCCATTCTCGGAAAAGTACGGGCATCCCGCGCCATTCGTCAGCAGCGCGCCATCGTCGTCCCTGGCGAGATAGCGATCCGGCACATAGTAGGCCAGCTGGTTGGTCCTCACTGATAACGACTCGCCTAACGGAATGTCGTTGTTTTGCGCGCTGCCCTTCGCGCCGCGGGAGATGTAAGTCCTGCCCGCGAGGAGCAGATAATCCAGTCCCGACATGTCCAGCGTGCTGCCGGTGCCATTTATAACGATCGCGCTGGAGAACGCCGCGTCCTCCGCCGGCTGCGTCTCCGCGGCGTCATAGTTTTCCAGAAAATTGTAGCCGTAATAGTTTCCCGAAAGCGTGACCGTGCTCTTTTCCGCGCCCAGCGTTAAATCGTCCGCGATGTAACAGCTGCCGGAAATCGTCAGCTTCGCCTCAGATCCCTCGCCCAGCGTCTCGATGTTCTCAGCCCAGAT
This sequence comes from uncultured Eubacterium sp., assembly GCA_964450965.1. Taxonomy (GTDB): domain Bacteria; phylum Bacillota; class Clostridia; order Lachnospirales; family Lachnospiraceae; genus W0P33-017. The sequence goes on along the minus strand of CAYVFF010000002.1, from coordinate 47,494 downwards.
ACGGCCGGAACCGTTTCCCAGCGACATGCTGGAACCATTGTGCGCCACTATGTCGCCGCGCGTCACGATATCGTTCCCCACGACCGTAAGCGTCTCCCCCATGCCCTCGCCGCTCGTCTCTATCCCTCCGGCGCCGGCATAGATGCTGCCGCTCACCGAGATGCCGGGGGCGTCGGCCTTAATACTGTCGTCCGCGATAAGCGCGTACTTCATGTAGCCGGAAACCCTGCTGTCGCCATTGTAGTTTAGGACCGGCGCGTGAAACACCATATCCGTCTTTATAGTCGTGCGGTAGCCGCGCTGGTCGGTATAGTCGACCGCTACGTTATAGAGGCGGAAATCCCCTTTCTCATAGTCGATCGTGAGCTTTGCCTCGTCATCATCTATCGCGACGTACTGCTCCAGCTCGCTCACAACGCCCGGATTGCCGGAATCATCCGTCTGGTTCCTAAGCGCCCTCTTCACGGCCTCCACATCGTAATAGGCGCCGAATGCCTGCTCCTCCCCGCCCGGGCCATCGCTCACTGACGCGGTCTCGCTGCCGGAACGCATGAAGCGCTCCTTCATCTCGTCCATGTACCTGCGGTTGAAGAGCTTCTGCGCGCTCTCACCGTTCGTCAAAGTCGTCCTGTATTCCTTCATAATCGCGGAATACGCGTCCGCCGCCGCGTCCGCCGCGATGTCGTCCAGCCTGGAAGATAGCTCGTCGAGCACGTTCTCCGCGGTATAAAAATTCTTTTTCCCGGAGAGTTCCACCTCGCGCATGCGGATGTTGGTCCACGTGACGTCCGTCACGATCAGGGCAATCGTCCCGACGAATACGAGCGCCACGAGTACCGCGATAATTGACGCGCCTCTGTCATCCCTTCGCAGGGATTCTTTCCCCTCCATGGACGATTCTCCCATGCTACTCTCCTTTCGTCGCCTCGACTGCCGCGATCGGATCGCCATCCTCCCCGAGGCCCTTCGCAAAAACCTCCGTCTTGATGCTGACAAGCCGCACCGGGGCGCTGACCCCTGTGATGGGCTGCGCCGTAGTCATAGGGACGCCGTACTCATTCATTATCATTCCCGCGACGGTGCCCGCGCGGACTCCTGCCTCCTCGGGAAGGATCTCCCCGACGTTGGTGTGTACGGCCACGCCGTCAGGAATGGATGCCCACAGCTCGTCCGTTTCGGCCGGCGCAGACGACATATCGCCAGGCACGCGGTTCTGATATACCAGAAAAAGCTCCAGCGGAGCGCCATCCGGAGTGAACAGCGCGCGGGCGTCCGCCGTCATCGTGAGCCCGTCCCTGCCATCCATCCAGTCATAGAGCAGATAGATCTTCGATAGTTTCGCCATCCTGACGTTGGCGAGATTCGTGCTCTCGCGGCTATCCTCGCTGTCCGGATCGCGCAATCCCCTGCATGTATATTCATAATAAATCCTTACGGTAAAAAGCGATCCATCATACCCGACATCTATTTTCATCTCGCGCGTCATGTTCGCGATGACGTCCTCCCGCAACATCGGCTCGTCCTGCTCGCCATACTCGGCGTTCACAGCCATGAAATAGGCGACGGCGTCCTGCATCTGGTTTCCCTCTACCGCGAGCACATCCGTCGAGTCATCGATTCCATAGAGATTGTCGCGCCCGACATCGTTAGTCCCGGAGCCAATATCCGTGGACAGGCTGACGACCACGTCGAACTGCCCCCTGGTACCCTCGAATACCGCGTTCCCTCTGCCGTCCGCCTGAAACGAACCATCGGAAGAAGCCATGCGAAACCCGGCAGAATCCTCAAGATACGGCACGCCATACCTTTCTCCGCCGGACGGATCTGGCTTCTTCTGGATGAGACGGGGCTCCGACTTCAAGCCCTCCGTAATCTCCTGCGCGAGCATTGTCGCCTTCTGCTGGCGGCCCATCCGCGCACTATATCCTATCGACTCGGTAAAATAGTTCAGCAGCGGGATAGAGACCAGTGCGAGAATCGTTATCGACAGCAGGACCTCGATAAGTGAAAATCCCGCATTTCTTGTCCCTGCTTTATCTCTCATTGTCTCCCTTTACTCTCAGCATCTCTTCCATTTTTATTCTTATCCGCAGACCCGGATCCTCCCGCTGACTGAGGATGTAGCAGATCGTATATCCCGCCTCCTGACTGGAAAATATCGTCCACTCCCTTAGGCATGCTGTCTATTTCGGGCGGCACGTACTCCTTGCCGGTCCCCGTGAGGAAATACATGTTTATCGTAGCTGACCCGGTGAGACCCGACGTCTCCGTGTCGTAGGACACGGATAGCTGCGGTATCGTCGATCTGTCGTCAAGCTCGCTTATGTACTGAGCCATTTTTTTGAATCCCTCGTAAGGCGCTTTGAAGCTCACCGTGAGCGTCGCATAGTAGCCTATCGGCGCCCCCTCGGAAAAGGCTTCGACGACCGGGCTCTCCTGCGCGGCGGCATCATCCCCGGAGGAGGCCTCCTCCCCGGATGCATCCGCCGCGTCCGCCGTGTCCGCCGCCGGGGCCTCGGGCTGCAGGTTCATCAGCAGCGTATCCATCACGAACCCGATGTTCGACATGGTAATCCCGGAGTCCTGCTCCATATCCGTCAGGATCTTGATCACCTTTTCAGTGGTAAGGTCGGAGGGATATTTCGCGATAATGTCCTGAATCTGCTGCTTTAGCTCCTCCGTCTCTTTCTCCACCAGCGCCTGGCGGCTCTGCATACCCTCGAGTTCAGCCAGGGTCTGCCTGTCTGCCTCGTTTTGCTCCTCGAGCGCCTGTGCCGCGTCAACATTCTTCTGGAAGCCGAAAAAGTAGGCCGATGCCAGCATTATGAGTCCCAGAAGCAGCAAGAGCAGCCTCGTCTCTGATGCGGACAGCTGTGGTTTCTTCATCGTCTCTTACCTCCTATTCGGTTCCAGCCGCATTTTCCGTTACTTCGGCCCCGCCGCCCGCCGCGGACTCATCTTCCCCCGGCTCCACTGGCGGATCGGTGTAAGCAGCCATCACGGAAAACTGCCACGCCACGTCCCCCGCCTCATTTTCTTCGCGCGACATCGTCGGTATCGAGACATCGGCCAGAAACGGCACCTTCTTCAAATCGCTCACGAACTGCGCCGCCGAGATAACATCCGGGCTTATGAGGTTCAATGTGATCCTCTCCCCCGCGATTGTGAGGCTCTCCGCCGTGATATCCCGCGGCATCTGCTCCTCTAGGCTGGCGATAAGCGCGGTTATCCGCTCGTTCTCGGTCTTCGTCATGTCGTCGAAAGCCTGATACTGTCCCGCCTCTATCTTTGTCTTCTCATTTTCGTTGAATATAGCCTGCACCGGGGAAAGGGCAGCGATCCTTTCCTGCAGTTCGTCATGCTCCATCTGCGCTAACGTATGGCGCATAATGCCGACAGCGACGAGCGTTATGCTGATGGCCGCCGCGCCGAAAAAGATGGCATATGCGGAGCGGACCGTGTTCTTTTTTGTCTCACGCTCCTTGAGCGCCTTTGGCTGTATCCCCACCGGGGAAATCGTGGCCCCGATGGCGGCCGCATAGTCGCCCACATTTATCTCCTGTTCGGCGGCATGCTTTACGCGGCGTATGTGGCTCCCATAATCCACATCGTCAAAAGAAAGCGGAATCTCTTCCTGGAACATCCTCTTGATACCGCTGATTCTCGCGCCGTCCCCGATAATCTGCAGCGAGCCGCGAAACTCGTCCTTCGACTGGTTGCGGTAATACTCCAGAGCCGTCAGGACGACGCGGGACTGATAGCTTAGGGCCTCCCGCACATCCGCGTAGGCCTCCTCGGCCTCGGCCAGCTGCCCGCCGACATCGCCGGCATCCGGCCTGCCATAGATAACATCGTGATTTTCCAGAAATGAGAACGCCCCGTACTCGTCATTTGCCCCAAGCAGCGGGTGGTCAAGCACTGCGGAAAGAGCCGTGCCATACCCGTTAGGCGCCACGCGCTGGAACACGAGCTTCTTTTTCGTTATTATGCTCATGATAGTCTCGTGCGCGTCCAGCTGCACGATGACCGCGTCATCTGACGAAAAATTGCTCACAAAGGAGACAATGCTGTTGCCGACATAGTCAAAATCCACGACCTCGTATCCGGACTCCTTCGCAAAAGAGACGTAATTCGCCAGCAGATTGTCCGGAACCGCCAGAAGGAGGAGCTTCATATGCTTGCCTTCCCCGACGCCCTGCCGCCCCATCTTCCGGTATGCAATCGTGTAAGAGGAGATATCCATCGGGAACGTCTCGTGCGCCTGCATCTCCACGATGCCCGGAATCTGCTTGTCCTTGACGTCCGGAATCTCAATCTCCCGCGTGATTACCTTCGTGGAGTTAATCAGGAAAATGACATTTTTTTCAGTGACATGCCTGGCCCTAAGCTCTTCCTTCAGCTTCCCCGCAAAGCTCTCCCGATCCCGGATATAGCCATCCTCCACGGAATGCTCCGGCGTGCGGAAACTGAACATCTCGTGCACGCGCGGCGTCTTTTTGACGACTTCCTCCACGACGACCTTCGTCCACCAGACTCCCGTCTCGATGCATATCACTCTCTTAGCCATTTGCCCTCTCCCTCTACTAAGAATATAAGAATAGTCCCCTCTGCCGTCCCCTCTGCCGATGCCGCGCCCTTTGCCCCTCACGCAAGGCGGACGGCTCAAAAGAAGCCCCGTCCGGCCCGCGTCAAAGGCCGATAAGCCCCAGGTACCAGCCTATCATGTCCCGCCCGAACAGCGCCGATATAAAGATTCCCGCCGCAAGATACGGCCCAAGCGCGAGCACGCTGCCCGCCCCGGAAACCCGCATCCTTATGACGTGTATCACGGAGCCTAGCACGCACCCTATGAAAAATGCGAGCAGGATCTCCTGCCACCCCAGGATGAGCCCCGCCGCCGCCATCAGCTTTATATCTCCCCCGCCGATAGCCCTGCCATGGGAGACGCGGTACAGGACATAGAGCGGGACCGACACGCAGGCCATCCCGATAAGGTGCCCCGCGATGCCGCGAAAGTCAATCGCGCAAGCGGCCACACCCAGCGCGAACAAAAATACGTTAAGCCGCGAGGGTATCTCGTAGGTTCTCGCGTCGATAACGCCGATCGCTAAAAGTGCAGATGCCATAAGGCAATAGAGTATGCTCTGAAGATTCCAGCCGTTCGCCATGAAAACGGCCAGGTACAGCAGCCCGTTCGCCGCCTCGACGAGCGGGTATTGCGCGGAAATCTTCGCGCCGCAGTAGCGGCATCTGCCTTTTAGGATCAGCCATGAGAACACCGGGATGAGGTCGCGCCAGCGCAGCCTGCTGCCGCAGCTCATGCAATGGGATCCGGGAATCAGGCTCTCCCCCGCGGGAATGCGCAAAATGCAGACATTCAGGAAACTGCCGATCACGATCCCGTAGAGAAACACGAGCACATAGAGCAGAACGTATAGCGCAGCCTGCATCAGATTCCCTCCCATATGCCGACGGTCTCAAAGTCGGGCCTGCACTGCCAAAAGGCGGCAGGCCCGGCACATTACTTTTCCTTCGTCTAAATTTGAGATGTTACATCATCAAGAATAGGATTGCCCTCCGAGTCCTTTGCCTGCACTGTCAACGTTCTCGCATTAAAGTTGAGAACTATCTCAATTGAATCAATATTCTTTGCGTTTGAAGATGTCATTGCAGCCTTCGCAGCAGTAATATCTGTATATCCTGTAAGCTGCTGAACATTCTCATACCATGTCTTTTCGGGATCTCCACCAGGCACCGTATTTTTAAAGGTTATCGTTACTGTTTCCTTATCAGCCTCTTTATCCTTGAAAAGCTCAGCGTTTTGCGAATATCCAGTTACCGCGGCCGTAGAGAAGCTATTGACGATCTGCAGATCCTTTGCCTCCCTGGAACGGTTCAGGTACGGGATGACCTGCGTACCCACGATACCGACAAGAATCGCCATGATGGCGATAACGATAATCAGCTCGACGAGCGAGAAGCCCTTGTTATCCTTCTTTAGCTGCTCCTGCTTTTTGTCTTGAAACCTTTTCATCTTCTTTCACTCCTTTTTTGATTGTGTTTTTGGTTGCGCCCCTTTCCCGGAGCCTCTATCATCAAGCGGATTCATGGCGTCCGCCGACAATACTCATCGCGCTTACCCGATCGCGCTGTAAAGGCTGAACATAGGCATCATCACGGCAAGGATAATCGGAACGACCAGCATCGCCATTATCACGATAATCATCGGCTCCAGCGCCGCCACGAGCGACTCGGTAGCCATCTCGACCTCCTCGTCGTAGTACTCAGAGATCTTGTCCAGCATCTCCTCCAGATTGCCCGTCTCCTCCCCGATGCGAATCATGTGGTACACCATCGGCGGAAACACCCCGCTCTCCTCCAGCGGCACGGATAGCGGCAGTCCCTCCGTCACGTCCTTCTCCGCCATCTTGATAGCCTGCTTGACGACCGCGTTCTTCATAGTCCTGCCGACTATCACAAGGGCGTCGACCATCTTAATGCCCGATGCCATAAGCGTGCTTAACGTGCGGGAGAGGCTCGCGCTCGCGGACTTGACGGAGAGGTCTCCAAAGAGCGGGAACGTCAGGGCAAGCTGCCCGAAAAACATCGCGCCGCGCTCGGTCTTTTTCACCTCGCGGATCACGAATATAAACAAAACTATCCCGCCCAGTATGTAGTACCAGCTATGTATGAGCGCGTTGCTGATTGATATCACGGCGACCGTAATCGCCGGCAGCTGTGCGCCCTCGATCTGTTCGAATGTCTCGGTGAATGTCGGCACGATCTTCACCATCATGACTCCGACCACGCCGATGATAACGATGATAAGTATAATCGGGTAAATCATCGACTTCATAATCAGGCCGGAAAGATGCGCGTCTTTCTCGAACTGTAGTCCAACGCGGTTAAATGCGACATCCAGGCTGCCGGAAGCCTCGCCTGCGGCGACCATGTGGATCATGATTTCCGGGAAAATCTTCGGATGCTCCGCCATCGCGTCCGCGAGCGTCTCGCCTCGCTGGACCGAGTCGCGCACTTCCTCTATCGCCCGTTTGAACGTCTTGTTCTCAGTCTCCTCCGCAAGCATCTCCAGAGCCTCTACCACCGTCACTCCCGCATTCAGTATGCTCTCAAACTGCCTGCTGAAGATGCTCAGCTCCCTGGGCTTCACCGCCTTGCCGATATGGATCTCGATATCGCGGCTCAACACGTCAGCAATTTCGAGCGAGACGATGAAGCTCCCGTCGGCGCGAAGCTCTGTCATGGCGGCCTCCCGGTTCGCCGCTTCCAGCGTGCCCTTCCTGCTCTTGCCGGCCGAATCTACGACCTCGTACTTGTAACTTGCCATCTTTTACGCCCTTCTCCTCCGGTTATCGTTTATCGCACGGACATCACGCTATACCGTCCTGGAACCGTTCCATATGCCATCCGCCGCCCGTACTAGTACAATTTCTCCTCCATCGCCACTGAATCGACCGCATACTCTACAGCGTGCGCCCCGTCTATTTTGTGCTTCAGGTAAAGGTCGAAGATCGCGTCATCCATAGTCTGCATCCCGACCTTCCTGCTGGTCTGCACGATTGACATAATCTGATGCGTCTTCCCCTCGCGGATCAGGTTACGTATCGCAGGGGTGGCATGCATGACCTCGAAAGCGGCGACGCGGCCCCTGCCGTCCGCAGTCTGAATCAGCTGCTGGGAAATGACGGACTCCAGCACGGACGCCAGCTGCACGCGCACCTGCGTCTGCTGATAAGGCGGGAACACGTCTATTATGCGGTCGATCGTCGGCGCCGCGCCGATAGTGTGCAGCGTTGAAAATACAAGATGCCCAGTCTCCGCCGCAGTGATGGCTGTGGATATCGTGTCAAGATCCCTCATCTCCCCTACGAGGACGATGTCGGGATCCTCGCGGAGCGCGGCCCTTAGCGCGTTCGCGTAGGAGAGAGTGTCGAGGCCGATCTCGCGCTGGTTCACAATCGCGCTCTTGTGGTTGTGCAAATACTCGACGGGATCCTCCAGCGTGATGATGTGTACATTCTGATCCTCGTTTATGATGTCGATAAGGGACGCAAGGCTCGTGGATTTGCCGCTCCCGGTAGGACCGGTCACGAGGACCAGCCCGCGCTTTTTTTTGGTCAGCTCGACGACTGACTTCGGGATCCCAAGAGACTCCGCCGACGGGATCGTCGTGCCGACCAGCCGGAGCACCGCCGCGTAGGATCCGCGCTGCTTGAACACGTTGACGCGGAAACGCCCCAGCCCGGGGATAGAGTAGGCGAAGTCGACCTCGCCCTGCTCATCGATGATCCTTTGCTGCCGCTCGCTGAACATGGCAGTGATAATCTCCCTGGCCATGTCAGGCGAGACGCGATCGAAGTCCTCCATCTCCCGCAGTTCGCCATGATAGCGGCACTTAGGCCGGATGCCGACCGTTATGTGGAGGTCGGACGCGTCGCGCTTCTTTGCTGCCGCAAGCAGATTCTCTATATTAGTCTCCATCTCGTTAATCCTCGTAGGTGATGCGCTTGACTTCCTCTATGGTCGTTATGCCCTGCCGGACGTAGTCGACGGCCGCCATCCTGAGCGTCTTCATGCCCTCTCCCAGGGCAATCTTCTCTATGCTGCCTGCAGTATCTCCCCTGCTGATTGCAAGCCTTATCGCCGGGGTGATCGGCATTATCTCGTAAACTCCGATGCGATCCCTATAGCCGGTGCCTCCGCAGTACAGACAGTCCTTGTGAACCGCCTCGCGCACCATGACATTCTCCCGGGGGTCGGAGACTCCCAGCAGCTCGCGCTCAAACTCGTCGGCCTCGCGCTCGATGGAACACTTCGGGCAGACACGGCGCACGAGACGCTGCGCTATAACGCCCACGACCGAATCCGCAATCAGGTAATTCTCCACGCCCATATCGGAAAGGCGCGTTATAGTGCTCGCCGCGCTGTTGGTATGGAGGGTGCTGACTACGAGGTGCCCCGTAATCGACGCCTTTACCGCGATTTCGGCAGTCTCCCGATCGCGGATCTCGCCAATCATGATGATGTCCGGATCCTGGCGGAGAATAGAGCGTAGCGCGCTCGCAAATGTCAAGCCCGCCTTTTCGTTGACTTGCACCTGGTTGACTCCGTATATATTCGCCTCGACCGGATCCTCCACGGTGATGATATTCACTCCCTCGACATTCAGCCCGCTGAGAGCCGTGTATAACGTTGTGGATTTGCCGCTTCCGGTCGGCCCCGTCACCAGGATAATACCGTTCGGGTGGCTTAGGATCTTGTCAAACTTATCCAGTTCCGCCGGCGGAAAGCCTAACTCCCGCTTGTCGCGAGTAAGGCCCTTCTTTAGCGCAAGGCGCATCACGACCTTTTCCCCATAGACGGTCGGCAGGAGGGAGACGCGTATATCGTACTCCTGGCCGTCTACGATTGCCGTGGCACGGCCATCCTGCGGCTTCCTCTTTTCCGAGATGTCCAGCCCGCTAATGATCTTGATCCGGGCAATCATCGCGGAGTGGAGCGTAATTTCGTGGAGCATCTCCTCCTGGAGGACCCCGTCGACCCGGAAACGTATGCGGAGCTTTGTGTCCATCGGCTCTATGTGAATGTCGCTGGCGCGCTTGTGAACCGCCTGCTCGATAATCTGCCTGACGAGCTTCACTATAGGAGCCTGGTTTAGCATCTCCTCGCTCGCCGTATCGGCGGTCGTGTCCCTGCTCCTAGCACTTCGCTGCTCCTCGCGTTCCTTCGTAAACTGTTCCGCGACCTTCAGGGCCTCGGCATTGCCATAGTAACGGTCGATCGCGATGGCGATGTCCTTTTGCGTGGAAAGGTAGATCTCAACCTGGAAACCAGTGATGATCGAGACATCGTCTACCGCGCGTATGTCAAGCGGATCGCTCATCGCGACCTTGAGGATGTTCGGGTTCTTATCGTTAAAGCCGAAAGGAATGAGGCTGTACTTGCGCAAGACCTTCTCGTCTATAAGTTTGTTGATCTCCTCGCCTATACGCTCCTGCGAGAGGGCAACGATCTCGTACCCCAGCTGGTCGTGCAGCGCCTGAAGCATCTGCTCATCGGTGATGAAGCCCATTTCGATAAGGACGGCGCCCAGCTTCATGCCCTTCTTCTCCCCTTGCTGCGCCCGCAAAGCCTCGTCTATCTGCTCTTGCGTAATCGCTCCGGCATCCAGCAGAAGCTCCCCCAGGCGCTTCCGGCGCGTGTAGCCCATCCTTTTCATGTGTCCGTCAACCCTCCGGCAAAAAGAGCGCCCGCTTGATTTTCCGGGCTTATTATATTATCATCCTAAAGTCGTATATGCTGTGTTTAATGCCTTGAAAAACCAATACTCGATATAGCTAAAGCGGCCGTATAATCAGCAACTGGTACTTGGCTCCTTATTTCTGACAAGTCCGCCAAAGCATCAGGCCGGGCAATGCCCGCGCCGTCCGGCAGACCCAAAAGAATGGAGATATCTATGATTAGAATTATTACTCATCGGCCTTGAGCCGGATTCTCATATGATGCGCATCCCGCGCCTGTCCGGCCCCGCATGACTCAATTTAAGCTCACCTTATTATAAGCCAGGCCCCCCCCCTTGTCAAGTGGCGCGTAAATTTTTTAAGGAACGGGGCCCGGCAAGTGGAGCGGGCCAGAAAGCCGCCGGCCATGAAGAATCGGGAGAAGATCAAAAAGAGGACGGATGAAGCGAAACGCTTCCTGGGAAGGACCACGGAGACGTGGACCGGGGAAATGTATGTCTCTTTTATAAAACAAAGGAACAGGGTTGCTCCCTGTTCCTTTGCCAATCTTTATTGCTTATCTGATTTGCCGGCAGAAACCTCCTCGTTTATGAGAGTTGAATTTCTTCCAAATTTTCCAAAAAGGCATTATAAAATGCCCTCTCTTTGACAAGTAAATGCTGCACTTCAATGCTTCTTTGACTGTTTGGCATCCGGCAAGTGAGGCGGCGGGAATCCGCGCTGCTTGGCCGAAATGATTTACGTAATGCGGCGTCATCGTCTCAAATGCCTTGTCTTCCTCTTTCAAGTCCATCTTTTACTATTTTTATCAGATACTCGGACTTCCTGAAGTCCGCATCCGCATATACCGCGCTTGCCGCGACCAAGGCATTCCTGGTATAAATCGCATTTCGCCCCGCTTCTCCTTCTCCACCAATTCCAGAAAGTCATCCGATGGCCTTATGCCGTCAACCTGGACGATTCCTATAGCATAATTCCACGCTTCCTCGTTCGTCATATACATTTCCTCCAATCATAGTCTAATATCTACTCTGAAAGCCCGGTCGCAATGGACAGGCGGATGGACTGCTTGCAGGCCCTGCCCGGATTGCGAATACGGATATGCCCTCTATTTATATAATAGCACATAAACGTACCGTTACAACGAAAATCCGCGTTTTTCATTCACAGGTTACTATTCACGGCCACTCCGCCCGGCATTCGCAAAACCCGCGATTGCCGAAAGCCTTGACATATCTGCCGCGCTTTCCTATAATAGCCGTAAATACTGTATTTCCCAAGGAGGGCCGGACAATGGACCAGAACACTTTTGACGACGACATCCAGGAGGAGGGCGAGGATTACCGCGTGACGCTCGACCTGGACGACGGCAGGACTATTGAATGCGCGATAATGACAATCCTGGAGTCGGACGGGCGCGACTACATCGTCCTGGTTCCGGTCGACGAGAACGAAGAGCCGATGGAATCGGGAGAGGTATATATCTACCGCTATATTGAGGACGAAGACGGCAACCCGGGGCTTGAAAACATCTATGACGATGAGGAATTCGAGCGAGTAAGCGACCGTTTCGACGAATATCTCGACGAAGAGGAATTCGAGTCGATGTGATTCCCCCGCCGCGTTACGGAGTCGCCTAGTTCGTCCAGGAATCTCGACGGGGCGGCGTCCTTGCCATAGAGCGTCCGGCTGTGCGAGATGGCGAGCAGGTTTTTCGCGCGGGTCATCCCCACGTAAAAAAGCCTGCGCTCCTCTTCTATGTCCGAGGGCAGCACCGCCTTCTTGTATGGGAGCTGCCCTTCCAGGAGCTGCGGCAGAAAAACGGTGTCGAATTCGAGCCCCTTTGCCCCGTGCAGCGTCATGACCTGGACGCCCTCCCTGCCTTTTGCGCTTTCGCGGAGTTCCTTCTCCATGCGCGCCCTGTATCTTTCGATGTGTTCCTGCCACTGCGCGAACGTCTGGAATCCCAGCGCGGACTGCTGCAGTTCTTCCATCACGTCTATCAGATCCTGCTCGTTCTGCCCGCGCTCGCGCGCGAAATCTATGACATATTGCTCGTATCCCACGCCTTTTCTGACATAGTTCATCGCGGCGAAAGGAGCCATGCGGCCCATGGCCTGCAGATCCTCCGACAGCTGGTCTATACGTCTGGCTATCCATGGCTGTTCGTCGTATGCCCCTGCCCAGGCATCCATATCGACCTGCGGCGCGTCAAGCACGTCGCGGCTGAGGTAGCGCAGCGGGCGGTTCATGATCTGCAGGAAAAGCCCCCTGTCACGCCTGCCCGACGCGAGCTTGAGATAGCAGAGCATGTCCTTGGCAATCCAATGGTCGTATATTATCGGCATCCGCTCCTTTGCGGTAAAGGGGATGCCGGCCTCCATGAGCTGTTCCAGCAGGTAGCCGGATTGCCGGTTCGTGCGGTACAGTACCGCGATCTCCCGAAGAGGTATCCCGGCCGCCTGCCGTTCCTGTATCTTCCTTGCGATGTCCTGGTTTTCCTTCAAAACCGAGGGGTATTCCCTGACCGTCACGGCGCCCTCGTCGGGCCGCGCCGCGTCTATCTGCTTTTCGAAACGGTCGTCGTTGTGCGCTATCAGGCTCAGCGACGCACGGACGATGGACTTGGCACAGCGGTAGTTTTCTTTCAGGTACATGCGCTTAGCCCCGGGGTAGTCCTCGAAGAATTTGCGCATAAGCCCCGGGCGCGCCCCACGGAACTGGTATATGGACTGGTCGTCGTCTCCTACCATAAAAAGCTCATTCTCCGGCGCGGCGAGCAGCCGCAGTATCTCGTATTGGAGACTGTTCATGTCCTGGACCTCGTCGACCTGGATGTAGCGGAACCTGGACTGCCAGACGCCGAGATGGTCCTCGCGCTGTGTCAGCAGCTCGTAAGTGAGAGTGAGCATGTCGTCGAAGTCGATGAGATGGTTCTCGCGGAGCTTTTTGTCGTAAGCCCTGTATATGTCGCGGAATTGCGTGGCGGAGCAGCATTTCGCGTAGTAGTTCTCCAGGTCGGTCCGATCGTTTTTGACCGCGCCGATCTCTCCGAGGATGTTTTCGATGAGCTCCTGCTGCTCGTCTGAGCTAAGGCGCATCGGCGCGATGAGTTCCCGCATGTATGCGTACTTCACGTCCGGCCTTATGATCTGCTCTGCGGTGTAATGGTAGGCGTGTCTGAGTATCGCGAAGAATACGGCGTGGAACGTGCCGAACTGGACGGGCAGCCTGCGGCCGCCCATCAGGGCCTGGAAACGCAGGCGCATCTCCTCCGCAGCCGCCTTGGTGAATGTGATGACGAGAATGTGTTCGGGCGGCACCCGGCGCTCCTCTATGAGATGCCGGATGCGTCCGGTGATGACGGCGGTCTTCCCGGATCCGGGGCCCGCCAGGACCAGCGCGGCGCCGTCCGACCGCGTGATGGCGGCGCGCTGGGAATCGCTAAAATCGTATGGCATGTATGTCCTTTCGTGTGAGTACAGTATGGAATGCCGCAAGACGCCTCGCCACGCGCCGCTCAGGCTCATTCGGCTGCGTGAAAATCGCGGGCGCAAAACGGCGCGCGGCGCCCGCGTCAATAATAGCCCCTATGGTCAGCATATTCGCGGCAGGCCC
>CAYVFF010000002.1:0-33514 GCA_964450965.1 uncultured Eubacterium sp. | reverse complement strand
GCGCGGCGCCCGCGTCAATAATAGCCCCTATGGTCAGCATATTCGCGGCAGGCCCTCTCCGTATAGGGCGTCGAGCACGCGCCGTCCACCTATGGATGTCTCGGCGTAGGCCGCGCCGCGCGGCTCATCTAAGACGCGCCCTATGGCGGCCGAGCGCGAACCATAGGCGCTGCCGCGCATGATCCGCAGGGCCCGCTCCGCGTCCTCGGCGGCCACGATGGCGACCATCTTCCCCTCATTTCCCATGTACAGCGGATCTAAGCCCATCAGCCCGCAAAAATCCCGGACCTGCGCACTCACCGGGACCAGATCCTCCTCGATGGCCATGGCGACTCCCGAGGCCTCCGCCAGTTCCTTGAGAGTAGTCGCAAGACCGCCCCGCGTCACGTCGCGCATGGCATGCACCTGTACGTTATGCTCAAGGAGCGCACGGACCATATCGCACAGCGGCGCACAGTCGCTCTCGATCGTATTGTCTATTCGAAGCCTCGCTGACAATATCGCGGCATGATGGTCGCCCATATCGCCGGATACGAGTATCGCGTCTCCAGGCCTGCAGCGCGACGCGCCGATGTCTACGGCGTCCGCGACGAATCCTATGCCGGCGGTGTTTATCATAAGCCCGCCGTTCCCCTCGACTACCTTGGTATCTCCGGCGACGATCCTGACGCCGGCAAGACCGGCGGCATCCGCCATTGAATCCGCGATCCGCTTGAGCAGCCCTAAGTCAAGCCCCTCCTGCAGCACGAACCCGCACGTCAGATACTCAGGCTCCGCTCCGCGCATCAAAAGGTCGTTCACCGTCCCGCACACGCACAGCCTGCCGATGTCGCCTCCCGGAAAGACCGGAGGCTCTACCACGAAGCTGTCGGTCGTCACGGCTATCCTCCCGCTCCCGCTGACCACGGCGGCATCCTCCATGGCATCCACCTCGGCGCTTTTGAAGCTGTCCGCGAACACATCCCTTATCAGCTCGTTCGTGGCGCGGCCTCCGCCGCCATGCGCCATGCTAATCTTCATGCCGGCCCTCCCCCGTCGCTATTCTGCCGGCCGAAAAAGATTCTCTCTAACTCATGTATATCATAGGCGCTCATCCCGAATGCATGCAGCTTGACCTTCGATGTCTCTAACTGCCTGTCAAGTTCCCCATTTTCCGCTTTTTCGTCGGCCTTGATCCTCAACAGATTGACATAATTGTCGATAGCCAGATCCATATTTGACGTCTCCATGGCCCAATCACCCCATCTTTTAGTAAACGCTCATGCCCCGCAATCCGGGCATGCATCATCCGCCCCTGTGGTACGCAAAATACTGCCTGCAGCTGCCCTCCTCCGAGACCATGCACGCCCCCTGCGGATCCATCGGCGTGCAGGCCTTGCCGTATAGCGGGCAGTCGCCCGGCAAATGCCGCCCGGTCAGCACGTCGCCGCAAAGGCATGCGGCATTTTTCTGGCGGTCCTCATCAAGGCCGATGCTGCCCGCGTCATATCGCGCGTACTCGTCACGCAGCGCCAGCCCCGACCCCGGTATGACGCCGATGCCCCGCCACGCCGCGTCGACCGGCTTGAAATAACGCTCCATCGCGGCCTTTGCAGCTACGTTGCCCTCCGGAGCCACGACCGACGGGTAATAATTCTTCACTCCCGGAGGCACGCCATCATCCCTATAACGGCATACCGCCCGAAAGGCGCCGTATACCGCCGCTAACAGTTCCTCCGCGCCAAAGCCCGCCACGGCGAACGGCACGCAAAACCGCTCCGCGAGCGGCTCGAACGCCCGCGAGCCGATGACCGCCGCCACGTGGCCTGGAGCCAGGAAGGCGTCGATCTGCCCGCCATCGGTACACAGCCATTCTATGGCGGGCGGCATCGTCTTTAGCGCGGTCAGAAGCCGCACGTTTTCTATGCCCTCCTCTATCAGCCGCTCGAGCAGCATCGCATATACCGGCGCGGTCGTCTCGAAACCTACCGCCGCGAAGACGAAACTGCGCCCCGCGTCCGCCTTTGCCAGGGAGATGACGTCATGCGGCGCATATACCATCTCGACGGACGCCCCCTCGCCCCTCGCGGACGAGAGGCTCGCCGCGCTGCCCGGCACCCGCAGCAGATCTCCGAACGTCACGACCGTGGTATCTTTTTCCATCGCAAGGGATACCAGCCGGTCGATATATGCCGTCGGCGCGACGCAGACCGGACATCCCGGGCCGCTGAGGAGATGCAGCCTTCCAGAGAGCATGGACGCTATGCCATATTTAGAAATGGCAGCGGTATGGCTGCCGCATACCTCCATGACGGAGATATCCGGGCCGTTATACGCTGCCAGCCACTTCTTTATCTTCGCTATCCCGCCGCCGTCAAGCATATTCCTCCAATTCCCGGAAGAGCTCCGACATGTCGTCCGCGTCCCGCTTTGACAATTTCTGCAGTATGCACCCGGCGTGCACCAGCACGTAGTCTCCCGGCTTGACCGATATAAGGCCGGATATGGCGCGGACGCGGTTCCCGTTAAAATCGACCAGCGCGTCCTTTTCCCCCGCCTCTATGACCTTGCCTGGCAATGCAACGCACATGATACCGCCCCCAAACTATGCCTTGGCGGGTTCCGCGGGACCCGCCGGCTTGTGATAGACCGCCTCTTCCTTTTTCCCGGCCGGCGCCTGGTATCCCGGGATGATCTGCAGGCATTTTTTCGGGCAGACATTGGCGCAATAACCGCATTGCACGCAGTCGAACCGGTTTATGGCCCATGTGCCCGCGGCGCGATCCACGGTTATAGCGCGCGGCGGGCAGCTCCTGCTGCATAGGCCGCACAAAATGCAGTCGTCGATGTTTATCACTATATGCCCCCTGCTGCGCTCCGGGTATACCGCCGGCTTTGCCGGATAGTCTGTCGTAACGGGCCTGGAAAAGAGGTTCTTTATGACGGTCCGCGCAAATGGCATGATTTTCGGCATGACTTTTCTCCTTTCCTGGTCAGCGCTCCGTGCAGCTCACGCACGGATCTATCGTCAGTATCAATAGCGGCACGTCCGAGAACTGGCATCCCTCCAGCGTCTTCAGCATAGCGGGGATGTTGGCGAATGTAGGGGTGCGGATCCTGATCCTGTCCAAAAATTTCGTTCCGTTAGCCTTGGCATAATATATCGCCTCCCCGCGCGGCTGCTCCACGCGCATGAAATATTCCCCGTCGGGATTGCCCTTTACGGGAACCGCGATATCGCCCTCCGGGATCTTGTCGACCGCCTGCCTTATCAGCGATATTGACTGGTACATCTCGCGGACGCGGACGTCGCATCGCGCGTATGAATCGCAATCCCCGCTCGTGATTATCTCGAAATCAAGGTCGCCATAAGCGGCATATCCGGTCTTCCTGATATCCCGCTCGATGCCGCTCGCCCGCATCATAGGCCCCGCGGCCCCGAGGTCGTGCGCGTCCTCCGGGGAAAGCACGCCTATGCCCTTGAGGCGCGACATCACAGTGTAGTCAGTCAGGAACACGTCCGCGATCCTGTGCAGGTCAGACTCGAACCCGTCCAGCTTCTCCACGAAAGCGCGGAGCATGTCGGATGGCATGTCCTTCAGCACGCCGCCCGGAGCGTTGACCGAGAAGATTACGCGCCCGCCGGTAGACTCCTCGAACATATCCAGGATCTGCTCGCGCATCCGCCAGCACTGATAAAACAGGCTCTCAAACCCGAACGCGTCCGCCAGAAGGCCGAGCCAGAGCATATGCGAATGCAGGCGGCTCATCTCGCACCAGATCGTGCGCAGATACCTCCCCCTGGGCGGCACCTCCACGCCCATTATATGCTCTATCGCCTCGCAGTACGTCATGCCGTGCATGAAGCTACATATCCCGCAGGTCCGCTCCACGACGTATTGCATCTCCTTGAAATCCTTCTTTTTTACGAGCGATTCCAGCCCCCGGTGCACGAACCCGATGGAGGGGATGGCCTCCACGACGCGCTCATCGTCCAGGACGAGGTCGAGATGTATGGGCTCGGGTAGAACCGGGTGCTGCGGCCCGAAAGGGACCACGCTTTTTTTACTTGCCATGATTGCAGAAACCTCCTAATCTATCGCTATCCACAGCCAGACGCCGCTACGGCTGCTTCATCGGCGCGGTATCCTTAATCCTGTAGAGCTTGTTATGGTAATCCGGCGAGATCATCTTAATCTTGACGCCGAAGAGCTCGGCCATCTCGTTCTCATATAGGAACGCCGCCGGATAAATGTTCGTTATGGTAGGAACCTCCTCATCCCCGCCGACGACGAGGCGCAGCGTGACCCATTCATAGTCCCTGCCGAACGTATAACTCAGCTCGTATCCATCCTCCGTGCTCACGGCGTGCGCCTGCATGATGCGGTACCGGTTATTCTTCATCTCCATGACCTTCATCAGGAATTCGCCGGCCGTCACAGGCACGATCTCGCATTCCATGTCCGCCATCGCTGGCCTCCTTTCTACGGCTCCTTCGCCCGCTTTTTCTCTTCAAGCATAGCCTCGTGCTTTTTCTGGAACAGCTCCACGGCCTGCACGATGCCGTCTATGATAGACTGCGGCCTCGCCGCGCACCCCGGCACATAGATATCCACCGGAATCACCGTGTCCGCGCCGCCTATTATGTTGTAGCACTCCTTGAACACGCCGCCGGTGCAGGCGCATGTGCCCACCGCGCAGACGACCTTGGGATTGGGCATCTGCTGGTATATCTGCTCTACGACCGGGGCGTTCTGGGTATTTATGCCGCCGGTGACGAGCAATATGTCAGCGTGCATCGGATTGCCGGTGTTGACGACCCCGAAGCGCTCGGCGTCATACACCGGCGTGAGGCATGCCAGCACCTCTATGTCGCACCCGTTGCAGCTGCTCCCGTCATAGTGCAGCATCCAAGGAGATCTGGATATTTTTGCCATTGCTTCAATTCCCCCTATCTATGGCGCATCAGCACTAAAATAATCAGGTTGGTACCGCCCGCGACCAGCGTCACGGCCCACGCGCTGACCAGCAAAAACCTCCAGTTGACGCGCGCGGAGACGTTGTCGATGACGATCTCCAGGAAATATGCCGCGAGAACCACCAGCAACGCGACGATGTAACTGGCGGGATTGCTGTTGATTATAAACAGCGCGACCACTCCCATCAGGAAGACCGTCTCGTACCACTCCGCCATATTTATCATCGCCAGGTTGGAACCCACCATCTCCTGCGTCACGCCCCTCACGACCTCCTGATGCGCGTGGTGCGACGAGCTAAGGTCGAACGGCGATTTGCGCAGCTTGATCGTCAGGATATACAGAAACCCGACGAATATTCCGGGCAGATAGAGGATCGCGCTCGTATCGGCGCGGACGATCTCCTTGACATAAAAAGTATTGGTCGCGACGTAGAAGCCCACGGCAGTCAGCAGCACCATGGGCTCGTAGGCCATCATCTGCAGCATCTCTCGCTGACATCCTATGGACGCGTATGGCGAATGCGTGAAAGACGCCGCGAGCACCAGGAACATGGCGCACGTAGTCAGCGAGAAAAAGCACAGCAACAGATCCATGCCGCTAAAAAACAGCGAGCCTGTGATGACCATAAAAATCAGATAAGTCACCACGAGGAACGTCTGCGACCGCTTGACGACGAGCTGCTCCTTGTTAAAGAGCTTTATGACGTCATAGAACGGCTGGAGGATCGAAGGGCCGCGGCGCCCCTGCATCCGCGCGGAAATCTTGCGGTCCACGCCGTCTAACAGCCCGCCTATGAACGGCGCGCACAAAATATATGCCAATACGCTCAAAACCGGTTTCCAGGCCATTATATCGCACCTCCTAATATCAGGCACATCATCACCGTAAGCAGCGCGCCGCTAATGACGATACAGGGGTTCAGCAGCTTGTTCTCGCCAAGATAATCCATCATGTACCAGTTAGCGGTATACAGCTGCCGCTCCTCGCCGAAAGAATCGATAAAGTTCTTATTATCCCCGGCATTCACGCCATTCATATAGGAGATGACGTGCTTTCTCTTGTGACGCTTGCAAGCCACGTAGCAGACGCATGGCAGCACGGCGACCGCAACCAGCAGCGTCGCCATGACGACGACCGCCTCGCCGGAGAGCGCGACGGACGCGCTGCCGAAGAGCGCCATCTCGATTGGCACGACGACCGCCTTGGACATCGGTATGAAAAGGAAACAGATGGCGACCATGATGAACGCGTGGATATAAAGCGACATATACTCGTTCTTCTTCGTCACGTCCCGCAGCGGCGTATCCACCCTGGGAGGGCCTATGACCTTCGCCATCCATTTGGTCCAATAAAACATCGTCGTCGCGCTGCCGAACGCGATAAAGATGATGAGCAGCGGGTTGCCGACGTCGACGAACGCCTTTAACGCCGCCCATTTGGCTATCAGCATTCCGAAAGGCGCCAGGTACATTCCGGCTATGCCGATGAGCATTATGAACGCCAGTTTCGGCAGGCGGTAAATCAGGCCCTGCATATTCTCTATGTTGCGGCTGTGCAGCGAGTTCTCGACCGCGCCGACGTCCTGGAACAGCATGGCCTTGCTCACCGCGTGGAATATGAGCAGGTACACGGCCGCCCATATCGTCTCCCGCGTGCCCGCGCCCGCGCACGCCACTATAAGGCCCAGGTTGGATATCGTCGAATATGCCAGCACGGCCTTGGCGTCCGACTTGGAGATCGCGAGCAGCGAGGCCGCCAGGAACGTCAGGCCGCCGATAAAGCTGACCATCGTGCCGGTCATCGTATCGGCGAACGCCGGCGAGAGCCTGAACAGCAGGTAGACGCCGGCCTTCACCATGGTCGCGCTGTGCAGCAGGGCGGAGGACGGCGTGGGCGCCACCATGGCCCCCAGCAGCCAGCGCGAGAAAGGAAGCTGCGCGGATTTCGTCAGCGCGGCGAACGCGAAGCAGGCTATCGGGATGGTCATGCGCGTATCGGAGACGATCGACTGCAAGTCGACCACTCCGGCGTTTATCGCGCTATAACAGATGCCCCCCGCCATCACCAGGCCGCCAAGCAGGTTCATCCAGAGCGCGCGGAACGAGTTCTCTATCGCCTCCTCCGTCCTGGTATATCCGATCAGGAGGAAGGAGCATACGCTGGTAATCTCCCAGAAGAGGTCGAGCCAGAGCATGCTTTTCGAGAGAACCAGGCCGAACATGGCCCCCAGGAACACAAATATAAGCGAAAAGAAATAATACCGCCTGTCGGGAAATTCACGGTGGTAATGGTGGTAGCCGTGCATATAGCCGACCGCGTAGATCGTGATAAGCCCGCCGATAAGGGCGACTATCACGACCATCAGCAATGTCAGCTGGTCCACGTAGAGCTGCGGCGTCTCCAGGATATGCGGCCCGGCATGCTCCACCCAGATGATCATCAGGGTCTGCGCTATGGACAGCAGGCTGATCAGATATTTTTTATGCTTGAAGCACTGGTAGACGACGAGGAACATGATCCCCGCCTCTGCGAGCAATATAAGGATCTCCACCAGCGCGCTGTCAACATATATCGTCCGCGCCTTGGAACCGTGCGAGACGAAGTCTGCCAGAAGGCCGAGAGCCGCGGCCATCAGCACGCCCACGCAGATATAAGCCACGCAGTTGCGAACCTTGTTCACCCTGATGAGGTACATCAGGATCGCGACTATAAACGGAAAACAAATGAGAAATGGTACGAGAATCGTCATAACTTCCGCTCCTTTCGAATAATGCCAAATCTATTATAATACCGCTTGCGGCAAATGCAAGCATAGAGCCGGCATTTTTTTGCGAATGCAAGGAAGAGTGGCTGTGAATAATAACGCGAATGCGCGCGTATTGCTTCGAATATCAGGGAATGCGCGAGGATGCCGGCGGCCTATAGCCCGCCCGCGGACAGCTTGTCCACCGAACGTATGATCTCCCTTATCTCGTCCTCATATTCGGGGTGCAGCTGCATCAGGCGATCTACGTGCCCCCTCTCGGTCTCCACCACCTTGGCATTATATTGTATGCGGGCGCGCAGCTTCTGGCGGCGGACCAGCAGATTGTGCTTCATCTCCGACATCTCGGCCGGCTGCAGCAGCGCGGCCGGCTGGTCCACCCAGGCGTTGGCGTCATACAGCCGGTATTTCTGCAATTCGGAGACTAGCTTTTTGCTGTAATAATCCAGCTCGTCGCTGTTTCGCATATAGCGCTGCTTTTCGCGCACGGCCTCCTGGTATTGCTCCCACTGGTACTCCAGCTCGGCGGCGGACCTGACATGGTATTTTTCGCAGGAATAGTCCACCGCGTTCGTGATGTTGACATATTTTATCTTCATCTTGTTCAGAAGCGATATAGCGTGGTTCGCGTTCACCTCGGAACGGGCGGTCTCCTTGACGGCGTTCTGGTACCGCATGAAGATGGCAAATCCGCCCAGGCCGGCGACCGCCGTGACTATAAGCCATCCCCATGCCGCGTCCACGCCGAAGCCGGCCTGCAGCACGAAGAGCAGTATCATCAGCAGAGCGTATGCCGAAAAAAGTATGCACGACGCGATGCGCAGCACGTACTTCTCATGCGACATGTCGCCACGGAGTATGGTCCATTGCATCTTCTCGCCCTCCAGGCACGCCATGTCGTGCCTCACGGCAGACTGATAGGCCTCGTTAGACTGCATGCCCCGGATAATGTCCGGCATGTCGTCCTCGTATTGCTCCATCATGACATATTGCGCGTCGGATATCTTCTTCGTGGCGTTGAGATACTCGCTGCGCGCCTGGCTAAGGCGCAGTATATGCTCCGCGGCGTCCCTTATCGGGGCCTTCTGGGCGTCCGGCATGTCTGTAAGCGTCTCGATATCTTTAAGATAGCTCGTGACCACGCCGTATTCGCGCTTCCCGAAGCCGAGGTTCCGCGCCGCCTCTATGATCTGCTCGCAATGATCCAGGACGTAATGCCCGATCCTGCGCTGGTCGGTCTCCCGCTCCTCCGCCTCGAACCCGTCGGCCTTTTCAGGCTCCTTCTCCGCCTCCTGCGCGTCGTCCTTTTTGGAAAATAAACGTTTGAAAATATTCATCTGCATGCTCCCATATAGCAGGCCACGCCCGTCAGGCGTCTTTGCATTGCTCCCGGTATGATTCCATCCATTTCGCGAGCATCTGCTCCGAGACGCGCAGGCTCTCCTGCGCCTTCAGGGTCTGCGCCAGGAGCTGCTCGATATGCGCCCGCTCCGAGGCGATCTGCTGGGCGTTCGCCGCGAAACGCGCCGACAGCTTGTCTATCTGCCCAGGGTCGCCCGAGAGGCACGCCGCGTCCACAGCCTGCTGGAGCGTCTCTATCCGACGGTTCAGCATGTATCCCCTCGCGAAACATTCCGCAGCCTCCGCGAAATCGTGCAGCCTCGCGTAGGCGCATCCCAGATTGCTCCATATGTCCCCGGCGACGTGGCCCTGCTCGCCTATTACCGCCGGATCCGAGAGGAGCCTGCGGTATTCGAGCACCGCCCTGGCGTATTTCTCCTGGCGCATGAACTCGTCGGCATAATATTTTTTCGCCTCCAGGCCGCTCATATGGTCATATTTCTGGAACCTGATATTCAAAAGCTGCAGCTCGTTCGTCGTGAGATATCCGTTCGCCGCCTCCACCGGCAGGAAAAAATCCCTGAGGCTGCAAGAGCCGGACATCTTTTCCCGCAGCATGCCGGAGAGCTCCGGCAGCCGCAAATCGCGCTCTATCCAGTCGGCGAACTCCGGGCGCATGAAATCGTCCCGCGCCACGTACCGCGCCTTCTGGAGGAAATACATCAGCTCCTCCAGGGAATATACATCCGCCCGCGCGCTGTTTATATGGAACGGCGTCTCCGCCCTGGGGCTTTTACATAGTATCAATTGTCCCATAACAGATCCCCTCCCGCTCACAGGAGCCGCAATAAATATTCCCATTTCTGTCCGGTTCCCGGAGCTATGTCGCCCATGCCGACGTCAGTCAGAGTGACCATTACCTCCCGGTCCGACTGCGGGACCGCACGTATCTGCATCCGCGTGGTGCGGTTCTCGCGCTCCGGCAGCGCATCCAGCGTCACCGTCTCTATCCGCGCCTCGCGGCTGTTCGGCTGCTGGATCCAGAAATCCACCGACGGAGTGCCGTCGATAATCACCTCGCATTCGCCCCGCGCCTCGAACCAGGGCGCTCCGGCGGAGACCAGGGTGAAAAACGACATGTTCCCGCGCTCATAGACTTTCAGGCTCACGTTGCACTTCATATCGTGCTCCCCGATATAGACGAACCGCGGCGGGGCCGGGTCGTCCATCCGCATAGCGGCGAAGCACGCGCCCTTGGAAAACAGGTTTTTGCCCAGAAATACGCGCCTCCCCTGGCAGATCAGCTGCAGGGACTGCTTCATCCATCCGCCCTCGAAGCCGTCTCCGACCAGATAGGCCGCCGAGTATATGCGCTTGCCGAACGCCTGCGGGATGATCCGCGCGAACACCTCGTCCGCCTGGCCGGCATCCACCGTGTACCGCTCCTCGCGGATCCTCAGCAGCTGCGGGGATGACTGCCGCTCCCTCTCCAGACACCAGAACTGCATGAGCCTGCCCCTGTATTCGAACAGCGCCATGTCGTGAAGGGAGAGCTCCGGCGGCTGGCTGCTGCCATAATAGAAAAAGCTCTCCTTATGGTCCATGAAATGGACCTCCGTCCCGGGCATGTCCATCTGTCCCGCGCATTCCTGCAACAGCCTCACCATGGGGCCGTCCAGCTCGCGGACCGTTATCATGAGGCATGCCGCCTCCGGCTGCGGGCCCGGACGCCCCGCCAGTGCCGCCATCTTCCTCAAAAACATAGCGAGCAGCTCCGAGACGGCGGTGAGCTTCGCGCCAATCTGCACCTGTTCGCCCCGGATCGCGCGGTTGAGCAGATCCTCCTCGCACTGCCCCAGGCCGGCCTTGCTCGTCCTGCGGGCCTCCTCGCCGTAAGCCCAGGAGCCGTCTTTTTTCAGCGCGATGGCGAGCGGAATGGCGAAGATCTCGCTCCCGGCCGTCGGGCTGACCGTCTCCGGCTCTCCGCCAAGGCGCGCGTAGCTGACCATGGCATGCCCGCCGTCAAGGTCGATGCCGATATATAATTTTTGTCCCACCGCGTCAGCCATGCCTCATCCCTTCGCCGCCATGCTATAAGAGCCGAAACAGGCGCCCCGCCAGGCCGTCGTATGCCTGGTAGCGGCGCATCTCCACGCAAAGCCCGTCAGCATCCCCCGCCGACGCCCTCTCGGCCATACGCGACAGCTTCGCGAAGCGGTTGTCGAGGCCGACGGCCGGCAGATTCATGACATGGCTCTCCGTGATATTTTCCATCCGGTCGCCTTTTTCCGTGATATAGTATTCGAGCTGCTCGCCGCCGGCAAGGCAGGCGTGCCATAAGTATATATTGGCCAGGGCGGGCTCTAGCAGCTCCTTTTCAAAAGCCCGGCCGCGCCCGGTAATGCGGTAATTGATCCACACCTTCGGGTTCTGCGAGACGGAGCGGTATTCCACGATGCACACGTCGTAGAGGTGATGCCTCGCCCCGATCCTGCCCGGCAGCCTCTGGAAGCACGCAAAATACTGCCGCCGCGCGATATATTCGTCCAGCATCTCGTCCGCGAACCGCTCCTGCTCCGACGTCAGGACCTCGAGGGACGAATACCGTTCCAGGAGGGCCAGCCTCTGGTACTGATTCGCGCCGCGCGAGCCAAGGACGGCCTGCTCCAGATAGTAATAGAGCTTCGGCTCCGCCTCCATGCGGTTCACGAACACCTCGTATGAGAAATAGGTCAGGTATGCCGCCCGCACCTGCTCCCTGCCTCCGTTCGCGCAATAATCCGCGAATACCTCCTGGACGTCAGGCGCGAACGCCCCTGAAAAGACCATCTGGATGAGCAGCCGCTCCTCCAGCTCCGCCGCCGGGATATGCTCCCTGGACAGGGCGTGCCATATCTCCGACATCTTCTCCGACGGCCCCCTGTAAAAGGCGCACAGGTATTCAAGGACGCGGCGGTCAAGGCTCCCCCTCAGAAAGCACTGTTCCGCGAAATACAACAGCTCCCCGTCCTCGGGCGAGTCTCCGGTTATCTGCGAGGCCACGATCTGCTCTAGCGCCGCCAGGGGCAGCCTGCCCGCGCCGTACTGCACGAGGAACGTCCACGCCTCGCGGTACATCTTCAGCTGGATCAGCGATTCCAGATAGCGGTCCTTTGACGCGCGGTCGAGCCTGCCGAAATCTATCTTCAGCAGATACCCGCGTATGTCGCCGTCATATCCGCCGCCCCTGCAATATTCCAGGAAGCCCGGGCTGATACGGCTCTTGAATTCGTCCGAGACCTCCTCGGAGCGCACAAGGGCGCGCGCGTAGCCCGCCATGGCCCCGTCCATGTGCAGCAGCTTCGTCTTGCCGTTCATGTGATGCAGGACGTATGGCAGCTCGTCCGGCGCCAGCTCCAGGCATTTGCGGATATACCGCCCCGGGTTTAAGAGCCGCTCCATCTGCGTCTCCGATGAGAGCGCGTAGCGCCTGCCGTGCGCGTCCTGCAATAATATGACATAATTGCCCGGATATATGGACAGGTACGCCCTGTGCGAGACGACCGGATAGACCTGGGGGCGGCTTAGATTCTCCTGCTGGACCACGACGTGCGCCACCGGCTCGCCAAGGCAGGTGAACTTATTCACATACAATATCTTCGCCAGGGCATGGGCCAGCTCCTCGTTAAGCGGCATCCATTCCAGGACGTGCGCATAGACGACCGCCAGGTTGTCGTCCATATGCCCGGAGAGTATCTCGCTTTCCGCGAAGTCCTGCATGACCTGGCGGTAGCGGTCGTACATCTCGGGCTGCTCCTCGCGGTGCGCTATTATATTTACATAGAGCACCGCCTTCTGGCTGTACGACAGGTGGTTGCTGTACTGGAAATAGAGCTGCACGGCCTTGGGCAGCATGCGCACGTCCCGCGGGTCCAGCGAGGCCATGAACGCCTCATAAAGGCCGGCAATCTGCAGGTCGTGCTCTATCGCCAGCTCGTAATACGCGTGATCCTTTTCCGAGTAGCGCTGCCCCCTGATCCTGTACGCGCACAGCCCGGCCAGTATGTCCTCCTCCGGATAGGACTCGTAGCAGGCCTCCAGGACATTGTCCAGGATGCGCGAATATTGCTTCACGCTGACCGCCCGCCGGGCGGCCTGGCCGGCGAGGTCGCGCGTCAGCCTCCGGCGCCTGCATATCCAGTTTAGGACGTGCAGCTCGAAGCTGCCTATGGCTAGCAGGAGATAGGGCTCCGCCTCATAGATAGAAGCCGCGAAAGCGTACAGGAACGGGCTGTGGAGCCCGCCGTTGAACCACTGCTCCATCAGCTTGAGCTGCCGGCCTGCCGACTCCGGCGACCTGTCGGAAAGCTGCATCACGATAAAGCGCATCCAGGGATCCTCATGGTTCTCCCTGTATATGTCGGCAATCTTCTGGCGCATCTTGTCCAGGAGGCCCTGCTCCTTCTCGGTGAGCGTGCACAGATACAGGTAAAAAGCCCATTCCCTGTCCATGCCCTCGTCCCGGCCCCGGCGGTACTCGTCCAGTATCCACTCGGCATCCTGGTTCTGGCGGTTCATCAGCAGCGCGTAGGCGCGCCAGAGCACGTCCATAGGGCCTGCGGAGCCGTCCGCGCCGCGCCTTGACAACGTGGCGCACGTCCTGCGGGCCCATTCGCCCATCACGACGGACCCGGCGAGAAAGCCCTCATAATCCCGCAGCAACTGATAATTTTCCTGAAAGGTCCTGCGGCGGTCCTCCCGCTCCAGGTCGATCACCGCGTCCGCCTCGGCCATGATCTCCAGAGTCTCGCGCTGCAGGTGGTTCTCGAAAGTCAGCCGGGCATAATTCTTCCCGGCGTGCATCAGCTCCGTATATATCCTATAGCGGAACCTGTAATGCCCGCCGACGCAATCATCGCTGTCGAACTGGGCCTTTTCCGGAACCACGAAGTCAGCGTCGCTTACGACCGCGGCCTGCGTATATCCCCAGTCGCTAAGCGAGACTTCGACCGACTCCTCCACTGCCTCCGACAGATGCGGATAGGACGCGGCATGTTCAGAGATGGAGAAAAAGACCCTGGGCTTGCGGCCGCAGGCCACCAGGAATTCTTCCATGTTCGCCCTTGTGGCCGGCTTTTCGCCCAGCAGCTTGTAATAGAGAGGCTCGCTCGCGCCGTGCAGTAATTTTTTGAAGCCGGGGGCGGAGTAGACATGCACCGCCTCCCTCCAGTTGGCGCGGTAGAGCCGCACGAAATCGTCCAAAGTCGCTATCCGCCCGGTGGAAGCCTCGGCGTAGAGCCGCTTTACGGCTACCGACCAGGACAGGTCGTACTCGCCGCCATTGCTGATGATGTAAAAGCTGCCTCCGGCGACCTCGCCCTCCTGCATATAATTACCATGGAATTCATAACGGATCTGCGCGTCGTCCGCGCCCTGGAACTGCGGGTTCTCTACCTCCATCCGGGGATCGGACGATATGACGATGCCCTTCATCGGCACCTTGTTCAGGCTGGATATGGTGAAATAACCCGACGCGGGCGCGCCCTCCACCGGCTCCAGGCGCACCTGGTCCGGCTCGATAGCCAGAACGGGCGCGGCAGTATGCACTTTTCCCTCCGCGAGCTCCTCGATCCTCTTATACACGTCGTTACCTGCTTTTTCCGCTTGCCTATGAGCAAACTTGTGGTATACTATGGACGATTATACTATATTTGGCTTGCGTTAGCAATTATTTTTAAAAGGGAGGCAGGGACATGGGCGGACAGGCGCCGAGAGAGCCATTTCAAAAAGATCATTTCCATGGGAGCGACCTGGAAAAAATCGAACAATTCTATGGGATAAAAAAGGAAGACATCACGAGCTTTTCCGCGAACGTCAACCCCCTGGGCATATCGCCCAGGCTGCGCGAGACGCTCGCGGCGCATATAGACGCGATCTGCACGTATCCTGACCGGGAATACACGGCGCTGCGCGGCTGCATCGCGGCTTATACCGGGGCGGACATACGGCACATCCTGGTAGGGAACGGCTCGACGGAGCTCATCTCGCTCGTCATCCAGATCGAACGCCCGAAAAAGGCGATGATCATCGGCCCTACGTATTCGGAATACGGGCGCGAGGTCAAACTATGCGGCGGGACCACGATATACTATCCGCTGCGCGAACAGGACGGCTTCAGGCTGCAGACGGAGGACTTCATATCCAAGCTGAACGAGTCGATAGACATGCTGATCATATGCAACCCGAACAACCCCACCAGCACCTGCATCGACCGGCGCGGCATGCGGCACATCCTGGACGCGTGCAAGGAGCACGGCATATTCGTCATGATCGACGAGACATATGTCGAATTCACGCTGGATCCTGACCGCGTCACCGCCGTGCCGCTGGCGAAATACTACGACAACCTGATAATACTGCGCGGGACGAGCAAATTTTTCGCGGCGCCCGGGCTGCGCCTGGGCTATGCCGTGACCGGGAACCGCGACCTGCTCAAGAACCTGGGCACCAGGCAGAACCCCTGGAGCATCAGCTCGCTGGCGGCGATCGCCGGGGAGATCATGTTCGCCGACAGCGACTACATAGAAGAAACCCGCGCCCTCATCTCTTCCGAGAGGGCGCGGATCTACGCGCTGCTGAAGGCGCATCCGGACTACAAGGCATACGAGCCGACGGCGAACTTCATGCTCGTGCGGCTCCTGCGCGAGGACCAGACGAGCGAGGCGCTGTTCGACAAGGCCATCCGGCGCGGCATGATGATACGCGACTGCTCCACGTTCCCGTTCCTGGACGACAGATACATACGATTCTGCTTCATGAGCCCAGAGATGAACGACCGCCTGATGGAGTGCATACTCGAATAGGAGACGCCGCCCGGCCGGGCATGCCGAATGAAACGGCGATCATCGCGGGGACAGATATTCGTCGATGCCCCTGGCGGCCGCCTTCCCGGCGCCCATCGCGAGTATCACCGTGGCGGCGCCGGTCACCGCGTCGCCTCCGGCATAGACCCCCTCTTTCGACGTGGCCCCGGTATCTTCGGACGCGACGATGCATTTCCTGCGGTTCGTCTCTAACCCCTCCGTAGTCGACGAGATGAGCGGGTTCGGCGAAGTGCCAAGCGACATTATCACCGTGTCGGCCTCTATATCATATTCCGAGCCGGGGATCTCCACCGGGCTGCGCCTGCCGGACTCGTCCGGCTCCCCGAGCTCCATCTTTATGATGCGGATGCCCCTGACCCAGCCATCGTCGTCTACCAGGATCTCCTTGGGATTTCTCAGCAAATCGAATATGATGCCTTCCTCCCGGGCGTGGTGGACCTCCTCCGCGCGGGCCGGCAGCTCCGCCTCGCTACGGCGGTAAACGACGTGTACCTCCGCCCCCAGGCGCAGCGCGGTCCTCGCCGCGTCCATCGCAACGTTGCCGCCTCCCACGACGACGACCTTTCTGCCCCGGCTAATCGGCGTGTCATAGCCATCCATGAATGCCTTCATCAGGTTGTTCCTGGTCAGGAATTCGTTCGCGGAGAATACGCCGTTCGCCTGTTCGCCCGGGATGCCCATGAACCGGGGAAGCCCGGCGCCCGAGCCTATGAATACCGCCTCGAACCCCTCTTTTTCCATCAGCTCGTCGATCGTGACGGACTTTCCGATCACCACGTCCTTCTCGATCTTCACGCCGAGCGACCTCACGTTCTCCACCTCGGCCGCGACGACCTTTTCCTTCGGGAGGCGGAACTCGGGGATGCCGTATACCAGCACGCCTCCGGCCTCGTGCAATGCCTCGAATATCGTCACGTCGTATCCCATCTTCGCCAGGTCTCCCGCGCACGTCAGCCCGGCCGGGCCGGAGCCTATGACGGCCACCTTATGCCCGTTCGACTTATCCGCCTTCTTAGGCTTGATGCCGTGTTCCTTCGCCCAGTCCGCGACGAACCGCTCGAGCTTGCCGATGGATACCGGCTCTCCCTTTATGCCGCGCACGCACCTGCCCTCGCACTGCGTCTCCTGCGGGCATACCCTGCCGCAAACCGCCGGGAGGGCCGATGAGTCGCTGATAATCTGGTAGGCCTCCTCGAACTTCCGCTCCTTCACCTTGCCGATGAACGCCGGGATGTCTATCGCTACAGGGCATCCGCCCACGCAGAGCGGATTCTTGCAATTCAGGCAGCGGCCCGCCTCCGCCACGGCCTCCTCCTCGTTATATCCGAAGCATACTTCCTCGAAGTTCGTGGCGCGGACCTTCGGATCCTGCTCGCGAACCGGTACTCTGGTCATTCCTTCCATTATCTTCCACCTCCGCAATTTCCACAGCCGCCATGATGCGTATCGCCCTCCTCGAGTTCGAGCATCGCGCGGCCTTCCTGCGTCTTGTACTGCTGCATCCTCTTCATAGCCTGGTCAAAATCGACCAGATGGCCGTCAAATTCCGGGCCGTCGACGCACGCGAACTTCACCTGCCCGTCCACCACCAGGCGGCACGCGCCGCACATCCCGGTTCCGTCTACCATGATGGGGTTCATCGATACTATGGTCGGGAGGCCCAGCTGCCTGGTCAATACGCATACGAATTTCATCATTATCATGGGGCCTATGGCCACGCATTGATCATAAGCGCCGCCCGCGTCATAGAGCGCCTGCAGCTGCCCGGTGCCCATGCCGTGGAACCCGAAGCTGCCGTCGTCGGTGCAGACGTAGAGGTTTTTCGCCACAGCCCTCATCTCGTCCATGTAAAAGAGGAGGTCCCTGGTGCGCGATCCCATGATCACGTCCGCCTCCACGCCATGTTCATGCAGCCATTTCACCTGCGGATAGACCGGCGCGGTCCCGAGCCCTCCCGCGATGAATACTATTTTTTTCCGCCGGGTCTCCTCAAGGTTCTCCTCCAGGCACAGCCGCGACGGGCATCCCAGCGGCCCCACGAAGTCCTGGAACTCCTCCATCGTATCGATGTGCCTCAGCATGCGCTCCGTGGACGCGCCGACGGCCTGGATGACGATGGTGACGGTGCCGGCGTCCCTGTCATAATCGCAGATGGTCAGAGGGATGCGCTCGCCCCATTCATCGGACTTTACGATGACGAACTGACCCGGCAGGCAGGCCCTCGCGCACCGCTCGGCCTTCACCTCCATCAGGAAGATTTTGTCCGCCAAAATCTGTTTTTTCACGATAGGATACATGATATTCCTCGCTTTCTACTGTATATTTTTGCTGCCGCGCGCAGGCCTTGCCCGCATCGCTCCGGCCAGACGGGGTCCGCCCGGGCCGGCCGTGGTCGGCGGCTTAAAATTCAAACTCATATTTCTCGTAGGCATTGATGATCGTCGTGGCCCCGTAAATAATGCTCCGCTCGCGGTTTATGCCATAATTCATATGGACGTGCCCGTGCACCATGTATTTTGGCCGGTAGTCGTCGAGCAGCTTCCTAAGGCATTCGAATCCGGTATGCGTCGGATCAGGCGCGTCTCCCAGACCCCTGGCGGGCGAATGCGTCAGCAATATGTCGAAGCCTCCCGCCTTTTTCAGCTGCCTGCGCAGCCTGCGGATCCTATGCCCCATCTCGGCCTCCGTATACTGGTCGGGGCCCGGCTTGTAGCGGATGCTCCCGCCCAGCCCAAGGACGCGCACGCCCTCGTGGAAGTAGAGCATGTCCTCCACGCAGATGCATCCTCCCGGACTGCGCCTGCCGTGCGTCCTGTCATGGTTGCCGTAAACGTGCAATATCTCCGCCCTCGCGTACATGCTGATAAATTCCAGGTAATCCGGCTTGAGATCTCCCGCGGCGAGAATCAGGTCGATGCCCTGCAGGTAATCCCTGTCCAGATAATCCCACAACGCCTTCGACTCCACGTCCGCCAATGCCAAAATCCTCATTCTTACCCCCTCTGCTCCGCCGGTTCCAAGTCTCCCTGGAGCATCACGAGCGGCAGGGCCTCGTCCTTCAGCTCTCCATAAGCGGGAATCTTTCCCTCCACGTTGTCCAGCAGCCAGTCCATCTTCACGATCCGCTCGTTGTCCATGCGCCCGCCGGCCTCCTGGCGGCAGACCCCCTCGTTGTCGACAAGCTCGGTGTCAAAAGGCTTGAAATGCCCCCACTTGATCAGGTCGGTCATCAGCGCGATAAGCCTCTTCGTCTCCGGCGGCAGCTTCTCGGAACAGATGAGCTCCGTCACGCCGGCGGAAATACCCCACCAATAATTTATCGCGCGGTTTTTGTTCGCGTTCGTGTCCGCGATCCAGGTATCGTCGCGGATGCCCTGTATGATCTGCTCGTAAAATTTTCCCCAATGGCAGACCGTCGTCGCGACGCTGGAGAGTTCTCCGCCCTCGCGCCTATACAGCCCGAAACGCCTGCCCGGATGCTGCGGCACGATAAAATCCTTGTCCGATATATACCGGATGTCCGGATCCAGCCGGTCGGCGGGCTGCCCTTCGGCATCCAGCGACGACCATGTCAGCTGGACGCGGGCAGCGGGATTGACCATCTTGGCCCCGATCGCGAACGCGTTGATGTTCGATATGGTCGAAAAAATCGGGTAGTCCGCTATATATCCAATCTTTTCCGGCCCCGGGAGCGAGCCCGCGATCATGCCTAGCAGGAATTTCGTCTCGTACATCCTGCAATAATACGTGCGGATGCTGCTGTATGTGGAATTCGTGGAGCAGTTCAATATCTTGACTTCCGGATGCGCCACGGCGGCCTTCAGGCTGGCCGCGCTAAGGTATGGTATGGTCGTAAATATTATCTGGTTGCCGTCCGCTATGGCCTGCTCCAATATATCCAGCGGCGAAAACTGGTATTCCGCGCGGAAATACGTGCTTGTCTCCACCTGGTCGCCGAATACCTCCTCGATATGGAGCCTGCCCAGCTCGTGCGCATACGTCCAGGCGGACGTCTCCGGAGTCTTCCCATATATGAACGCTATCTTCAGCTTTTTATTAGAATTCCCGAGCAGGAAAGAAGGGATCAGCTTTATTAGCTTGGATGCCGGCTGCCCCGCGGGAGCGGTCGGCTCCAGCATCAGCTTTACGGACCGATCCTGCGTCTGCGTCGAGAATTCCAGCCAGATCCGCTCTATCTCGTTCCGCAGGTCGTCGTTGGAGCGGTACGGCAGCTCCTTTCGCCCGTAGGCGCGAAGATATATCAAAAAGGCGTCCGCTGCAGTCAAGCCCAGATGCGGCCCGCCTTTTTCCTCGAAGAGCTGCTCGAAACGTGAAAAATCACTGCGCAGCTCCAGGCGTTCTTCGTCCGTCCAGGGCTGTTTCCATGCCTTGCCATAATACCCGCACAATTCCTCATACGCGCCCTCGGAGGAGAAGTCGAGCATGCACAGCCTGGACGCCTCGTAGAAGTCAACGTACTCGTAGTACGTCCTGCACTCCGCGTCGTCCGTCTTTTTCGGCAGCAGGCGGATGACGTTCGCCGAGATGCTGGCCGCGCCCACGTATTTCAGGACGCTGACGCGCTTGTTGCCCTCCTGCACGTAATAGCGCGTCATATACTCATACGCCAGGATCGGGTCGCGAATCCCCTCCTCGGTCTGCGCCGTATAGAGGCTAATCCATTTGGACGCGAATTCAGTGCTGTCGTCGAGCAGCGGCATGAAATTGTTCGCGAATGAATTCTTCCGGCCGGCAGTCTTGGTCCCCGCCACCTTGTTCAGGGGAATGTCCACTATGCCGAGCGGCATCTCTCCCGCGATGTCGTCGCGAGGCACGAAATCATCCAGCGCCGGCAGATAAGGATACTCGCCGGCGGAGACCGCCGAACGCGCGGCCTTCTGCGCCATTTTCCTGGCTGATGCGTATTGCGTTGTCTCCATAAAAGAAAAGCTCCCGTCTAATTAAAGTAAACCAACTCGTCCTCGGGCTTCTCCGCCGGCTCGACGGACACGACGTGCAGTACCGGCCCCTTGCCCTTGTATTCCAGTGCGAATTCGTAGGCAATCTCCGCAGTGACCCATATCCATGATTTGTGCCCGATTTCCGATGCCCTGTCATACCTGCATTTTATCCCGGCGAACTGGATATCCTCCACGCAGCAGGTCATCGCAAAACGTCCCGCCGCGAAAGTGTCCGGCTTGAACTTGCCCTTTGGCCGGTAGACAAGTGCCAGATATCTGACTCT
This sequence comes from uncultured Eubacterium sp., assembly GCA_964450965.1. GTDB lineage: Bacteria > Bacillota > Clostridia > Lachnospirales > Lachnospiraceae > W0P33-017. The sequence continues at coordinate 12,343 of CAYVFF010000002.1, read as the reverse complement.
CTTTCCGGCGTACTTTCTCGGGTCGTCCATCAGGTCCAGATAGAAAATGCCATAATCGGCATCGGAGATATCCAGAAAATCCGCGTCTATGTCATACGGCAGCTCCTCGTCATAATTCTGATCCACAGACCCGTCCGCACGTTCATAGACAATCTGCGCCCTGCGGTTCTTCGCCTTGACGCTGCGGCGGAACCTGGCCTTCGGGGTATCGTCGTCGCAGCGGTTGAAAATGACCACGTCCGATATGATGAACTGCTCCATCATCATGGTCCGCATGTTATTGAGGTACAGCTCGTAAGTACCCGCGTCGACCGTCGTCAGGGTCTGCACTATCGTCCAGCCGTCCGGCGCATCCAGGTCCAGCAGCGGAGCCAGCTCCCATGTGCCGTTGTATTCGATAAAGACCTGGTCCGGGCGGTAAGCTTCATTCAGCTCGTGGAACTTCTCCCTCCCGATCTCCTCCTGGCCGCCAAGCATGACAAGCCTCGCGTTTACCTCGGCCAGGCTCTCCTCGTCTAACTCTACATCACCGTCTTCGCAGAGAATGATGAGCGTGCGCGCCCCGTCGCCGAACCCGTTCTCAAACAGCGTCTCTTTTATCAGCGTCGTCTTCCCGCTGTCCATAAACCCGGTAAAGAGATATACCGGCACCTCCAACTCTTCTTCCATAATACACCGCCTTCCATCCGGCACAATCCCTGCCAGCCCCTAGGCCGGCTCAACCGCGATTATGCCAGCAGGAACAGCCGTTCCAGCTCCTGTTCCTTCAACTCGCAGCCGATCACGCACAGCCTGCCCGTATAATCCGGCTCGCCCCCGCGCAGCTCGTATTCGCCAGGAACCATGTCAAAATAGATCCAGCCGCCCTCCGCGTTTTCCACCATGCCCTTGGCGCGCAGTATCGTACCGTAAAACTCATCATCGCTGAGCGTCTTTAAGATGCTCTCGATCTCTTCACTGGTATATTTGCGCGGAGTCTCCCTTCCCCAGCTGGTGAATACGTCGTCAGCGTGATGATGGCCGTGATGGTCATGGCCATGTTCATGATCGTGCTCGTGCTCATGGTCGTGCTCGTGCTCATGCTCGTGCTCGTGCTCATGCTCGTGATCGTGGTCATGCTCATGCTCATGCTCGTGATCGTGGTCATGCTCATGCTCATGCTCGTGGTCATGCTCGTGCTCATGTTCATGCTCGTGCCTGGCATGCTCCTCCGCCATCAATTTCATCTCCAGCGAATCCTGCCCCTCGATGACTTTAAGAATGGCCTCGCCCGAGATCTGGTCCCACGGGGTAGTGATGATTGCGGCCTTCCCGTTCAGAGCCTGCATCTGTTTTACGCACAGCTCGAGCTGCTGGGGCGTCGCGTTCTGGCTGCGGCTCAATACGACCGTGGTCGCGTATTCGATCTGGTTGTTGAAAAATTCTCCGAAAGCCCTCATCTGCTTGCTGGCCTTGGTAGCGTTGACGACGGTAACGAGGCCGTTCAGCGCCACGTCATGCGTTTTTTCCACATCGATGACGGACTTCATGACGTCGGAGAGCTTGCCGACTCCGGATGGCTCGATGAGTATGCGGTCCGGATGGAATTTTTCGATGACTTCGTTCAGGTTCCTGCCGAAATCGCCGACGAGCGAGCAACAGATGCATCCGGAGTTCATCTCCGTGATCTCGATGCCCGAATCCTTAAGGAATCCGCCATCGATGCCCACCTCTCCGAACTCGTTCTCGATAAGCACGATCTTCTGCCCCTGGAAGACCTCCTCGAGCAGTTTTTTAATCAATGTGGTCTTTCCGGCTCCCAGGAAACCCGAAATGATGTCAATCTTTGTCATTACTACCCCTTCTTTCCAAGTTTTTCCTTATGTTTAGCAATATAATGTCCGCGGCCATCGCCTACATCCGGTCCGGCGCGGAAAATCCCAGCACGTCTATGCACGACTCCAGCACGCCGCGCGTCAGATCCAGCAAGGCGATATATGATTTCTTCAAGAACTCGTCCGGCTCCGCCAGTATCTTCGTCTCATGGTAAAAGTGGTTGAGGGCTTCCGCCAGGCCATAAACATACGCGCACACCTTGTGCGGCGCGAGTTCCCGGTAGGCGGCCTCTATCACCCCGTTGAATTTCGCGAGCTCTATCTGCAGGGCCTTCTCGCTGTCCGTACGCGCCGGGCCGACGGCGAGCGCGCTCATCGCGTTCCCGGACTGCACATATTTGCCCAATATCGACTTGATGCGCACTATCGTATACAGTATATACGGCCCCGTGTTCCCCTCGAACGACGTGAACCTGTCCACGTCGAATACATAGTCCTTTGACGCCTGGTTGGAGAGGTCTCCGTACTTTATCGCGGACAGCGCGATCATCGCGGCCGTCTTCCTGGCCTCCTCCTCGCCCATCTCCTGGCCGGCCTCCCGGTTGGACGAAATCTTCTCGTACATCCTCTCCTCTATGTCGTCCAGCAGCGTCTCCAGCCGCATCACGCCGCCGTCGCGCGTCTTGAACGGCTTGCCGTCGCTGCCGTTCATCGTGCCAAACCCCAGAAACCGCAGCTTTGTCTCATCGCCGACCAGATTCGTCTTCCGCGCGCAGCGGAAAATCTGCGTGAAATACAGCTCCTGCCTCTTATCGACGACATATATAATCTCGCTGGGATTGTAGGAGCCCACGCGGTGGACGATCGTGGCGAGATCCGTCGTATTATAGAGGGACGCGCCGTCTGATTTCAATATCATGCAAGGCGGAATCTCCTTGGTATCTCCCGGCTCGCTGACGTCGACGACTAGAGCGCCGTCGCTGACATAGGCATAGCCCTCATCCTTCATGCGGCGGACCATCTCGGGGATGAACGGCTGCGCGTCGCTCTCCCCCTTCCACAACTCGAACGAGACGTTCAGGCGCTTGTAGTTCTTCTTCAGGTCGTCCACAGAGACCTTGATGATATGCCGCCATAGGGCCCGGTAGCCCTTGTTGCCCTGCTGGAGGTCGTATGTCGCCTGCATCGCCTTTTCCTTGAAGCGCTCGTCCTCCTTTGACCTCCTGCTGGCCGCCGGATAGATCTCTTCCAGCTCGGAGATCGTAAACGGCGGGTCTTTTGGATATTCCCCCGAAAAACCGCCGTCGAAATACGGCAGGTCCGGCCTGCGCGACTTTAACTCCGCGATAATCAGTCCCATCTGGAGGCCCCAGTCGCCCATGTGCACGTCGCCAATCATCGTGTTCCCCAAGAAGATGCCCATGCGCTTGATGCTCTCGCCTATGATGGCCGAGCGCAGATGCCCGACGTGCAGCGGCTTCGCCACGTTAGGCCCGCCGTAGTCTATCATAATCGTCTTTGGCTTAGGGACCCGCTCGCATCCGTACTTGCCGTTCGCGGAGTTCACGGCCATCTCGTTCAGGTAGTCCGAGAGGAATTTTCTCGACAGCTTGATGTTCAAAAATCCGGGCGGCGCCACGGCAATCTCCTCGAAGAGTGTATTTCCCGCAAGCCCGTCCGCAATCTGCCCCGCGATCTCCATAGGGGGCTTTTTTGCCTGCTTCGCGAGCGCCAACGCGCCGTTGCACTGGAATTCGCACAGGTCGGGGCGGTTGGATACGGTCGCCCTGGCATAGGCCCCGTCATACCCGAGCTCGCCAAACGCGCCCTCGAGCGCGTGTGAGATAAGGTCTATTATTTTTTCCATGTTCGCCTCCTTTCCTGCAGCGGCGTCCCGCGTAGATAATCACAGCCCCCGCGCAAAAAAATGTGCCGAGGCACATTCGCTCACTCCTCCTCGGCGTGCTCGATCAGGTCGCGGAGAGCCTCGTCCTTTTCGGCAAGAATAGCATCGATGCGCTCCTGATGCTCATCGTCCCCGTCACGTCTGCCATACGTTCCGGAATAAGCGCCTGTCGCCTCATTATAGTCATAGCCCGCTTCAGCCCCGGCTGAGGCCTGCCCGACCTCCCCGCGACCGCGCTCCTCATCCTCCGGCGAGGCCCCGCCGTACTCCGGCAGGGGCGCAAGCTGCTCCCATGGCCCGCCCGCAACATCGGCACTGTTTGCACATGGCGCGCCCACCCCTTTGGCTTCCCGCTGATCGTCATCGGCCTCCTTCGCCTGCTCCATCTCCAGCTCCTCCGGGGTCATATAATGCACGTTCCACCATTTGACGACGCTTTTTCGCATCCGTTCCTTCTTGTCACGTTCTTCAATTAAATCTCTCATAACAGCCATTATAATAGATTGCGTGTGATAATTCAACACAAACTATCATTTATCCTGCCAAACCGATGGCCGACTTCAATGAATGCAAGAGCGAATGACGAGGCAATTTTATCCGGCAAATTGATTTTTCGTCCGAAACCGGTTATAATTGATTGGGAAAAAACGTCAGACGCAGAGAAACCTCGCGGAATCGTCTGATTACGGCAGGCATGACGAATAGGCGCGGGATACTTTTCGGACGGAGGGCATGATATCCCCATAGGCAAAATCAGCATAAAGGAGCTAGAAGCGCATGAAAACGAAGGCTGGAAAAGTGAAGAACAAAAAGATAGCGGACACGATCCTCTCCGAGGTCGGCAGGGTGGGCCTCTCCATGATCCTCGTCCTGGCGATCGTGGTAATCGTCCTGATCTGGCATCAAATCGTGACGAGCCGCCAGACGAGCCTGACGCTGGAGTCGGAGGCGGCATCCTTTGAGCTGCAGGATTTCCTCGAGTCCTACATCCAGACTTCCAAACAATTGTCCGTGGATCCGAACGTGAAGGCGCTGCTCCGGGAGACGCTGCCGGGGGACGACATCACGGCAAAGGATGGCTTCCAGGGGATTTTTGAAAACATGGTAAATATACAGCAGCTGGACGCGGAAAACATCCAGGCGGTCTGGGTCGCCGACCTGGACGCGAACGTCCTCACCCAGTCGGACGGGTTTACGTCCGGCGAGGGATGGGACATCACCGGAAGGGCATGGTACAAGTGCTTTGAAGAGGGCGGGCTGGTCATGACGGAGCCATACGTCGACTCCAGCACGGGGAAGACGATCCTCAGCGCGGTCATGCCGGTCTATGACGAGGACGGGACGGCGCTGGGCGCGGCCGGGCTGGACGTGTCCCTGGAGCATCTTAACGAGATCCTCGCCGGATACCGGATCGGGAGCACCGGCTATGTCGTGCTGTTCACCTCAGAGGGGACGGTCGTATACCACCCGGATGCCGAAAAGCTCCAGCAGAACATCGCGGAGGCCGGATTCTCGAAGTCCTTCGTCGACGCGGCGGGAAAAGGCGTTGAGACGTTCCTGAAGTACCAGATTGACAAGCGGGGAATATACGGCTACATCTCGAGCATCGACGGCACTGGCTACATGGTGGCAAGCGCGATGCGCGCCAGCGAATACTACCGGACATTGTTCATCACGGTCGTCATCCTTATCTTAATCTTCGCGGGGAGCATTCTCATCGCTTTCCGGAGGATGAAGGGAATGGCGGCCAAGCTGAGCGAGCCGATCGTGCGGCTGAACGACACTGCGCTGCAGCTGGCGTCGGGCAACCTGGATGTCGAGATCCACGTTGACCGCGAGGACGAGATCGGCGAGCTGGGACGGTCGATTGGCAAGACGGTCGACCGCCTGAAGGAATATATCGCCTACATCGACGAGCTGTCCTACGCCCTGGGCGAAATCGCAAGCGGCAACCTGAACGTGGAGCTGAAGCAGGATTATGTCGGCGAGTTCGCGATCCTGAAAGAGGGAATCGACAACATCACCGGCTCCATGACCGAGGTCCTAAGCAACATCAGGGAGAGCGCGTCACAGGTGGCCATGGGCGCGGACGACCTGGCCGGCGCGGCGCAGAGCCTCGCGGAGAGCGTGACGACGCAGGCCGCGGCTGTGGAGGAGCTGACGGCGACATCCGTCACGGTCGCGGAGCAGGTCGAGGCGAGCGGCAAGGAGGCGGAGATATCCGCCAAGGAGACGGCGAAAGTCAACCAGATGATGAACGAGAGCCAGGACCGGATGAAGCAGATGGACGAGGCGATGGGCAAGATTGACGAGACCTCCAGGCAGGTGGTAAGCATCATCCAGACCATCGAGGAGATCGCGGACCAGACGAACCTCCTGGCGCTGAACGCTGCCATCGAGGCCGCGAGGGCCGGCGAGGCGGGCAAAGGCTTCACCGTGGTGGCAAGCGAGATCGGCAAGCTGGCGGACGAGAGCGCGAAAGCCGCGAACACGACCAGGGAGCTGATCGGCGTCTCCATCAGCGAGATCGGCAAGGGCGGCGAGATTACCGCCCATGTGATGGAATCGCTGCAGGAGGTGGTGAATGCCGTGGAGAACGTGAACCAGATGATACGGTCCACGGCGGAGAATGCCGTCATACAGGCGGAGAGCATGGATCAGATCCGCATCGGAGTCGGTGACATCTCCGATGGCATCCAGAGCAACTCGGCGATGGCCGAAGAGAGTTCCGCCACGTCCACCGAGCTGGCGAGGCAGGCAGGCGGCCTGAACGATTTGGTGCAGAAGTTCGCGCTAAAGGAATAAACCCCCATGGGCCATTCCCTCTCAATGTCTTAGAAAAACTCTTTGACATTGGCAAAATCGGGGATAAATTTATCGTAGATGCCGTCGTCCTTTTTGTCCATCAGCATGCATACATTCCAGGCTCCCGCCTCGTCCGCATAAGGAATATGCCTGATCTGATCCACATGGAACCGCTCCGCGAATGAATTGAGGCTGAACCCGACTGCATCGTGATCCAGCACATATAAATAAATGGACATCAGGTCGGAGGCCTTGTATATGTCCGGGGTGATCCCCCGGCTCGCGCAGCGGTCCAGAAAAGCATAATACGTATTAAAGTTCTCATCGGCCAGAGCGATCTGTTCGTGCAGAATATCGTCAAAATGTAGAACATCACATTCCGCCAGCCTGCTATTGCGGTTCATGATACAGCAGAGGGGCTCGGTAAACATTTTCTCTACGCGCAGGGACTTATTCTGTACCGGCAGGAGGGATATGCCGATATCCAGCGCGCCGTTTTCGAGCATTTCCTCTATCTGCCTGTTCCATATATAGAATACCTGAATCGACAGATCCGGGTGCGCTTCCTGCAGGCGCCTGAAAAAGGTGTCGTCATAAAACAGATTCAACCCGTTGGCAATGCCTACCTTCATGACTTTCGAGGCACCATTCCGGTGCCGTTCAAAATGTGTCTGAATGTCCTGCTCGATCTGCAGGATCATGGCGGCATGCTCGTTGAGCCACCGGCCCTCCTCCGTGGGGACGACGCCGTTGGGCCTGCGCACGATAAGCGGCGCCCCCATCTCCCGCTCCAGCAGCGAGATCTGCTTGCTGACGCACTGCTGTGTCAGGAACAATTCCTTCGCCGCTTTCGAGATGCTCTGGTTCCGGCAGACCGCCTCGAAATAGGTGATTTGTCTGAATTCCATGTGCCTGTCCCCTCTTCCTGTATTCCCCATATCCCACAACGAATTATTATACAACGAATCGTTGTGATATTACAACCATTTTCTGTCTACCTTATCCAGTTCTTTCATAGTATTATATTATAATAAGTATTTGTTCGGCCGGCGGGAGGACGTGCCGTCCGGACAGTTGCAGTGCGGCAGGGGTACAACGTGAAAAGCGTGAGCCGAGGGTATGCCTGCATATCGAACTTCATCCCCGCTTTGCGGGGCAACACCATGAATGAAAGGAGGATGTGCATGAAACGATACGTTAATGCGAATGCGGTTCAGGACGGAGACGGCAGCCGGGAACGCCCGTTTCGAACCATCCAGGAGGCGGCGGATATCGCCGTGGCCGGGGACGAGGTGCTGGTGATGCCCGGAATCTACCGGGAGAATGTGAACCCCAAACATGGCGGCACGGAACAGTCGCCCATTCTCTACCGCTCCGCGGAGCCGCTGGCGGCGGTGATCACCGGCGCGGATCCGCTGAAAGGCTGGAGCCGGGAGGAGGGCGGCATATGGACCGCGCGGGTTGCGAACAGCGTCTTCACCGAGCGCAACCCCTATACCACCCGGATCTCCGGAGACTGGTTCATCGCGGACTTCATCGCCCATACCGGCGACCTGTTTCTGAACGGGAAGTCCCTTTATGAAGTCACGGACAAGGAACAGGTTCTTCACCCCGTTCCTTCCCCCGCGTCCTGGGATCCTGAGTTTTCAGTGTATGTATGGTACGCCGAGCAGGATGGTGATGAGACGGTATTCTATGCCAATTTCCAGGATAAGGATCCCAATGCGGAGAATGTGGAATTCTCCGTTCGCAAGGCGTGCTTTGCGCCGGAAGCGGAGGGAATAGGCTACATCACCCTCTCCGGGTTCACGATCTGCCAGGCGGCGACCCAGTGGGCCCCGCCTACGGCGTTCCAGGAGGGCATGATCGCTCCCCACTGGTCGAAAGGCTGGGTCATCGAAGACTGCGAGATCTATGAATCGAAATGCTGCGGCATCTCACTGGGAAAGTATTATCAGGAAAGCAATGACAACAAGTGGCTTCACTGGAAGTACAAGGACGGCACCCAGACGGAACGGGAATGCATCTGTCTGGCTCAGGCGGAGGGCTGGTCGAAGGAAACCGTCGGTTCCCATACCGTGCGGCGCTGTGACATCCACGACTGCGGCCAGACCGGCATCGTCGGCCACCTGGGCGGCGTGTTCTCCACCATTGAGGACAACCACATCCACCACATCAACAACAAGCAGAACCTGGCCGGGGCGGAGATCGGCGGCATCAAGATGCACGCCGCGATCGACGTCACGATCCGTCACAACCATATCCACCACTGCACCCGGGGGCTCTGGCTGGACTGGCAGGCACAGGGGACCCGTGTCACCGGCAACCTGTTCCACGACAACACCGCGCCGAACCTGACGGAAACGCCGAAGGAACTGAACCCATCCCTGTTCTCCGGCATCGGCGAGGACGTCTTCGTGGAGGTTTCACACGGACCGACGCTCATTGACAATAATGTGATGCTGTCCGAGCGCGCCATCAAGCTGGCCTGCCAGGGCGTGGCCGTGGTACATAACCTGATTGCGGGAAGCCTGGTCGATATCGGCATCGGCACCAACAACGGCGCCCTGACGCTGGATTCTCCGCGCTACACGCCTTATCATCTGCCTCACAGGACAGAGGTGGCTGGCTTCATGACGTTCCTGCACGGAGACGCCAGGTTCTATAACAACCTGTTCATCCAGCAGCCCCTGCGCCCTGCCCTGAAGCCAATCATGGAGGGGATGGGCGGCGATGGCAGCGGGTGGGACGATGGAAATACCATCGTGGGTACCTGCGCCTATGACGGATTCCCCACTTTCGAGGAGTGGGACAGGGAATTTGAAGGCTACTGCGGCATGGGTTCTCCGTCAAGCGACCGGTATTATATCCACCTTCCAGTCTGGACCGGGGGCAATGTATTTTTTAACGGCGCCAGGCCATGGGAGAAGGAAAGCCAGTACGCTCGGGCCGATGACAGCGTGGAGGTCTCCGTGGAACAGCGGGACGGCGGCTGGTATCTGAAAACCGACCTCTATGACCATCTGCCTGAGCAGAAAGCCTCCATAATCAGCACCGAAACGCTGGGAATGGCTTTTGAGCCGGAGGAGCGTTTCGAGAATCCGGACGGCAGCCCGATCACGTTTGACCGCTCCTGGTTCGGGGCGGCCCGGGAGGGATGCGTGACCGCCGGGCCGTTCATCGACGGCAGCGAGGCGCAGAAGAGGCTGTTTTGACCGCAGACTGTTTTTTACGCGCCGCGCGTCTGGCGCGTAACCAGAATGGAAAGGAAGATGTATCATGAGCAAGAATAGCAATCCATCGGCGGAGAAAGTCCCGTTTCCGGAAAAGATTGCCTACGGCCTTGGCGACGCGGGCTGTAACTTTATCTGGACGACGGTGGGCATGTTTCTGACGGTGTACTACACGGACAGCGTGGGCATTGACCCTGCAGTGGTTGGAACCATCATGATGCTCACCAGGCTGCTGGACGGGGTTTCCGACCTGGTGATGGGCACGGTGGTGGACCACACCAATACCCGGTGGGGCAAGGCCCGGCCTTGGGTGGGGCTGACGGCCCCTCTGATGGGCATTGGCCTTGTGCTTCTCTTCAGCGTTCCCTCCGGGTTGTCCGGCACGGGCAAGATCGCCTATGCCTCCATTACCTATATCCTGCTGGCGGTGGTGATCTATACCGCCTGCAACCTGGCCTATGGGACCCTGATGTCGTATATGGCCCCGGACCAGCAGGACCGGACGGTGTTAAGTTCCGTCCGTTTCTTCTGCACATGGGTGGCGGTGCTGATCATCATCTATACCGCCAACGGCCTGATCGAATCCCTTGGATACAGAGGCATGGCCGTCGTCTTCGGCATTGTGGGCACGGTGCTGATCCTGATAACCTTCTTCTTCACAAGGGAGCGCACCACCGTGAACGCGGACGGCACGCAGCCGGATGCCGTTCCGGCGCTGGAAGCCCTGAAACTTCTGTTTAAAAACAAGTATTTTATCTACGTGGCGCTGCTTTTCATCATCAACTATGCCGCGCTGAACCTGACCAACGGCGTCGTCATTTATTATGTGAGGGATATTCTGGGGAATATGGACGCCTACGGGATCGTGAACATGATGGGCTTTTTGCCCTCCATCATCGCCATGCCCGTCTTCCCCAAGATCGTGGAGAAATTCGGCAAGTGGAAATGCCTGATGGCCGGATATATCATGCAGATTATCGGCTACGCTATCGTCCTTGCCTTTCCGTCCAGTTTCCCGATGCTGCTTGTAGGCCTGACCCTTGTCGGCATCGGCAGGGTTCCCCATTCCGCCGGGCTGTTTGCCATGATCGCGGACGTGGTCGACTATGGCGACTGGAAGTTTGGCAAGCGGATCGAGGGCATGACATATTCCGCGGCTTCCTTCGGCATGAAGGTCGGCACCGGCCTGGGCAGCGCGGCCGTGGGCTGGGGCCTGGCGCTCGGCGGCTACACCGATAATCCGGGCGGCCCTTCCGCCCTGTTCGCCATCCGCTCCCTGTACACCTGGGTGCCCATGATCCTGATTGTGATTGGTTTCGTGGTGCTGATCCGGTGCAACCTGGACAAGATCTATCCCACCATCCGTAAAGAGCTGGATGAGCGCAGCCGGAGGTAATTATGGTGAGGCATGGGGGATGTCTGTTCTGGCATCCCCCATGTTATAAGCACAGATGCAGGAAGGAGGATTTTTTCAGATGTTGGAAAAGAAAGCTACGTTCCAGCTTCCTAAGGAGGAAGCCGGATTAAACCCCATCTCGGTGATGGGAGATGAAAAAGGGGTATATTTCACATACCGGAGCGACCTGGCGGCGATCGCCGAGATCGTGCCAAAGCCGCTGGAAGTGGCCCTGCCATTGGTATCCGGCTACATCGTAACCATCGACAACCCCGCATTTACCCTGCCTTACCGGGAGGCCATGCTGGGAGTCTATGTAAAGTTTGGCGCGCAGACGGGCCTCTACCCCGTCAGTTTCCTGCTGTCGGGCCCCGGAGCGGAGATGGCGACTCTTCCCGGCAGGGAGAAATTCGGACTGCCCAAAAAAATGTGCGAACAAGAAGACGACATTCAGATTATCCGGGAGGACGGTTCGGCCCGGGCTACGGCCCGCCGGCACGGCGTGGTACTGGCGGACGTTTCCATAAAGCTGGACGGGGAGTACAACAATCCCGGCGCTGCCGCCTGCTACGCGGGCGCGTCGGATGGGGGAAAATCCGGTGGCACCAGCTTTTACATGCATCCTTTCATAGAGCCGGATGAGAACGGGATACCTTCTTTCTCGAAGGTCAACGTCTACTCCAATGTAGCAGAGTACACTTACAGAATCTGGACTCCCGGCAAGGTCACGGTGCGGCTAAAGTCCAGCGGGGACGACCCTTGGGGACAGCTGCCGGTCCTGGAAAATATGGGCGGCGCATACAGTGAAAACGATATCGAAATGAAGGAGCTGGTCAAAATCGGGGAGGCCGATCCCAGTCTGGCAGTACCAAAACTTCTGACGGCCCGGTATGACCGGAAGGGACTGATAGGAGGTGTAGAGAGATGAAATATGAACATCTGGCCGAACGTGGCAGGATCGGGAAACTGGAAACCAAAAACCGGCTGGTCATGACGGCCATGGGCGTGGGCGTCGGCTCGCCGAGCGGCCGGGCCACGGACGAATTCATCCGTTTCTACGAGGAGCGGGCAAAAGGCGGGGCGGGCCTTATCATCACCGAGATCACGAGGGTGAACGAGCTGCACGGCACGGGCGAATACGATCAGCTCTCCCTGGCCAGGGACGACACGGTGGAGAGCTTTGCCAAAC
>CAYVFF010000001.1:0-162693 GCA_964450965.1 uncultured Eubacterium sp. | reverse complement strand
CTACATTCACGCCGCAGAACAAGGCGATTTTTTTCCTGTACTTTCTATCGCTTGAGTGCGGGATCTGCGCACTCCTATCCGCGAAGCACAGGAGGCAGATAGGCACGGTATCGCTCGGGATTTTCCTGACGGCGGTCCTCTCATGGAACTATATGTATAACTCTATGGACAATAGCAACGGCGGATTCGGGGGATTCCAGGCGGACAGCGAACAGCTCGTCCGGGAGCCGATATTGGCGGAACGCGCCGGCGTGCCGCTGCAATCGGGAAATGAAAGGGGCTACGGCCTTGGCGCGTTCTATACGCTGAAGGGGCGTTCCACCGGCGGGTACATCAGCGATGACAACTGGTCAAACGGCTATTCCAAAACGGAACCGGAGATTATCGTGAACCTAAACGGATACAGCAGTGCGGCCGCCGTTCCCGGAAACTATATCGTATTTGCAAACAGCGACACTTTTCAAATCAAGGAGGTGAAGGACGAGGGAGGGAACCGGATTGTCATCCTGGACAGCGATAGGCCGTTTAATCTTGAGAAATACGGAAGCCTGGACGGCGCTTCTTTTCTAGACAAGGATAAGAACCCGCTCGCTAAGGGGACTTTCGGAGTTTATAGGAGCCAGTTCGGGCTCCAGGGGAAAGTATTTCGCCACCTTGCCCGCCATATTGACGCCTACCTGAACCTGATTTGCAGTATTTGCACTGCCGCCGTGTTCGTGGTGATTGTGTTTTTGATTGCGGTGAAATACGACAGGCTGCTTGCGGGGACTTTCTACGTCACGTTCTGGATGTCGCCATGGATCGTGAATTTCGCGAGGAACCTTTATTGGGTGGAATTCACGTGGTTCATACCGATGGCTATCGGGCTGTTCTGTTCCTGGAGGATCGAGAATCGATATTGCAGGAGGGCGTGCTGCATCGCGGCTCTTGTCGCTATTTTTGTAAAATCCTTATGCGGCTATGAATATATCACCGCGATCATGCTGGGGCTTGTCGCTTTCCCCGCGGTGGATTTTATCGTGGCGGCCGCGCGGAAGGAAAGGGCCAGGGCGTCGCTGATTTTTCGCACGAGCGTGAACCTTGGCTGCTTTGCCCTCATCGGATTTGCGCTGGCGCTCGTCATCCACGCGTCGCTGCGGGGCAGCGGGGATATCATCGCGGGATTGAGATACATATATCAGCAGGATCTGCTGCGGCGCACGAACGGAGCGGACTTAAACCTGATGTCTCCAAGCATATGGGCATCGCTCAATGCCTCCGCCTGGGAGGTGGTATGCAAGTATTTTCATTTCGGTACAGAGGTGATTGCGGGGATTACGGGGAATCTGTTCCCGCTATTATGCACGATTCCGCTGGTTATTTTTGCATTCGAGTATAGGGATAAGAGATTGGACGTCAGGCTGGTCGCGATGTACGCTGTCTTTTTCCTGACATCGGTTTCCTGGCTGGTCCTGGCGAAAGCGCATTCCTATGTGCATACTCACATGAACTATGTCATGTGGTACTTTGGATTCGTGCAGACGTGCCTTTATATTATCGTCCGTAAATTTATAATGACTTTTGGAAAGAGGGACAAGAAATGAGCTGCAATATAGTGACATATCAGCGCCGGCCCGGGGTGCCCCGGTTTGAGTGCGAGGAATATGGGGCAAAAGTAAAAGATTACGCGCTCCTGATCCCCGTCATCAACGAGGGCGAGCGCATTTGGAAAGAGCTGTACCGCGCCCTGCGGCACGGCGTCGGCGAATATGCGGATATCGTGATCTGCGATGGCGGCTCGACTGATGGATCCACGGAAGGAGCCAGACTGCGCAAGCTTGGCGTGAACACGCTGCTCGTCAAGCGGGATAACGGAAAGCAGGGCGCGCAGCTGCGCATGGGGATATGGTGGGCCCTGCGGCGCGGCTACAAGGGAATACTCACCGTGGACGGCAACAACAAGGACAGCATAGAGGATGTCCCGCGCTTCATCGAGAAGCTGGAAGAGGGGTATGCGCTCGTACAGGGCTCGCGGTTCGTGAAGGGCGGCCGAGCGGTCCGCACCCCGCCCATCCGCCTGCTGGCGGTCAGGCTCGTCCACGCGCCAATCATCTCGCTTACCGCCCGCCATCGCTTCACGGACACCACGAACGCATTCCGCGCGTATTCGGCGGAATATCTGACGGACGAGAGGGTGCGGCCCCTGAGGGACGTGTTCCAGACGTATGAGCTGCTGGCGTACCTTTCGGTGAGGGCGACGCAGCTGGGGTACAGGGCGTGCGAGATTCCAGTGCGGCGGGCCTACCCAAAGGAGGGGAAGACCCCGACGAAGATCAGTTTTTTCAAGGGAAACGGCTCGCTGCTATGGATATTGCTGAAAAACGCGTTTGGCGCGTACAACCCGTGAGATGCGCCGCCGGTGGCGCGACTGAGATATGCAACTGGGAGGATTTTTCAAATGGCTTTTATATGCGTGTTTTTTCCGGCTGTCATTATGTGCGGCATCCGGAAAGTGGTAATGGGGGAAAAGGAACAAAAAATCGGGGCGGATTGGAAGAGGGCGATTTTTGAATACGCGTCCTGCTGCGTCTTTCTGAACCTGATTTTGATGGCGTTTTTGGCATTGTTTCGCCATAATACGCAGGACATCTATGGAAAATTGAATGCGTACGGCGACTTCGCGATTAAATATCTGTTGTCGTCTGTATTTCTGGCGGTCGCGGCGCCGTTTGTGGAGAGGTATATTCGGGAAAATGTGACTGTAGACGTTGAGGTCGGCAAGGGGGGGGTCAATTGCCAGCCGTCATCCGTTTCCAGATGGATATCCAGATATGGGATCTACGTGCTGGGTATTGTTGCAATTGGGATGCATTTTGTTCGGATATTTGACAATGTTTTTTGGGGCGATGAAATAATTCCCCTTACTACCATGAACATGGGATTCGGAGAGATGCTGCACCAGGTTGCAGCGGCGGGGCATACGCCACTGCACTATGGCATTATTCTTGTGTTGTATCGGATATTTGGCCCATCTGGTCCAATGTACCATTTTGTATCTCTATTTCCATATATTGTTATCGTGGCAGTGACGGTGACGATAGTCCGCAAGTGGTTTGGAACGAGGACGGCGGCGATACTGATCCTTTTGTCCGCTCTTTTGGAAAACGCGGTGCGCTATAATGTGGAAGTCCGGATGTACTCGTGGTGTCAGATGTTCATTTTCCTGGCATACCTCATGATGTACCAGATATTGAAGACTAAGAAGACAAGGTATTTTGTTTTCATGTCAATTTTTTCGCTAGGGGCTTTGTACAGCCATTATTTTGCAGTGGCAGCGATAGGTGTGTTGTACTTCTTTCTATTGGTATATATTGCCTATAAAGATAGAAAAGCCACGTGGAAAGTGCTTTGCTCCGGCGGAATGGCGCTCGTGCTCTTTCTTCCCTGGATGCTTTATGGACATTATGTGCGGGGACAGTTTGTAGCACAGTACGGATTGCAGAACGTAAGCTGGCGATCCTGTGTTGAGTACATTTTTTCATCCAAATATTCCTTGCTTATTCTGTTGATGTTTGCCTTCGTCTTTCTTGCCGTATTTTTCCGCGAGGCTGGAATTGCAAAAATCAAGAATATGGGGAATCAGAAGAAGCAAGTCAACATTTTTGCAAACCCTGGGGATTGGACGATTTCTGATGAATCTGTCTGGCTTTTGGCGGGAGTGACAGCAACGTTCGGGACAATCGTAGCCGCAGAATGTTTTTCACATACGTTTTATCCCATTATAACGTTGAGGTACTTGTATCCGGCATTTATTCTTGTATGGCTTGCTTTTGGGATTTGCATCTCGAAGTGCAGTGCTAAGAAATTGCTTACGGCGGCATTATGCGTGATTCTTGCGCTTTCCTGTATTCCAGCATATCTACGCACCGTGAAAAGTGAAAATGATATTGAGAAAGGGATGGAAAACACGCTTGCGGTAACGGATGAAATTTCGCAAGAGAGAAGCTACATTATGACAAATATCGGTCATTTGAATTGGAATGTGATTGATTATTATTACCCAGGCGCACAACATGATTTGATTGATGGCGTCACTTTGCCACAGTTCCATAAAAAAGATACTAACTGGCTTTTCCTTAGTGGCACTATTTCAGAGGAGATTGATCAATGCGTTGCGGAGCGCGGATATTCCGCGGAGCTGGTTGTTTCCGGCGGATATGTCGGCACATATCAAGTTTGGATTTATAAGCTCGTGAAATGAGACTGACAAACGCCATCATATATACATGCGGCAGAAGCGAGGCGGCAAGGCAATGTCCGGGTGGGAGATTGGCGCTGCCGCGAGTAATTTTCGGATGGGAGCGGGATTAGAACGGATAAGGAGGACGAATTGATGTTGAAAACCATTGCAAAGGACGTTCCAAAATGGAAAAAAATATTGTTCCTTGTCGTTTTCGCGCTTGTCATGGCGCGAATTGCATATATTGGCGTACGGCACGAGATTGACAAAGAATATCGCACGTCCTTTGCGTACGATCTAAGCCAGGCGGAGGAGATTCCCTGCGAGAATCTGTCCGTCATTTTTTCGAGCGACAAGAAATCCTTAACAGCATAGAGCTTATGTTCGCCCATGTGAACAACGACAAGAAGGGGTCGATAGCGCTCGCCATCACGAAAGGCGAGGAGCTGCTTTACCAGGCGAACCTTTCACTCGCGAATATTAACAACAGCGAGTGGAAGAAGGTCTATGTCAACGCTGAGATGGAACAAGGCGCGGAATATGCCATCACGCTTGATGCCAAGGACTGCACGGATATCCCGACCGTGTTTGTCACGCGGGATGCGGCGGGAGAGATCTGCGGCTCCTATGACGCGGATGGCGTGAGGCTGGTTGGCGGGATGATCGCCGTCAATTTTGGCTATCTCGTGGAGCCGGGGATTTATGATTGCCTTTCCGTGATTTCCCTGTGGGCGCTATTTTTTGTATTATTCGTTATGGTTTTGCGATATTGGGAAAGGATCATCGCGTTTGTAAATAAGGCATATGCTCGAATTCTCGCATGGGGGAGACTGTCTGAAAACCCAGACGCAAAATTGTCAAGTGGAGAATGGTATTAAGGATATGTCGCTCAGTAGCGCAAAAGTGGAGACACAAGCGGATAGTAGCCCTCAATTAGAACAGAAAGTGGCGGCTAATTGTTGCCAGGAATTAGTTTTCGGACAGTCTGGGGGGGGAGCCACGCAACCTGTCCTGCTGGCGGTTTTGGAAGTGTTCGGCTCCCTTATCATCATAGGTCAAAGCGGGATAGAGTTCCAACCGCAGACGAGGAGTACCCTTACGCGCTCAAGCTGACCATCGCGGGTCTTTTCGTTTTCCTGGTGGCGGTACTATGGTTCGTGCCTGTCATGAATTCCGTGTTGTATGGCCTGGAATTGTTATCCGGGCATGGCAAGGGCGCGCATAGTCTCAAAAAGCCATGCTTTATCGCGATATGTCTGGCGCTCCTGCTGCTGCCGGCTCTTTTTAATTTGTTCGCAAACAATCCGGGAAATTTCAGCGGCGATACCGTCGTGACAATGATTTCGAACGCGAAGCATCTGCATGGCATGTACGACTGGCATCCCGCATTTTATAGCATGGTCCTGCGCGTGATCCAAACTTTTTCGGACACAACATATGCCGTGATATTCGTGCAGTATTTCTTCTGGGCGTATGTGATGCTGGAGCTTCTGCTGTTCTTGCGCGGGCGTGGCATGAAGGACGGGATATTGGTCTGCACGGCGCTGTTTTCCGGCCTTAGCGCAAGCAACATCCTCCACTTGAATACGATTTGGAAAGATATTCCCTATGCGTTTTCCCTGCTCTGGGCGGCGGTAATCCTCGCGAGGATGGCGATGGAAGACTGCGGTAGGAAATGGTATATCTATCTTGAATTTGTCATTGCTATGGCGGGTATCTGTTTATATCGGAAAAACGGCGCGGTTCCGTTCCTGATTATTTTGGCAGCGGTCATTGTCGTACTCCATAAAAATGTGAAAGCCTGGGCATCATGCCTGTTGGCTCTAGCCCTGGTAGCTTTCATCAAGGGGCCGGTTTACCAATATTTCGAGGTTGTGGACACTGGGACGCACGGCCTGTATATCGGACTGGGAAATGACATTCTCGGGACGTATTATGCCGGAGGGGAGGTCTCCGAGGACACGCTGGAAATGATTACGATGATGACCTATGGGAACAATGCGGAATATGCGTATACTCCAACGTATTCAAAGGCATCTTATGACGTGGATGTCACGCCTGGAGAATTTGTCAGAAATTACCTTGATACTTTTTTGAAAAATCCCGTCATGATGGCAAGGGCGGTTATCGATAGGCAGGATGTCATCTGGGATATTTTTCTTGGGAAGGATGCAACGGTCGGCTGCGTGAATTATTATGGAACGATGGATGGAAAAATATGGG
This sequence comes from uncultured Eubacterium sp., assembly GCA_964450965.1. Classification (GTDB taxonomy): domain Bacteria; phylum Bacillota; class Clostridia; order Lachnospirales; family Lachnospiraceae; genus W0P33-017. Next base: position 156,251 of record CAYVFF010000001.1, on the reverse strand, counting down.
GAAATGAAACGTGGCTAAACTATTATCCTCCTCGGCAGTATGTCGCGTTATATCCGATCATGTCCGCCGCGACGGGCTACACGGCGAATACGCAGTGGGTTTCAGCCATCGAGTGGCGCTGCGGGCTTTTCACCCTCCTTGGGTTAGTGGCATTTGTCTTTGCCGTCTTGAGATCGGGCAGGAGAAAAGAATTGCTGATTTTTGCTCCAATCATCGGGCAGATTTTTAGTTTGGTATTGTCGACCGGCTGGGCGGATTTTAGATATTACTGGCCGTTGAACCTGATGAATATGGCGGCCATCCTTATTCTTGCCGCCGGCGAAGTTTCTGCTGATTATCCAGCACAAATGCAATAACGGGCAGAAGAGTGGTAAACGCCAGTGTCGTATAAACTCGATTTTTTCACAGCCCCAAATTTCTCACTCCCCGAACACGACCCGGCATGCCTTCTTGTAGCAACCGACCCCGTACTTCAGCACCTTTCTGACACGCGTGTATTTGAAGGCATCCATGTATTGACGCTCGTCGATCTGCTCGATGGCGTCCCGGCACGCGCCGTCCAGGTCTCCATCCCTGGCGTATTTCATCTCGATGACGATGCCTGTCTCCCCGCCTTTCGATTTCGCCAGGATGTCCGCGTAGCCATTGCCGGCCTCATGGTTGGAGACAACGCCCATGCGCCCGCTCGCCATCAGGATTCCGAGCATGGTGCCATGGTAGAAGCTCTCTTTCCTGTCGTCGGGCGCGGCGGCATCGCGGATGCTGATGGACTGCTCCAGGTACTGCGAAAAGAGCCGCTCCACCTCGTCCGCGTCGCCCATCACAAGGGCGGAACAGAAAGCGTCCAGCGTGCCTTTGTCCGCCTCGACGCTCTCCTTGAAGTATTCCCGGATCTGCGTGACGAAGATGTCCCGCACTTCCTGGTTCGGGATGGCGAGCTTCCGCCTTCGCCCATCCGCCTCGCCACGCTCCGTCAAATATCCTGTCATGAAGAGCAGGCTCCAGAGGTTCTCGATGCTGTCGTACATCTCGGAATACGTGAGGTTCAGCCGGACCTCCTTCTCGATTGCCTCGCCCGCGATTAGCCTCTCGATCTCCTCCCTAGTCGCATCGGTTGCCTGCGCGACGAAACGCTTGATCACGTCGTTCCCGCTGGTGTCGATCCAGTAATTCTGCGGGGATAGCACTGGGTCATGCTGGATGTCGGAACAGTAATTGATTACGTCCCAAGGGCAGTAAATGTCCTCATGGCCAAAGTGGTAACCGTCATACCATTCCTGCACTGTTTCGTAGCGGTTGCCCAATCCATAGTAATCCAGGATTTCCCGGACCTCCCGGCTTGTGAAGCCGAAACACTCGGAGAAGGGCGCATCCGTGACGGAATAGACCTTCAAGTTGTTCATCCCGGTGAAGATGCTCTCCTTCGCGACCCGGAGGCATCCTGTCAGCACCGCGAACTCAAGGCTGTCGTTTGTCTTCAGTGCATCGCCGAACAAGGCGCGTATCAGGGAGACCATCTGGTCGTAGTACCCATTGACGAACGCCCTCTGCAGGGGGACGTCGTACTCGTCGATCAGGATGATGGCCTTTGTGCCGTAATGTTTCGCCAGAAGCTTGCTGAGAAGCTTCAGGCTTCCGGTGAGCGTGTGCTCGGCCATATCCATATCAAGAAGTTGCCGGTATCTGGCCTTTTCATGTTCGCTCAGGTTCTCGCTGTCGAGGAGAAACTGGAAGTTTTCCGCCGTGTCCAGAATAACGTCCGCCGCCCTTTGGAAAGCTTTCTCGTATGTCGGCATATCAACGCCTTTCAAGGAGAGGGAGATTACCGGATATTTCCCCATGTGCTTATCGCAAAGTTCCTTTTCTTTTGAAATCTCCAGCCCGTCGAAGATCGACTTGTCCCCGCCCACCGAAAAGAAGTGCTTGAGCATGCTCATGTTCAGCGACTTGCCGAAGCGGCGCGGGCGCGTGAAGAGGGTGACTTTGCCTTTGTGATTCAGCAGGTCGCGAATCATCCCCGTCTTATCGACATAGTAGAAATCCTCTGCCATTATTTCCTCGAAATTCTCGACCCCGATGGGGATCATCTTCTTCACTTCCAATGTATGGCCTCCGTTCACGCATGCAAAACGCTTCTGTTCATTATTTTTCTAACAGCCCCAAATTTCTTACTTTCCCAGCACGACCCGGCATGTCTTTTTGTAGCAGCTAATCCCATACTTTAAGATGGTCTCCATCCCCTCGTTCTGGAGCTCCTCTGCGTACCTTTTCTCCTCGATCTGGCTTAGGGCATCCTGGCAACCCTGCCCCAGGTCCCTGTCGTACTTGAGCTCAATCACGATTCCAATCCCAAGATCACCATGTTCGGGAACCACGAGGACGTCCGCATACCCGTCCCCGCTCTCGCGGTTCGACTTCGTGTCCCAGCCATCCTTCACGGCGAGCACCCCAGTCAAGACGCCCTGGTAGAAAATCTCCTTCTTCTCGTTCCTTGCCATGGTGTCACGGATGCTGATGGTTCTCCGGAGGTACTTGGTTAAGCATTTTCCCACCTCGTCCGCGTCGCCCATCACAAGGGCGGAACAGAAAGCGTCCAGCGTGCCTTTGTCCGCCTCGACGCTCTCCTTGAAGTATTCCCGGATCTGCGTGACGAAGATGTCCCGCACTTCCTGGTTCGGGATGGCGAGCTTCCGCCTTCGCCCATCCGCCTCGCCATGCTCCGTCAGATATCCCGTCATGAAGAGCAGGCTCCAGAGGTTCTCGATGCTGTCGTACATCTCGGAATACGTGAGGTTCAGCCGGACCTCCTTCTCGATTGCCTCGCCCGCGATTAGCCTCTCAATCTCCTCCCTAGTCGCATCTGTTGCCTGCGCGACGAAACGCTTGATCACGTCGTTCCCGCTGGTGTCGATCCAGTAATTCTGTGGGGATAGCCCTGGGTCATGCTGGATGTCGGAACAGTAATTGATTACGTCCCAAGGGCAGTAAATGTCCTCATGGCCAAAGTGGTAACCGTCATACCATTCCTGCACTGTTTCGTAGCGGTTGCCCAATCCATAGTAATCCAGGATTTCCCGGACCTCCCGGCTTGTGAAGCCGAAACACTCGGAGAAGGGCGCATCCGTGACGGAATAGACCTTCAAGTTGTTCATCCCGGTGAAGATGCTCTCCTTCGCGACCCGGAGGCATCCGGTAAGGATCGCGAACTCAAGATTGTCGTTTGTCTTCAGGGCATCGCCGAACAAGCCGCGTATCAGGGAGACCATCTGGTCGTAGTACCCATTGACGAACGCCCTCTGCAGGGGGACGTCGTACTCGTCGATCAGGATGATGGCCTTTGTGCCGTAATGTTTCGCCAGAAGCTTGCTGAGAAGCTTCAGGCTTCCGGTGAGCGTGCTTTTTCGCATGTCATCGTCCAGCAGTTTCTCGTACCTCTGCTTGTCAGACGCATTCAGCTTCTCGCTGTCAGGGAGAAAATCATATTCGGAAGCCAAATCCAATACGAGGTCTGCCATTACCTGGTAGGCTTCCAGGTAATTGTCGCCCTCAACGCCTTTCAAGGAGAGGGAGATCACCGGGTACTTCCCCATGTGCTTATCGCAAAGTTCCTTTTCTTTCGAAATCTCCAGCCCGTCGAAGATCGACTTGTCCCCGCCCACCGAAAAGAAGTGCTTGAGCATGCTCATGTTCAGCGACTTGCCGAAGCGGCGCGGGCGCGTGAAGAGGGTGACTTTGCCTTTGTGATTCAGCAGGTCGCGAATCATCCCCGTCTTATCGACATAGTAGAAATCCTCTGCCATTATTTCCTCGAAATTCTCGACCCCGATGGGGATCATCTTCTTCCCGTCCAATGTATGGCCTCCGTTCACGCATGAAAAACGCTTTTGTTCATTATTTTTTAACAGCCCCAAATTTCTTACTTTCCCAGCACGACCAGGCATGTCTTTTTATAGCAGCTAATCCCATACTTTAAGATGGTCTCCATCCCCTCGTTCTGGAGTTCCTCTGCGTACCTTTTCTCCTCGATCTGGCTTAGGGCATCCTTGCAACCCTGCCCCAGATCCCTGTCGTACTTGAGCTCAATCACGATTCCAATTCCAAGATCACCATGTTCGGGAACCACGAGGACGTCCGCATACCCGTCCCCGCTCTCGCGGTTCGACTTCGTGTCCCAGCCATCCTTCACGGCGAGCACCCCAGTCAAGACGCCCTGGTAGAAAATCTCCTTCTTCTCGTTCCTTGCCATGGTGTCACGGATGCTGATGGTTCTCCGGAGGTACTTGGTTAAGCATTTTCCCACCTCGTCCGCGTCGCCCATCACAAGGGCGGAACAGAAAGCGTCCAGCGTGCCTTTGTCCGCCTCGACGCTCTCCTTGAAGTATTCCCGGATCTGCGTGACGAAGATGTCCCGCACTTCCTGGTTCGGGATGGCGAGCTTCCGCCTTCGCCCATCCGCCTCGCCATGCTCCGTCAGATATCCCGTCATGAAGAGCAGGCTCCAGAGGTTCTCGATGCTGTCGTACATCTCGGAATACGTGAGGTTCAGCCGGACCTCCTTCTCGATTGCCTCGCCCGCGATTAGCCTCTCAATCTCCTCCCTAGTCGCATCTGTTGCCTGCGCGACGAACCGCTTGATCACGTCGTTCCCGCTGGTGTCGATCCAATAGTTCTGCGGTGCGGTCTTTCGGTCAAATGCGAACCGCTTGCTATGGTTCAGAACGTCCCACGGGCAGTAAATCTCCGTGTTGCCGAATCGGTAGCCGTCATACCAGTCCCTTAGCGCGTCATAGCACTCATTGATTCCGTAATATGCGAGAATCTCCCGTACTTCGCAGTCCGTAAAGCCAAAATATTGGGAGAACATCTCGTCCGTGACGGAAAACACTTCGAGGTTGTTCATCCCGGTGAAGATGCTCTCCTTCGCGACCCGGAGGCATCCGGTAAGGATCGCGAACTCAAGATTGTCGTTTGTCTTCAGGGCATCGCCGAACAAGCCGCGTATCAGGGAGACCATCTGGTCGTAGTACCCATTGACGAACGCCCTCTGCAGGGGGACGTCGTACTCGTCGATCAGGATGATGGCCTTTGTGCAATAATGTTTCGCCAAAAGCTTGCTGAGAAGTTTCAGGCTTCCAATGAGCGTGTGCTCGGCCATATTCATATCAAGAAGCTGCCGGTATCTGGCCTTTTCATGTTCGCTCAGGTTCTCGCTGTCGAGAAGAAACTGGAAGTTTTCCGCCGTGTCCAGAATAACGTCCGCAGCCCTTTGGAAAGCCTTCTCGTATGTCGGCATATCAACGCCTTTCAAGGAGAGGGAGATTACCGGGTATTTCCCCATGTGCTTATCGCAAAGTTCCTTTTCTTTCGAAATCTCCAGCCCGTCGAAGATCGACTTGTCCCCGCCCACCGAAAAGAAGTGCTTGAGCATGCTCATGTTCAGCGACTTGCCGAAGCGGCGCGGGCGCGTGAAGAGGGTGACTTTGCCTTTGTGATTCAGCAGGTCGCGAATCATCCCCGTCTTATCGACATAGTAGAAATCCTCTGCCATCAATTCTTCGAAATTCTCGACCCCGATGGGGATCATCTTCTTCGCTTCCAATGTATGGCCTCCGTTCACGCTTGCAAAACGCTTCTGTTCATTATTTTTTTAACAGCCCCAAATTTCTTACTTCCCCAGCACGACCCGGCATGCCTTTTTGTAGCATCCAATCCCATATTTCAGCACATTCCTGACTCGCGTGTATTTGAAGGCGTCCGTGTATTGCCGCTCGTCGATCTGCCCTACGGCGTCCTGGCACGCGCCGTCCAGGTTCCCGTCCCTGGCGTATTTCATCTCGATGACTATGCCCGCCTCCCCGTCCTCGGACTTTGCCAGTATGTCCGCGTAGCCATTGCCGGCCTCATGGTTGGAGACGACGCCCATGCGGCCGCTCGCCATCAGGATCCCGAGCATGGCGCCGTGGTAGAAGCTTTCCTTCCTGTCGTCGGGAGCTGCGGCGTCGCGGATGCTGATGGACTGCTCCAGGTACTGCGAAAAGAGCCGCTCCACCTCGTCCGCGTCGCCCATCACAAGGGCGGAACAGAAAGCGTCCAGCGTGCCTTTGTCCGCCTCGACGCTCTCCTTGAAGTATTCCCGGATCTGCGTGACGAAGATATCCCGCACCTCCCGGTTCGGGATGGCAATCTTGCGCCTTTTCCCATCTGTCCCCCCTCGCTGCGTCAGGTAGCCAGTCATGAAGAGCAGGCTCCAGAGGTTCTCGATGCTGTCGTACATCTCGGAATACGTGAGGTTCAGCCGGACCTCCTTCTCGATTGCCTCGCCCGCGATTAGCCTCTCGATCTCCTCCCTAGTCGCATCGGTTGCCTGCGCGACGAAACGCTTGATCACGTCGTTCCCGCTGGTGTCGATCCAGTAATTCTGCGGGGATAGCACTGGGTCATGCTGGATGTCGGAACAGTAATTGATCACGTCCCAAGGGCAGTAAATGTCCTCATGGCCAAAGTGGTAACCGTCATACCATTCCTGCACTGTTTCGTAGCGGTTGCCCAATCCATAGTAATCCAGGATTTCCCGGACCTCCCGGCTTGTGAAGCCGAAACACTCGGAGAAGGGCGCATCCGTGACGGAATAGACCTTCAGGTTGTTCATCCCCGTGAAGATGCTCTCCTTCGCGACCCGGAGGCATCCGGTCAGTACCGCGAACTCAAGGCTGTCGTTTGTCTTCAGTGCATCGCCGAACAAGGCGCGTATCAGGGAGACCATCTGGTCGTAGTACCCATTGACGAACGCCCTCTGCAGGGGGACGTCGTACTCGTCGATCAGGATGATGGCCTTTGTGCCGTAATGTTTCGCCAGAAGCTTGCTGAGAAGCTTCAGGCTTCCGGTGAGCGTGCTTTTTCGCATGTCATCGTCCAGCAGTTTCTCGTACCTCTGCTTGTCAGACGCATTCAGCTTCTCGCTGTCAGAGAGAAAATAAAATTCGGAGGCCAAATCTAATATGAGGTCTGCTATCATTTGGTAGGCTTCCAGGTAATTGTCGCCATCAACGCCTTTCAAGGAGAGGGAGATTACCGGGTATTTCCCCATGTGCTTATCGCAAAGTTCCTTTTCTTTCGAAATCTCCAGCCCGTCGAAGATCGACTTGTCCCCGCCCACCGAAAAGAAGTGCTTGAGCATGCTCATGTTCAGCGACTTGCCGAAGCGGCGCGGGCGCGTGAAGAGGGTGACTTTGCCTTTGTGATTCAGCAGGTCGCGAATCATCCCCGTCTTATCGACATAGTAGAAATCCTCTGCCATTATTTCCTCGAAATTCTCGACCCCGATGGGGATCATCTTCTTCACTTCCAATGTATGGCCTCCGTTCACGCATGCAAATGTCCTGAACCCATCATCTAAGACGTTTGGCTCTCCCTCCCGGATAGCTCCATCCCGAAACGCGGCATCCCTCTACGCGGACCTGCAGGATGATATCATTCCTCCGGATTCAGCATGCTATAAATGTCGATCTTCAGCTCGTCCGTGCTGGTCATTCCCACGAACGTCGCGCCGCAGCTGTATCCATCGGGCGCCTTATCGCAGCGCACGATGCGGATGACGGACTGAATCGTCTCGTTCGTCCATATCTTGAGCCTCGTGTCGTAATGCGAGCCGACCTCCATGGGCACGGACGAAAAGAAACCGATCCCGGAGCGGGACAGGTCTGTCACGTTCACGTGTATCATCTTCACGGTAGTCATTTCGCCCTGGTCTAGCCGCTCCAGCTCGATCGAGACGTCTAGATCCAACCGTCGGCTCTTCCTTTTTTCTTCCATATCGCTACCTCGCTTTCATTTAGTGGTGCCCCGCTTGCGGGGCATGGGTTTTTTAAAATCGTAACACTTGCATATTTCCGCGTCAATCGTAAATGCCGCAATGGGTTTAGCCGGCATCCAGCTCCCGCAGCGTCCGGTAGAAGTCCGGGTATGATATCGCCACGCTGTCCGCCGAGCGTATGGTGGTCTGCCCGTCGCAGAGCAGTCCCGCCACGGCAAACGACATGGCGATCCTGTGGTCCATGTGCGAATCAATAACGGCCCCGTGGAGCGGCGCGCCTCCCCGGATAATCATCCCGTCATCGGTGGGACGGACGTCCGCGCCCATCGCCCGCAATCCTGCCGCCACGGTATCGATGCGGTTGGATTCCTTCACCTTCAGCTCCTGCGCGTCCCTTATGACCGTCTCGCCGTCGGCGACGGCGGCAAGCACGGCGATGACAGGGATCTCGTCGATTAGCGCGGGTATCAGGTCGCCCTCGATGGTAGTGCCGTGCAGCTCGCTATGGCGCACGATAAGGTCGCAGACCGGCTCTCCGGACACTGTGCGGGCGTTTTCGCGCCGGATGTCTGCGCCCATCGCGTCGGCTACGCGCAGCATCCCGTTCCTCGTGGGATTGACTCCAACGTTTTTCAATATCAGTTCCGAACCCGGCACGGCAAGCGCTGCCGCTATCCAATAGGCGGCGGAAGAGATGTCTCCGGGGATGGAGATCTCTTGACCGGTGAGCGCTGGCTCCGGCATGACCGTCGCGGACAGGCCGGAATCGGAGACGGAGACGTCGGCGCCGAACCCCGCGAGCATCAGTTCGGTATGGTTGCGGGACCTGGCGGGTTCTGTCACCGTGGTCGGAGCGTCTGCGAAAAGGCCCGCCAGAAGGACGCAGGATTTGACCTGCGCGGAGGCTATAGGGGATTGGTATGCAATGCCGTGCAGCCCGCCGCCGCGGATGCGCAGGGGCGCGCATCCGTTTCCGTTAAGGCTGGATATATTCGCGCCCATCCTCTCTAGCGGTTCTATCACGCGCCTCATCGGCCGCCGTCGTATGGAGGCGTCCCCGGTCAGCTCGCTCTCGAAATCCTGCCCCGATAGGATGCCCGATAATAGCCTCGCGGTCGTGCCGCTGTTTCCAACGTCGAGCTCCTTCGCGGGAGGCTTGAGGCCATGCAGTCCGTTGCCCCGGATCCTGACGCGGCCCGCGCCGTCGTTATCTATATCCACGCCCATCGCCTGAAAGCACGCGATCGTGGAGAGGCAGTCCGCGCCCTGCAGGAAGTTCGTGACTTCTGTCGTGCCGTTCGAGAGCGCTCCTAGCATGACGGCGCGGTGGGAGATGGATTTATCGCCCGGGATGGCCGGCGCGCCGCGCAGTCCCTTTGATTTTTCTATGACCATGTCCATGGCTCTTACCTCTCATAAACAGTGTAGTGGTATTTGCGCAGCAATTCCACCGCCTCATGCAGCGAATCCGCGTCGTACATCTCGAGATGGAGGACGCCGTCCTCGAATTCGCGGTTGTGCACGATCCCGATATTTTTGATGCTCAGGTTGTTGCTGGCAAGTATCGTGGCGATCGTGGCGATCCCGCCGGCCTCGTCGATAAGGTCGCAGTAGAGCTCGAACGTCTTTTTGATGGAGCCGCTGTCGCTGACCGAGATGGAATCCCTGTAATCCTTCGCCGATTGGAAGAATCCGTTGACGGCCCCGCCGTCGCCGGCGGCTATCCTTGAGCGTATAGCGGACATCTGCTCCGAGAACCTGTCCATTATCTCGAGGATCTGCTCCCGGTTGGACAGGCATATATTCTCCCACATGACGGCGGAGGACGACGCGATGCGGGTTATGTCCTTGAACCCGCCGGCCGCGATGGTTTTCATCGTCTCATGGGTGTCGTCCTGATCGCGCACTAGGTTTACCAGGCCGGCCGCCACGATGTGGGGCAGATGGCTGACAGTCGCGGTGGCATGGTCATGCGCGGCGCAGTCCATCACCATAGGCAGCGCTCCGAGCGAGCGGACGAAGTCCGCCAGTTCATCGACCTTTTCGGCAGGGGTTCCGGCGGACGGCGTCAGGATATAGTAGGCATTTTCCAGAAGATACGCTGTGGAGTTCGCAAAGCCGGTCTTTTCGGAGCCGGCCATTGGATGCCCGCCGATGAAGCAGCGCGACATCCCTTCCGCCTCGGCGGCGGCATGGATGCCGGATTTGACGCTGCCGACGTCCGTGACGATAGATCCGGGGGCGAGCAGGGGCTTGAGGGCACGCAAATATTCGATGTTTTTCTGCACCGGAGCGCAGAGGAAGATCAGATCGCAGGCGGCGATCTCACCAAGGGGGAGCGGGGCGGCATTGTCTATCGCGCGCGCCCCGTATGCCTCCGCGATGGTGGACGCGTGCCCGCTGGCGGCGTATAGTTTTTTCTCCGGATACAGGCGGCGTATGGTCCTGGCTATGGAGCCGCCGATAAGCCCCAGGCCGATAAAGCCTATGGTGTCGAAAGACATGGCTGGCCTCCTTTTGCTATTATTTTTATCGCATGGCCGTGAAAAAATGCCGCGCGGCTTTCCGCGCCTCTGCGCGGAGGCTTCGGGCAACGGCATTTTTAAGATATTGTATCACAAAACATGCCGTGCCGGGACGAGAAATGCCGATGGGCATTTTTTTGTGAAAAGTGAATAAAAGAGTTGCGCAATTTTTGATGTTTTAGTACAATATATATGCCGCGCTTTGGCGTGCCTACACCATTTTAGGAGGTTATATACCATGAATGTTTACACCACAGACAAGATTCGCAACGTCGTCCTGCTAGGCCACGGGGGAGCCGGGAAGACCAGCCTCGCGGAGGCGATGGCGTACCTGTCCGGCAAGACGTCCCGCATGGGCAAGGTCAGCGAGGGCAATACGATCAGCGATTATGACAAGGAGGAGGCCAAGCGGTCGTTTTCGATATCGACATCCGTCATCCCTATTGAATGGGAGGGGAGCAAGATCAATATATTGGATACTCCGGGATATTTTGATTTCGTTGGCGAGGTGGAGGAGGCCGCGGCTGTGGCAGACGCGGCTATCATCGTCGTCTCCGGCAAGGCCGGCATCGAGGTCGGCACCAAAAAGGCCTGGGAGATTTGCGAGAAATACAAGCTGCCGCGCATTGTATTCGTGACGGACATGGACATAGACAACGCTAGCTACCGCGAGGTAGTGCAGCAGCTGCAGGACCTGTACGGGAAAAAGATAGCCCCGTTCCATCTGCCTATCCGCGAAGGCGGGCAGTTCGTCGGGTACGTCAACGTCATCCAGCAGCGGGCGAAGCGCTGGAAGGGGGACGGGACGGTAGAAAAATGCGACATCCCCGATTATTCCAAGGAAAACCTGCAGGTCTGCCGCGACGCCCTTATGGAGTCTGTCGCGGAGACGAGCGAGGAGTTCATGGACCGCTATTTTAACGGCGAGGAGTTTTCGGACGACGAGATCCGCCAGGCTCTGCGCGTAAACGTGGCGGACGGCAGCATCGTCCCGGTGCTGATGGGTTCCAACGTGCTGGCGCGCGGCATGTATACCCTGATGGTGGACATAGTGAAATACCTGCCCAGCCCGGACAAGCGCGAGTGCGCGGGCATCGACGCCAAGACTAACGAGGTGTTCCAGGCGGATTATGATTTCTCTAAGCCGAAGTCCGCTTACGTCTTCAAGACGATAGTCGATCCCTTCATCGGCAAATACTCCCTGATTAAGGTGAATTCTGGCGTGCTGCATCCGGACGACGTGATGTACAATTACCACAAGGATACCGAGGGCAAGATCGGCAAGCTCTATGTGATGTGCGGCTCCAAGGCTGAGGAGGTCAAGGAACTGCACGCGGGCGACATCGGAGCGCTGGCAAAGCTGACCACGGCCGCCACGACTGATTCCCTCTCCACTAAGGCCCACCCGGTAGCTTATATACGCACGAGCCTGCCCACGCCTTACACGTACATGCGCTATCGCGCGAAAAACAAGGGGGACGAGGACAAGATATCGCAGGCCCTCCAGAAGCTGTCCCAGGAGGATCTGACGCTCAAGGCGGTAAACGACAGCGAGAACGGGCAGACGCTGCTCTATGGCATCGGCGAGCAGCAGCTCGAGGTCGTCGCGAGCAAGCTTTTGACGAAGTACAAGGCGGACATCGAGCTGCTGCGTCCCAAGGTGGCCTTCCGCGAGACGCTGCGCAAGAAGTCCGACGTCGAATATAAATACAAGAAGCAGTCCGGCGGGCACGGCCAGTACGGCCATGTGAAGATGACGTTCGAGCCGTCCGGGGATCTTGACACGCCCTACGTGTTCGAGCAGACCGTCGTAGGCGGCACGGTCCCGAAAAATTATTTCCCCGCGGTCGAAAAGGGCATCCAGGAGTCGGTGAAGCGCGGGCCAATGGCGGCCTACCCGGTGGTCGGCGTGAAAGCCGTGCTATACGACGGCTCCTACCATCCGGTAGATTCGTCCGAGATGGCGTTCAAGGTGGCGGCTTCCCAGGCGTTCAAGAAAGGATTCATGGAGGCGAACCCGGTGCTGCTGGAGCCCATCGCGTCAGTCAAGGTGGTCGTACCCGACAGCTATACCGGCGATATCATGGGAGACCTGAACAAGCGCAGGGGGCGCGTGCTGGGCATGAACCCGATCGAGGGCGGAAAGCAGGAGATCATGGCCGATGTGCCCTATATGGAGCTGTACGGATACAACACCGACCTGCGGTCCATGACGGGCGGCGCGGGCGAATTCTCGTATGAGTTCGCGCGTTATGAGCAGGCGCCGGCGGACGTCCAGGAGAAGGAGGTCGCGGCGCGGGCGAACAAGTTGGACGATTCGGAAGAATAATGGATAAGCGCGTAATGAGGCGGGGCAGGAGGTTCCCGCCTCATTTCTTGCCGTGTGCGCTAGAGGGAATATGCTTGCCGCTTCGCGGCACGCGGGCTTTGCCCTGCCTGGCCTGTGCGCCGGGATTTGCATGAAAGGCCGAAGTGTGTTATAGTTCATCTATCATTTCAGGAAAGAGAGGACTTACTATGGAGAAAATCAAGATGGCCGTGCCGCTGGTGGAGATGGACGGGGACGAGATGACGCGCGTGATCTGGCAGATGATAAAGGATGAGCTGCTGCTCCCGTTCATCGACCTGAAGACCGAATACTACGATCTGGGGCTGGAACGCCGCAACGCAACGGACGACCAGGTGACAATAGACTCCGCGAACGCCGCGAAAAAGTACGGCGTCGCTGTCAAGTGCGCTACGATTACCCCCAACGCGGCGCGCGTGGAGGAGTACGGGCTCAAGGAGATGTGGAAGAGTCCGAACGGCACGATCCGCGCGATACTTGACGGAACGGTGTTCCGCGCGCCTATAAGGGTCAAGGGGATAGAGCCCTGCGTGAAGAACTGGAAGAAGCCTATAACGATCGCCAGGCACGCCTATGGCGACGTCTATAAATCCGTGGAGATGAAGGTGCCAGGCCCCGGCAGGGCGGAACTGGTATTTACCGGAGCGGACGGCAGGGAGGAGCGCGCCACGATCCACGAGTTCGACGGCCCCGGCGTCATATTGGGCCAGCATAATGTTATCTCTTCGATAGAGAGCTTCGCGAGGAGCTGCTTCAATTACGCGCTCGACATCGGCCAGGACCTGTGGTTTGCCACCAAGGATACTATCTCTAAAAAATATGACCACACGTTCAAGGACGTGTTCCAGGAGATTTATGACAAGGAATACAAGGACAGGTTCGGCGCGGCGGGCATCACCTATTTCTATACTCTGATAGACGACGCGGTGGCCCGTGTCATGAAGTCCGAGGGCGGCTTCATCTGGGCTTGCAAAAATTACGACGGCGACGTGATGAGCGACATGATCTCGTCCGCCTGCGGCTCGCTCGCAATGATGACGTCCGTGCTCGTGTCTCCGGACGGGACATATGAATACGAGGCGGCGCACGGCACAGTGCAGCGGCATTATTACAAGCATCTGGCGGGCGAGGAGACTTCGACCAATTCGGTCGCGACGATTTTCGCATGGTCCGGGGCGCTGCGCAAGCGCGGCGAGCTCGACGGCCTGAGAGATCTCGTGGATTTCGCGGACAGGCTGGAGAAGGCGTGCATCGATACCATCGAATCAGGCAGGATGACAAGGGATCTGGCGCTGATCACGGAGATTGAAGATCCCGTGGCGCTTAACACGCGGGACTTTATCAAGGCGGTCCGCGCTACGCTGGAAGACATGCCATGATCCTCTCTTGCCAGAACGTCTCGAAATCATTCGGGACGGATGTCGTCATTAAGAAGGCCTCTTTCCATCTGGAAGAGAACGAGAAGGCCGCGATCGTCGGGATAAACGGCGCCGGCAAGACCACGCTTCTCAAGATTCTCGCCGGCGAGATGCCTGCCGATGAGGGCGCCGCGGTCCTCTCCAGGGGGGCGACGCTCGGGTATCTGGCCCAATACCAGGACGCGCCGGCGGAACGCACGATATATGAGGAGGTATTGGACGCTAAGGCGGATCTCCTGGCGATGGAGGGGCAGATCAGAGAGTTTGAGCGGGAGATGAGAAGCCTTTCGGGCGGGGAGCTGGACGCGCTGATGGAGCGTTATCACGCGCTCCTGCATGAATTCGAGGAGAAGGGCGGCTATTATTTCAGGAGCGAGGCCGGAGGCATACTGCGCGGCCTGGGCTTTGGCGAGGATGATTTCGGCAGGAGGATGGACGAGCTGTCGGGCGGCCAGAAGACGCGCGTCTCCCTGGCGAAGCTGCTCGCCAGGAAGCCGGATGTCCTCCTCCTTGATGAGCCGACGAACCACCTCGATATGTCTAGCATCACCTGGCTGGAGGGCTTTTTGAAGTCCTACAAGGGCGCGGTCCTGCTAGTCTCGCACGACCGCTACTTCCTTGACCGGATTGTGACGAAAATCATCGAGGTTTTTATGCATGAGACGAGGGTCTATGCAGGAAATTATTCAGAATACAGCGAGAAAAAGGCCAGGGCGCGCGAGGCGCAGATGAGGCAGTATTTAAACCAGCAGAAAGAGATTGCCCGGCAGGAGCGGGTGATTGCGCGTCTGAAGTCATATAACCGGGAGAAATCGATAAAGCAGGCCGAGAGCCGCGAGAAGTCGCTAGAGAGGATCGAGCGGCTAGAAAAGCCGGTCGAAGAAAACGCCGACATGCGCATCACCCTTGAGCCTAATATCACGAGCGGCAGGGACGTGCTAAGCGTCGCCGGCCTTTCTAAGTCATATCCCGGCAATCCGTTGTTTAGCGGAGTCGATTTCGAGATAAAGCGCGGCGAGCGCGTGGCGCTCATAGGCGACAACGGCGCGGGCAAGACCACCATGCTGAAGATAATCACCGGCGGACTGCCGGCGGACTCCGGGAGCGTGAGGCTGGGAGCTAACGTGCATATCGGCTACTATGACCAGGAGCAGCAGCTTCTCTCCGAGGGGAAGACGCTGTTTGAGGAAGTGAGCGACGCCTACCCGGAACTGAACAACACGCAGGTGCGCAATGTCCTGGCGTCCTTCCTGTTTACCGGAGACGACGCGGACAAGCGCGTGTCGGAGCTTAGCGGCGGCGAGCGCGGGCGGCTCTCCTTAGCGAAGCTGATGCTCTCCGAGGCGAATTTCCTCATACTTGACGAACCGACGAACCACCTGGACATGGTCTCGAAGGAGATCCTGGAGGATGCCCTGTGCAATTACTCGGGAACTGTGTTTTTCGTCTCGCATGACCGCTATTTTATAAACAAGACTGCCACGAGGATCCTGGACCTGGCCGGACGCCGCGTTGTGAATTACATCGGCAATTATGATTATTACATGGAAAATCGCGTGCAGCGGGAGGATGCCCCGCCGGAATACGCGCCGGAGGCTTGCGACGGCCGCGCCGGTTCCGGCAAGGCCGGATGGCAGGAGCGCAGGAGGCATCAGAACATGGCCCGCAAGCTGCAGAACGGGATGAAGTCGGCGGAGGAGGAGATAGCGCGGCTGGAAGAGGAGAAGGAACGCCTGGATGCGGAGATGAACGACCCAGCCGCGGCGTCCGACTCCGCGCGCCTCATGGAGCTGCACGGGGCCATAGTCGACGCGGACGCGCGGCTGGACGAGCTCTATGAGGCCTGGGAGGCGGCGTCGTCCGAGCTGGAGGCGCTGGAGGCGGAGTAGGCTCTATCATCGCGTCCTTTTTTCCAATCGGCCGTGGATAGCGACGGTGTTTGGCATATATTACCGGGGGTGACGGCATAATGGCATCTGACAAGGATTTCAGCGTTTTTTTGCAGGATAGGAATTTACCGGTCTGCGTCCTGGACGAAAAATGGCATAAGCTGTTCTCTCTCAAGGGGAAGCCGGACGACATAGCCGACCTTGAGGAGGAATTGAACGGGCTTTTGAAAAAGCAGGGCAAGATAAACAATGACATCAAGGAATTGAAAAAACTCAAGACGCAGCTGATGCAGAACATTGTCTCCAACATGGAAGGCACGCACGAGGAGAACGCCGGACGCAAGAGTTCCAAGATGCTCGACAAGGACAAACGCATGCTGGACGAGGCCAACAAAAAGCTGGCCGAGTACGATGATGATTTGCTGGAACTGCCGCGCGAGATTGCCGCCGTGAACAAGGAATTGATGATGCTGACCGTGGAGTATTGCTACGAGAAGCTGCGCATCAATCTTTCCGAAATCAAGGAGATCTCAGGATGGATCGCGCAAGTCCGGGTCGACTTGAAGAAAAACATCATTAAAAAACAGAACCGCGAGATAAATTCAAGGCAGATTTATGCCTACATGCATGGCATTTTCGGCGCGGAGATGATGGATGTGTTCGATCTAGACAATGACGACGTCGACATGAGCATTTTGGAGCCGCCGAAAAAGGCCAAGGCAAAGGAGCAGGATGGCGAAAAAGACGCCGGAGCTGCCGGCGGCGATGGCGCAAAGCAGGCGGCCGGCGACGCGCGGCAGGCTGAGAAGAAAAATGCGGATGCCGGCTCTTGAATGGCATGGAGCATATTGGCGGGAGGGATACGGATGAAATATCTCGTGCGGCAGGCTGAGATGAAGCGCTACGACGCGAACACGCAGGATTATTTCGGGATGCCGCCACTGGTGCTGATAGAACGCGCGGCGTTGTCCGCCGTAGAGGAGATGGAACGGGCCGGGATGGCGCGCGGGACCGTGCTGGTGGCGTGCGGAACCGGCAATAACGGGGCGGACGGGCTCGCGATCGCGCGGCTCTTGTTCCTGCGCGGCGTAGACGCGCGTATCATCGCGGTCGGCGAGCGCGGCAGGGCGACGCCGGAAAATGAGCGCGAATACGAGATCGCGGGAAAATATGGCATACCTATCATAGCTGCGGAGGAATTCCTGCGCGGACTTTGCGGGACTATTGATGGCACGGATCCCAGTTTTTCGCCGGGATCTGGCGGAGGACGCGCCCTGACGGTCGTCGACGCGATATTCGGCGTCGGGCTTTCCAGGCCGGTCGGCGGCGCTGCCGGGGAATTGATAGGCGCGTTTAACCGGATGGACGCCGCGCGCGTCGCCTGCGATGTGCCTAGCGGCATAGATTCCGACAGCGGGGCCGTGCTAGGCGCCGCCTTCCGGGCGGATCTGACCGTGACTTTTTCTTTTGAAAAGCTGGGCATGAGGCTCTATCCCGGGCAGGAATATTGCGGGCGGATCGTATGCCGCGACGCGGGCATAGACGCGCACAGCTTCCTTTCGCAAGCCGATCCGGCCGGCGCGCCCGCGGTCCTCGCGTTGACGGACGGCGATCTGGCGGGGCTTCCGGAACGCAAGCCCCGCTCGAACAAGGGCACCTACGGCAAGGCGCTGGTGATAGCCGGCAGCGTCGGCATGGCCGGGGCTGCCTATTTTTGCGCCCGGGCGGCATATCTGTCCGGCTGCGGGCTCGTGCGGGTCTTTACTCCCGAGGAGAACCGCGAGATCATTCAGAATGCGCTGCCCGAGGCGTTGCTGACGCCATATGATGCCAAGAAGATAGAAAATTCGGACGAGGAGCAGATTAATACGCTCCTTGCAGCCATGCGCCATGCCGACGCCGTGGTCTGCGGGCCGGGGCTGGGTACAGGCGGCGCGGCCAGGACGATAGTCGGGGCAGTGCTAAAAAACGCCGCGGCGCCGCTCGTATTGGACGCGGACGCGCTGAATATCATGGCCGATACGGACGGTTTGCCGATGCCGCGCGGGAAATATGCCATCACGCCGCACCCGGGGGAGATGGCAAGGCTGCTACGTTCGGACGTGCCGCGCGTCCTGGAGCGCACGGTTGGCACGGCGGAGGCCTTCGCGAGGGAACGCCGCGCCATCTGCGTCTTGAAAGACGCCCGGACGGTAACGGCGCTGCCCGACGGGAGGATATATGTGAACTTGTCTGGAAACGACGGCATGGCGACCGCCGGCAGCGGCGACGTGTTGTCCGGGGTGATCACCGGGCTTGCCGCGCAGGGCATGAAGCTGGAGTCCGCTGCCCCGATGGGAGTCTATATACACGGCCTTGCCGGGGATATCGCGGCGCGAAAGCGGGGCCGCAGGGGCATGACGGCAAGCTCCATATTGGAAGCGTTGCCGGAGGTACTTTTAAGGGCGGAGGAAAAGGAGCACTTTTAGTTATAAGGAAAGAAGGTATCGGCCTATGGATAGTTTTCCGAGGGTGCGCGCGGATATAGATCTGGACGCGGCCGTCCATAACGCGAGGGAGATGCACCGGCTGACATCCCCGGGGACGCGGCTGATGGCGGTCGTCAAGACGGATGGATACGGCCATGGGGCGGTTCCTATCGCGCGCGAGCTGGAATCAGAAGAATATGTCTACGGGTACGCGGTGGCCGCGCCTGAGGAGGCGTCCGCGATGCGCTCTGCAGGCATTAAAAAGCCCATACTCATCCTGGGCAGCACTTTCCCGGAACAGTACCGGCAGGTCCTGGAGGAGGATGTCATGCCCGCGGTCTTTACGCCAGAGTCGGCCGGACTTCTCTCTAAGGCTGCCGGGGAGCTGGGAAGGGTTGCCGGCATCCACATCAAGATAGATACAGGCATGTCCCGCATAGGCTTCCTAGCGGATGATTCGCACGCCGAGGAGAGCGCTGACGCGATTGCGGGGATTGCGAGGATGCCCAATATCCGTATAGAAGGGATGTTCACGCACCTGGCGCGGGCGGACGAGGCGGACAAGAGGCCTACGTACCGCCAGCTGGAGCGGTTCGAGAGGATGAGCCGGCTCGTGCGGGAGCGCGGCGTGGATATCCCGATGCTGCATTGCTCAAACAGTGCCGGGATATTGGATCTTCCGGAGGCGAATCTCGACATGGTCCGGGCCGGCATTACTCTCTATGGGCTGCATCCGTCCGAGGACGTGCATATGGAGCGCGTTGATTCGCGCCCGGTACTTTCCTTAAAGAGCAGGCTGGCCCATGTGAAATGGCTTCCGGCGGGCAGCGGGATTAGCTACGGCGCGACATATGTCACGGACGGGCCAAGGCTGATCGCGACCATCCCGGTAGGGTATGGAGACGGCTATGCGCGCGCCTTGTCTAATAAGGGGGAGGTCATCATCCGGGGCAGGCGCGCGCCGATCCGCGGGAGGATATGCATGGATCAGTTCATGGCCGACGTGACCGGCATTCCTGGCGTGCGCGTCGGAGACCAGGCGACGCTCGTCGGACGCGACGGCGATGAATGCATCACGCTGGAGGAGCTGGGAGAGCGTTCCGGACGGTTCAATTACGAGTTCGCATGCGACCTGGGCAAGCGGGTTCCGCGCGTCTATTGGAAGGGCGGGGAGCGGATCGCCGAGTGGACCTGGCAGGGCGGGCTCACATATTACGGACATACGGCTTGACTTTGATGCCGTGAAACGATAAAATGTGGTAAAGCAATAGCCACAGAGGTGAATTACATGGAAGACGCTGGCAACCCACATAGTCGGGGCTTTAAGGGAAAAATGAAGCGGTTATTCAACAGGAACGCGGAGGACGTGACGGAGAGCGAGATTATCTCGCTGGTCAACGAGGGCCATGAAAAGGGGGTCATACGCGAGAGCGAGGCGGAGATGATCCACAACATCTTCGAGCTTAGCGACAAGGACGCCAAAGACATTATGACGCATCGGAAGCAGATTTGCGCGATCGACGGCGCGATGACATTCTCTCGCGCGCTTTCCATCATATTGGAGCAGCCGTTTTCGAGATTTCCGGTATATATCGACGATATGGACGATATCATAGGCCTCATACATATCAAGGAGGTGCTGGCCCATGCCAGGGATTCGGCGTGCCAGGACGTGCCGGTCCGCGAGATCCAGGGCCTGATGACTCCGGTAGATTTCGTGCCGGAGACGGTCGGGGTCACGGCTCTGTTCCGGAGGATGCAGGCGTCTAAGAGCCATCTGTCCATAGTCGTCGATGAATACGGACAGACCGCCGGCCTGGTGGCGATGGAGGATATATTGGAGGAGATCGTCGGGAATATTTTTGATGAGCATGACAAGGTGGAACGCCATATCGTTTCGCGCGCCGACGGAACGTTTTACATGGACGGCGCGGCGGATCTGGGCGAGGTCGCCGAGGCCCTTGGCCTGGAGGAGCTGGCGGAAAACGAGAATGACACGCTCAACGGCTATCTCATCTCGTTGATTGATAAGATACCTGGCGACGGGGAGCGCTTCGAGGTGGACGCGGGCGGATACCGGTTCCGGGCTCTGTCGGTGAAGGACAAAATGATAAGGCGCGTAGAGATCAGAAAGCTGCCGGACGCGGAGGAAGCGGATCAATAGATTAAAAAGGGGAGAGATTATGTCAGGACATTCGAAATTTGCCAATATCAAGCACAAGAAGGAGAGGAATGATGCCGCGAAGGGCAAGGCTTTCACTATGATCGGCCGCGAGATAGCGGTGGCGGTCAAGGAGGGCGGGCCGGATCCCGCGAACAATTACAAGCTGGCGGCGGTGATTTCCAAGGCTAAGGCTAATAACATGCCGAACGATACGATAGAGCGCGGCATCAAGAAGGCCGCCGGCGACAGCGGCAGCGTAAACTACGTGGTGGCCACATACGAAGGCTACGGGCCGGGCGGCACCGCCATCATAGTAAAGTGCCTGACCGACAACAAGAACCGGACGGCCGCGAACGTGCGCAACGCATTTGCCAAGGGCCAGGGCAGCATAGGGACGCAGGGATGCGTCTCGTATATGTTCGATGAAAAGGGCCAGATAATCGTCGAAAAGGAGGCCTGCGGGCTTGATGCGGACGATCTGATGATGCTGGCATTAGACGCGGGCGCGGATGATTTTAACGAGGAGGAGGACAGTTACGAGATTCTCACGGCGCCGGACGCCTTCGACGCGGTCAGGGAGGCTCTGGAGGGGCGGCAGGTCCCGCTCGCGGCTGCCGAAGTGACGATGCTCCCGCAGACCTACGTGGAACTCTCTGGCGAGGATGATTTGCGGAATATCCAGCGCATCCTGGACCTGCTTGATGAGGACGACGACGTGCAGGACGTATATCACAATTGGGATGAGTAATGAAAATATTACATAAGCGGAGGGAAGAAGCATGAACAAGGTATTATTTGCGGCGTCGGAATGCGTGCCATTCATCAAGACAGGGGGCCTGGCGGATGTCTGCGGCGCGCTGCCTAAGGAGTTTGACAAGGCTTATTGGGATATCCGGGTGGTCATCCCCTTCTACAGCTGTATCCCGGACTGGCTGCGCGGCAAGTGCGAATATGTGACGCATTTCTACATGGGTACCGGCTCATACATCCCGAATAAATATGTCGGCATCATGCAATGCGAGCTGGAAGGCATCAAATATTATTTTATCGACAATCAGGAATACTTCAATTCGCCGGTGCCATACGGCGACATCCGCTTCGACATCGAGAAGTTCGTTTTCTTCGACAAGGCGGTGCTGTCGATGCTCAAGGCCATCAATTTCCAGCCGCAGATCATCCACTGCCATGACTGGCAGACCGGCCTTATCCCCGTCTATCTCAGGACGGAATTCCAGGCGGACATGTTCTATTGGGGCATGAAGTCCATAATGACCATCCACAACCTGAAGTTCCAGGGCATCTGGGACAAAAAGACCATGATGGGCCTCACCGGCTTCCCCGCAAGCCTGTTCACTCCGGACAAATTGGAGTTCAACAAGGACGCGAACATGCTCAAGGGCGGGCTAGTCTATGCCGATTATATTACGACCGTCAGCGACACATATGCCAACGAGATCCAGACGCCTTACTATGGCGAGGGGCTGGACGGCCTGCTGCGCGCCCGCCACTTCGATATGCAGGGTATCGTGAACGGCATCGATTACGACGTATACAACCCCGCGACCGATCCGAAGATCTATGTGAATTATGACATAGACAGCTTCCGCAAGAAGAAGTCGCAGAACAAGGAGCGGATCCAGCAGGATCTGGGCCTTACGGTGGACAAGCATAAATTCATGATCGGCCTTGTCTCCAGGCTGACCGACCAGAAGGGACTGGACCTGATTAATTTTGTCATCGACCGCATTGCCGACGAGTTCACGCAGTTCGTCGTTATCGGCACCGGCGATCCGCAATATGAGAACATGTTCCGGCACTATGCCTGGAAGTACGGCGGGCGCATCTCCGCGAATATATGCTATAACGACGACCTGGCGCATAAGCTGTACGCGGCGGCGGACGCGTTCCTCATGCCGTCGAGGTTCGAGCCCTGCGGATTGACGCAGCTGATCTCGTTCCGCTATGGCACCGTGCCTATCGTGCGCGCTACCGGAGGACTGCGCGATACGGTCCAGCCTTATAATGAATATGAGCATACAGGCGACGGATTCTCGTTCACCAATTATAACGGGGAGGAGATGCTGGGCATCATAAACTATGCTAAGCATATCTTCTTTGATTTCAAGAAAGATTGGAACAAGATGGTCGAGCGCGGAATGGAAAATGACTATTCGTGGAATTCGTCTCAGAAAAAATACGAGAACTTGTACAATTATCTAATCGGCAATACGTTTTAGGCTAATCGTTACTCAAAGGAGGCATACATGTCATTGTTAGAAGCGGTCCTGATGGGAGTGCTCCAGGGCGTCACCGAGTTTCTGCCCGTGAGCAGTTCCGGGCATCTGGCGCTGTTCAAGATCCTGTTCAAGGTCGACGACGTAGGCCTGCTGTTCGACGTGATCCTCCATTTTGGCACGCTGCTGGCGATTTTCGCGGTTTATTATAAAGACATATGGAAGCTCATCGTGGAAGGGTGCGGTATTGTCGCCGACGCCTGCGGGAATGTCGCCATTTTTTTCAAAAATCTCGCGCACGGGCAGAAGGGCGGCTACCGCCAGCTGGTAAGCAGCGGCTATCGGAAATTTGTCATGCTGGTTATCGTCTCGACGATTCCGACCGGCATTATCGGCATCCTGGCGTCGGATCTGGTCGAGATGGCGTCAAGGCTGCTCATCGTACCCGGGATTTGCCTTATCGCCACCGGCTGCCTGCTGATTGCCGCGGACCATTTCAGGGACGGTACGAAGATGCCAAAGCAGGTGACATATTCCAATGCGTTCATCATAGGCATCGCGCAGGGTATCGCGGTCCTGCCGGGGCTCTCGCGCTCGGGCACTACGATTGCGGCCTGCATGCTGAGCGGCTTTAACAGGAAGTTCGCGGTCAAATATTCGTTTATCATGTCGATTCCGGCGGTGTTAGGATCGCTGGTCTTCGAACTGGCCGGCGCCGGGGGACTTTCGTTTGCCCCGCGGGAGATTGCTTATTACCTCGTCGGCATGGCCGTCGCGGCAATCGTCGGCTACGTCTGCATCAAGGCGATGCTGTATGTCGTACGCCAGAAGCGCTTTATCGGGTTTGCCATCTATTGCTTCGCTATAGGGGCGCTTTCGGTGGGATTGTATTTTTACCAGGCGTAGCATGCAAGGAGTTTTTCAGTAATGCCAGATCAAAAAAGGAATCAAGGGAAAAAGAAGGGCGGCGGGCAGTCCAAAGCCGCTAAGGGAGGCGCGAAGAAAAGCGCGGTTTCAGAGCAGCCGGAGGACCATATGATCCGGCAGGAGGTCATCCTCTGGATCGTCCTTGCCGTGTCCGTCGTCCTATTCGTCAGTAATTTCGGCATCGGGGGCAAGGTCGGGAACGCCTTGAGCGGAGTATTGTTCGGGCTGTTCGGCCTGCTCGCGTACTTCGTTCCTGTCTTCCTATTCATAGGGACGGTGTTCGTCATATCAAATGGGAAAAAACGGGCTGCGGTGGTCAAGGTGGTCGCCGCGGTTCTTTTCTTGTGCTTTCTCTGCTTTTTTCTCGAACTGCTCACCGGCGACAAGGAAGACTATTCGCCGCTGAAGTCATACATGTATGGCTCGGCGGAGCAGGCCGGCGGAGGCTTCTTCGGCGGCCTGTTTGCCTGGCTTATCTGCCCGAATTTCGGGCGCGTCAGCGCATATGTTATCGATATCGTGATGCTCGTCGTCACGATGGTCGTGATGACGGAGCGTTCCGCATGGCGGCATGTCCAGAAGGGCGGCAGGCGTGTCTACGAATCGGCGCGGGAAGGGAACGAGAGATTTCGCGAGATACAGGGGCAGCGGCGCGAGGAGCGGAAAATGCGGCGCATGGAGCGTAAGGCGGTAGGCGTGTCAAGCGATACCAAGCTGCTGCCAGACGGGGAGAGGGGGCCGTCGGACGGGCTCGTGGAGATTACGGAGAAAAATTATGGTAAGACCATGCGGGCGCGCATGCCGAAAGATGGCTATGGCGCTCCGGAAGGCGCGCCATCGCCGGATAGGACGGACGCGCCTTACGGCGACGACCTGCCGTGGCAGCCGCAAGATACGCCGGCACCTATTGACGCGGAGCCCGGCGTGGCGGAGCTCGGCGCGGCGGAGCCCCGCGTGACAGAGCGGCGAGAGGTGAGCCTGTCCCCCGCGGGGCCGCCATCGGAGGATGGCGAGGCGCCTGAAGCCGGACGCGAATCAGATATGCCGCTGTTTTCGCCCGAACTGCAGAAACTGTTTGCGCAGACTGACGAGTCCTCCGAGGATGGGAATGCTTTGCCGGATACGCAGGGAGAGCCGGAGGATTCCGCTTGCAATGAGGGCATGACGGATGCATATGAGAACGAGTCCGCTCCGGAAGATGGCGCATATCCTGGCACTGGCATAGCGCGTTTCCAGGATACGCGGCGGGACGTGGATATGCCTGGATACGCCGACGATGGCGAATTCGACGAGGGCGGATTCGACGAGGGCGCCGCTGATGACGCGGAGCCTGCCAGGGACGTGTCTGACGACGAGGTGGACGCCATATTGGCGGATATTTCGGCCGAATTTCGCACGGACTATGCCGGACTTCAGGACGGGCCTGCTATTGCGGGGGATGATGTAATGCATGGCTCGAACGGCCCTGGCCATGCTGCCGGGGATGACGGTATGCGCGGCAACCCTGATGGTTCTGCGGAGGAATACGCGATGCCTGGCGATGCCGGCGCGGAAGCGATAAGCGCCGCCGCACCGGAGCCGCGTCCATATGTTTTCCCGCCGACTGATCTCCTCAAAAAGGGGGATCCGGACAGGCAGGGAGACAGCGTCCAGCATCTGCAGCAGACCGCGCTCAAACTCCAGCAGACATTGAAGAATTTCGGGGTGAACGTCACGATTTCCAACGTGAGCCGCGGGCCCACCGTCACGCGCTATGAGATACAGCCGGAGATGGGTGTAAAGGTCAGCAAGATCGTGAACCTTACAGACGATATCAAGCTGAACCTGGCAGCCGCCGATATCCGCATGGAGGCGCCCATCCCCGGCAAGGCGGCGATCGGCATAGAGGTTCCTAACAAGGAGGTCCTTCCGGTCATGCTGCGCGACCTTATCGAATCCGAGGAATTTGCGCAGCATCCGTCCAATATCGCTTTCGCGGTCGGCCGGGACATAGGCGGCAACGTGGTCATGGGGGATATAGCGAAGATGCCGCATTTATTGATTGCGGGCGCGACGGGATCCGGAAAGTCTGTTTGCATAAATACGATTATCATGTCGCTGCTCTACCGTGCGGATCCGAATGACGTCAAGCTGATCCTGATCGATCCGAAAGTGGTGGAACTGTCTATCTACAACGGCATCCCGCATCTGTTCATCCCTGTCGTGACCGACCCGAAAAAGGCGGCCGGCGCGCTGAACTGGGCGGTAGCCGAGATGACGGAGAGGTACCAGCTGTTCGCGGCCTACGGCGTGCGCGACCTTAAGGGATATAATGCAAAGGTCGACGCGCTGCCGGACAGGGACGCGGCGGAAAGGCAGGGCATAAAGAGGCTGCCCCAGATCGTGATCATAGTTGACGAGCTGGCGGATCTTATGATGGTGGCGCCGGGGGACGTGGAGGATGCGATCTGCCGTCTGGCGCAGCTGGCCAGGGCCTGCGGCATACATCTGATCATAGCGACGCAGCGTCCGTCGGTCAACGTCATCACCGGCCTGATAAAGGCGAACATGCCTAGCCGCATCGCTTTTTCGGTGACGAGCGGCGTGGACTCCCGCACGATACTCGATATGGTTGGCGCGGAGAAGCTGCTGGGCAAGGGCGACATGCTCTATTATCCGCAGGGCCTTAACAAGCCGCTGCGCGTGCAGGGCGCGTTCGTATCCGACGAGGAGGTATCGGATGTAGTAGATTTTATAAAGGAAAATTCCGGCAGCGCGTCGTATGACGGCGCGGCCGAACAGCGCATGAATGAGATAGCCGTGAACTCCGCCGGCTCCGGCGGCTCTGCATCCTCCCAGACGGCGGATAACGGCAGGGACGCCTATTTCGCGGATGCGGCAAAGCTGCTTATCGACAAGGACAAGGCGTCTATTGGCATGCTGCAGCGTTATTTCAAGATAGGCTTCAACAGGGCCGCCCGCATAATGGACCAGCTGGAGGAGGCCGGAGTAGTGGGTCCCGAAGAAGGGACCAAGCCCAGGCAGATACTGATGAGCCCGGAGGCATTCGAATCGATGATGGAGGACGGTTCGTTCTGACGCCGGACTTTGGATAAATGAATTTTAGGAGGCGGCGAGTATCGCAATGATTATCGATGGGAAAAAAATCTCGCAGGAGATAAAGGATGAGCTGAGGGAGGAGGTGTCCGCGCTGCGCTCGCGGGGAATAGAGGGCGCGCTGGCGGTCATCCAGGTCGGCAGCGACCCGGCGTCGTCCGTCTATGTGCGCAACAAGAAAAAGGCTTGCGAATATGTAGGCATCCGCTCGGAGAGCTACGAGCTGCCGGATGACGCATCCGAGGAGGAGCTGCTGGAATTGATCGAACGGCTGAATAATGACAGGTCGGTGAACGGGATACTCTGCCAGCTGCCGGTGCCGGAGCATATGGACGAGGGAAGGATAATACGCGCTATCGCGCCGGAAAAGGACGTGGATGGATTCAATGCGCGGAACGTGGGTGCGCTTTTGCTAGGCCAGCCCGGGTTCGTCTCCTGCACGCCGGCCGGAGTGATCCAGCTGCTGAAGCGGTCTGATATAGAGATAGCCGGCAAAAGATGCGTCGTCATAGGCAGGAGCAACATCGTGGGCAAGCCGATGGCAATGCTGCTGCTGCGCGAGAACGCGACTGTGACGATATGCCATTCTCAGACCCGGGACCTGCCTGAGATCTGCCGGGAGGCGGACTTGCTGGTTGTCGCGATGGGACGCCCGAAATTCATCACGGAGGAATATGTCAAAAAGGGAGCGGCAGTCGTGGATGTCGGCATACACCGAATGGAGGACGGGAGGCTCTGCGGGGACGTGGATTTTGACAGGGTGGAGCCGATCGCCGGCGCGATAACGCCGGTCCCAGGAGGCGTGGGGCCGATGACGATCGCGATGCTGATGAATAATTGCGTGGAGGCTATGAAAAGGGCATGAAATGCAGTGAGTGCGGGGCCGAGATCAAGGCGGGATGCATGTTCTGCTCCAGATGCGGCGCGGAGGTGGAGATCGTATCCGCCGACAACGTGCTGGAGGACGAATATCTCTTTTATTTCCGGGAT
Source organism: uncultured Eubacterium sp. (assembly GCA_964450965.1). GTDB lineage: Bacteria > Bacillota > Clostridia > Lachnospirales > Lachnospiraceae > W0P33-017. Next base: position 128,380 of record CAYVFF010000001.1, on the reverse strand, counting down.
CGCGGGCGGAATGCCGGCGAGGGCCATGCTCCCCGCTGGAAAAAACTGTATCCGGCAGTGCTTATCGCGCTCGCCGGATTTCTCGTATTGCCGGCTGCGGCGTGCATAATGCGGGCGGGGCGCGGGAGCGGAGGCGGAGCGGGCTGGCCGGATGCCGCGTTCGCTGCCGCGTTGGCGGACGGCGATGATGACCTTGCCATGAGCTATATCGCGGATGCCAGGGAAATGGACGCGAATGATACCGGCCCGCTTTTCTGGCAGGCATGGCTGTACGGACGTCGCGGAGAGGCCGGACTGCAGGCGGACGCGTACCGGGAGATACTGGGAATAGATAGCGAGAACGAATATGCCTGTGCGGGACTGATCCGCCATCTGGCGGATTCGGGAGATTTCGAATCTCTGTATGACCTGTATGACGGATATGCGGACACTAGGCTCGCCGGCCTTTTTTCGGAATATATGGTGGCTCCCCCGGCAATCGAGGCTCCCGAGGACGTAATGCGCGAGGGGGACAGGCTGGCAATAACGGCCGGCGAGGGCTTGAACGTATACTATACGCTCGACGGGACGGAACCCATAGAAAACGGGACGCTGTATTATGCGCCGATAACGCTATCTCCCGGAGACTACGACGTTCGCGCCGTCGCGTGCAGCGACAAGGGGTATTATAGCAGGGTCGTTTCAAGCCGCGTCACGGTGGAGGAGGACGAGCGGCCGGGCCTGCCCAAGGTCGTGCCCGACAGCGGGGAATACAGGACGCCCCAGGACATCCATATCACGGTGCCGGACGGATGCACGGCATACTATGCGTGGAACGGCACGCCGACCACCGGGTCCAGGAAGTATGACGGGGCCATACCGATGCCCGAGGGCAACAACGTGCTGTCCGTCATCATAGTGGACGGAGAGGGCAACGCGAGCAACGTGCAGCGCGTGAATTACATATACATGCCGTAAATTTTTTGTGATTGCTATTGAAAAAAGGCGGCAAAACCGATATACTTGGACTAACGGTTTTTTTTAGATAAAAAAGCGGTAGAATATACGGAGGTAGAAAGAATGAGTAATGCGAATGATAACCTGGCGATGCGCCGCATAGCCGGGTTAGTCGACGAGAACAGCTTTATGGAAATCGGTTCGCTTGTCACCGCAAGGAACACGGATTTTGGCTTGTCGGACACGGATACTCCTTCCGACGGCGTCGTGGTCGGGCACGGCTTGATCGACGGCAGCCTGGTGTTCGTCTACAGCCAGGATCCGGGCGTTCTGGGCGGGACGATAGGCGAGATGCACGCGAAGAAGATTGCGGCGGCCTATGACATGGCGGTCCGCATGGGCGCCCCGATAATCGGCCTTATCGATTGCGCGGGGATGCGGCTGCAGGAGTCCGTGGACGCGCTGGAAGCTGTTGGAACGCTGTATGCCCGACAGGCTGCGGCATCCGGCGTGGTTCCGCAGATTACTGCGGTATTCGGCACATGCGGCGGCGGCATGGCGATAATACCCGCGCTGTCCGACTTCGCCTTCGCGGAGGAGGAACATGCCAGGATATTCGTCAATTCCCCGAACGCGATTCCCGGCAACACCACTAAAAAGTGCGATACGTCTTCCGCAAAGTTCCAGAGCGAGGAGGCCGGGACGCTCGACGGCGTCGGCAGCGAGGAGGAGATCCTCGCGCAGATACGCTCGCTGGTGTCCATACTCCCCGGAAACAATGCCCAGGCCGGCGCGGTCGATTTGTGCGCCGACGACTTGAACCGGGCATGCTCTCACCTGGATACGATGAAGGGCGACCCTAGGTTCGTGCTGAGCGAGATTTCGGACGGCCATCTGTTCATAGAGACCAAGGGCGGCTACGCGAAGGAGATGGTGACCGGGTTCATCAAGCTCAACGGCATAACGGTCGGAGCTGTCGCTAACGCGACGGAGCTCTATGATAACGGTGAGAAAGTCGAGGAGTTCGACGCGGCGCTCTCCGCGAACGGGTGCGGCAAGGCCGCGAATTTTATCGCTTTTTGCGATGCTTTCGAGATCCCGGTCGTCTCGTTCACGAACGCCGAGGGATTTTTGGCGTCGTGCGAATGCTCTGAGAGGCGTCTCCCCAAGGCTTTGGCGCGGCTTACGTTCGCTTTTGCCAACGCGACCGTTCCAAAAGTAAACGTGATCGCGGGCAAGGCCTACGGCAGCGCGTATGCTGTGATGAACTCAAAGTCGCTCGGCGCTGATATCGTCTACGCATGGCCGGACGCCAAGGTCGGGATGATGGACGCGAAGCTGGCGGCAAAGATAATGTATGCGGATGCCTCCGCGGACGTGATAGACGAGAAGGCCCGCGAGTACGACGCGCTCCAGGGCGACGTCAAGACCGCGGCAAGGCGCGGCTATGTGGACCGCATCATTGATTACGCTGACACGAGGAAGTATCTGATTGCGGCTTTCGAGATGCTCTATACGAAGAATGCGGATCTGCCTTATAAGAAGCACGGCGCGAAATAGGGAAGGTGACGGTTATGACGAAGATTAGAAAATATTTATTGCTGGCCGTCTGCCTGTGCCTTTTGGCCGTCGGATGCGGCAGCAATGAAGATACCGATTATAACGGATATACCGCAGAGCAGCTGTCGGCGAACAACATCTCTTTCTTCGACCAGCTGATGGGAATGAGCGACGTCGACCTCGCGATGTACGAGACGTACCAGGATCAGATGGATCCGACGGCGGTGAAGGCCGTGCTCTCATGGACGGAGATAAAAGACGAGCTGGGGGATTTCGAGGGATACGGCGACGCCTCGGTGACCGAGGCCAACGGGACCACCACGGTAGACCAGACTGCGAGTTTTGAGAATCGCGACGTCAAGATAACTTTTGTCTATGACAAGGACATGAACGTGACGGACGTGAACGTCGACAAGGTATACACCCTGGGAGAGACGATGTCCAATGCGGCGATGAACACGCTGATGGGGATGGGCACCGTCTTTGTCATGCTGATTATCATCAGCCTGCTCATTTCCTGCTTCAAGTTCATCAACAAGGCCCAGGCGAAGGCAGAGGGTAAAAAGGCGGCTGCCGCTCCCAAGGCGGCTCCGGCTCCTGCTTCGGTTTCGGCGGCGCAGGCTGCCCCTGCAGCGGCGGCTCCGGCTGACGACGGCCTTGAGCTGGTGGCGGTCATCTCCGCCGCGGTGGCAGCCTCAAGCGGCGCTCCGGCGGACGGCTTCGTAGTCCGTTCTATAAAGAGAAGATAAAATTTAGGAGGAATATAAAATGAAAAACTATACGATTACCGTAAATGGGAATGTTTATGACGTGACGGTGGAAGAGGGCGGTTCCGGCGCGGCTGCAGCGGCTCCGGCGCCTAAGGCTGCTCCGGTAGCGGCGGCCCCGGCTGCCGCTCCTAAGGCTGCTCCGGCAGGCGGCGCCGGTTCGATTAAGATCGAGGCAAAGGCGGCAGGCAAGGTATTCGCGGTGGAGGCGTCCGTCGGGCAGTCTGTCAAGAGGGGCGATACGGTCGTCATCCTGGAGGTCATGAAGATGGAGACGCCCGTCGTCGCCGAGGCGGATGGCACCATCGCGAGCATCGACGTCGAAAAGGGAGACAGCGTAGAGGTCGGAACATTGCTCGCAACCATGAATTAATCAAATAGGAGGTCCCGTATGAGTTACGTTGTAGACACGCTGAGTAATCTCATCCACCAGACGGCCTTCTTCAATCTGACTGTAGGAAACTATGTGATGATTGCAGTTGCCTGCTTCTTCCTGTATCTCGCGATCAAGAAGGAGTACGAGCCGCTCCTGCTGGTGCCGATCGCGTTCGGCATGTTGCTCGTCAACATCTATCCGGACATCATGATCCATCCGGAGGATGCCAGCAACGGCGTTGGCGGATTACTCTATTATTTTTATCAGTTAGACGAGTGGTCGATCCTGCCATCCCTGATTTTCATGGGCGTAGGCGCGATGACCGACTTCGGGCCGCTGATCGCGAACCCCATCAGTTTCCTGCTGGGCGCGGCGGCGCAGTTTGGCATTTACGTCGCCTACTTTTTGGCGATTTTAATGGGATTTAACGACAAGGCGGCCGCGGCTGTCTCCATCATCGGCGGCGCGGACGGCCCGACGAGCATTTTCCTGGCCGGCAAGCTGGGGCAGACCGGGCTGATGGGGCCCATCGCGGTGGCGGCTTATTCGTACATGGCCCTGGTGCCCATCATCCAGCCGCCTATCATGAAGCTCTTGACGACTAAGAAGGAACGCCAGATTAAGATGGAGAACCTGCGTCCCGTCTCAAAGCTGGAAAAGATATTGTTCCCCATTATAGTCACGATCGTCGTTTGCATGGTACTGCCGACTACCGCTCCTTTGGTAGGAATGCTCATGCTCGGCAACCTGTTCCGCGAGTCTGGCGTCGTCCGCCAGCTCCAGGAGACGGCGAGCAACGCGCTGATGTATATCGTAGTCATATTGCTGGGTACGTCGGTGGGCGCCACCACCAGCGCCGAGGCATTCCTGAATGTCAGCACGATCAAGATAGTCATTTTAGGACTGGTAGCATTCGCGTTCGGTACGGCCGCGGGCGTCCTGATTGGAAAGCTGCTTTGCAAGATCACGCACGGCAAGATAAACCCGCTTATCGGCTCTGCCGGCGTCTCGGCGGTGCCTATGGCGGCCCGCGTGTCGCAGAAGGTGGGCGCGGAGGAAGATCCGACGAACTTCCTGCTCATGCACGCCATGGGACCCAATGTTGCCGGAGTCATCGGCACGGCGGTCGCGGCAGGCACCTTTATGGCTATCTTTGGAATCTAATATAAAGGAGGATAACGAACGATGTCTGGAAAGAAACCGTTGAAAATAACAGAGACCGTCCTGCGCGACGCGCACCAGTCGCTGATTGCTACCCGCATGACGACGGAGCAGATGCTCCCGATTATCGACAAGATGGACCAGGTAGGTTACAACGCGGTCGAATGCTGGGGCGGCGCGACGTTCGATGCCTGCCTGCGCTTCTTGAAGGAAGATCCCTGGGACAGGCTGCGCAAGCTGCGCGCCGGCTTTAAGAAGACCAAGCTGCAGATGCTCTTTAGAGGCCAGAACATCCTGGGCTACCGCCCGTATGCCGACGACGTGGTCGAATATTTCGTGCAGAAATCGATTGCCAACGGCATAGATATCATCCGCATTTTCGACTGCCTGAACGACCTGCGCAACCTGCAGACAGCGGTCACTGCCACCAATAAGGAGGGAGGCCACGCGCAGGTGGCGCTCAGCTATACGCTGGGCGACGCCTACACGCTCGAGTATTGGACGGGTATCGCGAAGAGAGTGGAGGAGATGGGCGCGGATTCTGTCTGCATAAAGGATATGGCCGGCCTGCTGACCCCTTACAAAGCGGAAGAGCTGGTGAAAGCCCTGAAGGAGACCATCAGCATACCTATCGAGCTGCATACGCATTATACTTCCGGCGTGGCTTCAATGACGTACATGAAGGCGGTCGAGGCCGGATGCGATATCATCGACACGGCTATGTCGCCTTTCGCGCTGGGTACCAGCCAGCCGGCCACGGAGGTCATGGCGGAGGTGTTCCGCGGCACCGACTACGATCCGGGGTTCGACCAGATGCTCCTCAAGGAGATCGCGGACTATTTCCGCCCTATCCGCGAGGAGTGCATAAAGAGCGGGCTGCTTAACCCGAAGGTCCTGGGAGTGGATATCCAGACGCTGCTCTACCAGGTGCCGGGCGGAATGCTCTCAAACATGGTATCGCAGCTCAAGGAGCAGAATGCGGAAGACAAGTATATGGAAGTGTTGGAAGAGATCCCGAGGGTCCGCAAGGATCTGGGAGAGCCGCCGCTCGTGACGCCCTCCTCGCAGATCGTCGGTACGCAGGCGGTGTTCAACGTGCTGATGGGAGAACGCTACAAGGTTGCTACAAAGGAGACAAAGGACGTCCTGCTCGGCAAGTACGGACAGACCGTCAAGCCGTTCAACCCGGAGGTTGTCGACAAGGTATTGGGCGACGAAAAGAAAAATGCCATCACCTGCCGATATGCGGATCTCCTGGAACCCGAACTAGACAAGATAGAGGCAGAAATGAAGCAGTGGAAGCAGCAGGACGAGGACGTGCTTAGCTATGCACTGTTCCCTCAGGTGGCGACCGAATTCTTCAAATACCGGCAGGCGCAGCAGACCAAGGTGGATCCGAGCGTCGCTGATGAAAAGAACAAGGCGTACCCTGTCTGATACTGCAAGATTTTTAGCCAAAAATCGGCCGTTGCAATGGAGATGAGCGCAAAAACCACTTCCCATGCGCGAATTTCCGGCGCAATGGCCTATTTTTGAAATTGAATGCCTGGGGGAGATTTACTATGCGATTACGATTCAGGAAATGCCGCGCCGTGGCATCCGTCCTTATCCTCTCGCTGCTTTTTTGCCTGCAAAGTCCGACTGTGCCGGTGCGCGCGGACGATGCCAAGTATTATATCAAGGTAAACAAGGGTACCAACGTCGTTACGGTATATACGGCGTCCAACGACAAGCCATATGTGGCTTTCACCTGTTCCGCCGGGTACGCGACTCCGCTGGGGACGTTCAAGACGCCGGCAAAGTACCGCTGGCATCTGCTGGAGGGGCCTAGTTACGGGCAATATTGCACCCGGATAAATGGCGGCGTGCTGTTCCATTCAGTGTGGTACTATTCGCAGACGAACGACAGCCAGGCGTATGCGCAGTATAATAAGCTAGGCTCGCTCGCTTCCCACGGCTGCATCCGACTTACGGTCGCCGCCAGCAAGTGGATCTATGACAACTGCCCGATAGGCACGAGCGTCACGATCTTCAGCGGGGATTCGGACGACGATCCTCTAGGGAAGCCGAAGACGATAAAGGTGAGCGGATATTCCGGCTGGGATCCGACAGATCCGGCTCCGGGCAATCCATATGCGAGCGGATCTGCGACTCCGGTAATCACTGTCTCAAAGAAGACGCTCGCCTATGGATCGAAGTTTGGCGATGGCTATATGACATGCAAAGACTCCGGCGGGTTCGACATAACGGACATGGTGCACAGGTCCGGCAAGGTAGACACGAAAAAACCCGGTTCCTACCGGGTCGAATATAAGGTGATCGATTCTTTCGGGCGCACAGCGTCCAAATCGGTGACCTACAAGGTAGTGGACAACGAGGCGCCGAAGCTCTCCGGCGTAAAGGCGGAAATCACGAAGAAGCTCGGCAACACCAGGGATATGCTGGTCGGGCTGAAGGCGAGGGACGCGGCAGGCAGGGATCTGACGAAGTCGATCGCGGTGTCCGTCAAGGCGCCGTCGTCCGACCGCTATGTGACATGCAAAAGTACCGATTATACGTTTAAGGAGGTCGGTAAGTACCGCGTAAAATATACGGTTACCAATCCGCATAATGGAAAGAAGGCGTCCGGAAAGCAGCTTATCCGCGTCACGGAGAGCAATAAGCCGTTAATGTACAGCAAAGATGGCTGGGCGGATATCCTGCTGGACGGAGCGGACGAGGAGTTGTATTGGGACGACCTGATGAAGGGCGTGTCAGCCGAGAAGGGCGACGGGAGCGACATAACCGACTTCATAGTCATCGAGATAACGGCGCCGTCCGGCGAGAAGGCGCGGCTAGTCGAGAGCGAGAGCTTCACTTTTAGCGAACCGGGCGATTATGAAATAACCTATAAGGCATACGGCGACGGGAAGAATCCGAAGCCCGCGAAGCAGCAGCGGACGCTGACCGTCCCCGATAATCCGTATGAGTCCGAGAATCCTGACGGAACTGAGGTCCCCGATGAATCTGAGGATTCCGTGGGAACGGATGCCCCCGAAGAGCCAGGGGTTTCCGGAGAGGTGGATTTTCCTGGAGACGTGGCGGGGGAGGTCGTGATAGATGAGTAACGCGGACAGCCTTATCGGCCGCATCAACCAGTCCTATGGCGGTATGAGCAAGGGGCAGAAAAGGCTTGCCGCCTACATTACCGACAATTATGACAAGGCGGTCTTTCTCACCGCCGCCGGCCTGGGAAAAGCCGTCGGAGTAAGCGAGTCAACGGTCGTGCGCTTCGCGTCCCGGCTGGGCTATAAGGGTTATCCGGAATTTCAAAGGGCGCTGGAAGGGATGGTGCGCGGCAAGCTGGACTCCATCCAGAGGATGGAGGTCGCCTATGGCAGGATCACGCAGTCAGAGATCCTGGCGACCGTGCTGCGGGCCGACGCTGAAAAAATAAAGCACACTCTGGAAACCATCGACCAGAAAGCGTTCAATCTGGCGGTAGACATGCTGCTGGGGGCGAGGACGATCTACGTCGTCGGCATCCGCAGCTGCGCCCCGCTCGCGAGTTTCCTTGCCTTTTACCTGAATATGATTTTCGAGCGGGTCGTTCAGCTGAATACGAACAATTCCAGCGAATTGTTCGAGCAGATGCTCCGCATAAACGAGGAGGACGCCATAGTCGGCATCAGCTTTCCGCGATATTCCATGCGCGCGCTCAAGGCGATGGAGTTCGCCAATAACCGGAACGCCAAGGTCATCACCCTCACCGACAGCGTGCATTCTCCGATGAATCTCTACAGCTCGTGCAACCTGATCGCGAGCAGCGACATGTCCTCCATCGTGGATTCGCTTGTCGCCCCTCTTAGCGTTATCAACGCGCTTATAGTGGCGCTGTGCATGAAAAAACAGAGCGATGTCGCCAAGACTCTTGAGGAACTGGAATCGGTCTGGAACGAATACCAGGTCTATGGGGGAGACGAGATCGATTACATCGATGATTCGCTGAAAATGCGTTTTGACGCGGGTAATGGAGATGGATGAATACGGGCTTGTCGTAGTCGGCGCGGGCGCGGCCGGCATGATGGCGGCTATCTCTGCGGCTGAAAACGGGATGCCGGGTTCCAGAATCCTGGTCGTAGAGCGCAACGAGAAGCCGGGCAAGAAGCTCTATATCACCGGAAAAGGCAGATGTAACCTGACGAATGCCTGCGATACCGAGGAGCTGCTTAGAAACGTGCCGCGCAACGCAAAATTCCTCTATAGCGCGTTTTATACTTTCGATGCCTGGCAGGCCATATCTTTTTTTGAAGAGGCAGGGATGCGGACTGTGGTAGAACGCGGAAACCGTGTCTTTCCGGCATCCGGACATGCCTCGGATGTCATCGCGGCCCTGCGGCGGGTGATGGATCGGCATGGAATCCGCGTGAAATTACACTCCAAGGCCGAGAAACTTCTGATAAGGGACGGCGCGGTCCGCGGAGTCTCGCTAGAGGGCGGGAGGGAGTACAGCGCGGCCCGCGTCGCTATAGCTTGCGGCGGGAGATCTTATCCCTCGACAGGTTCGGACGGCAGCGGATACGGCCTGGCGCGCATGGCCGGGCATACGATAACCAGGCTTCGCCCGTCGCTCGTGCCATTCACGACGGCCGAGGAGGATCTGCGGCCCCTGCAGGGACTCGCGCCGAAAAACGTCCGGGTGCGCATCACCCGTCCCGCCGACTGTGGAAAGGCTATTTATGAAGGCTTCGGCGAGATGCTGTTTACGCATTTTGGCGTGAGCGGGCCGTTGATGCTCACGGCTAGTTCGCTCGTAGGCGATGAGATTGCCGATGGGCCGCTGGATCTGTATATAGACTGGAAGCCGGCGCTGGACGAGGGGCAGCTTGACAGGCGGATCCTTCGCGATTTTGAGGAAAACCGGGGCAGGCAGTTCAAAAACGCGCTTGGCGGGCTGGTTCCGTCCGGGCTTATCCCGGTCATAGCCGCCCGCAGCGGCATTCCGGAAAATGCCAGGGTCTCCGGGATATCCCGCGAATCGCGGAGCAGGCTCTTGAAACTATTGAAGGCGTTCCATGTGACGCTGACCGGCCTGCGCGGCTATAACGAGGCGGTCGTGACGCGTGGAGGGGTCTCTCTTGGCGAGGTCGACCCCTCCACGATGGAATCCAGGCTGTGCCGCGGCCTTTATTTTGCGGGAGAGATCCTCGACCTGGATGCCCTCACCGGCGGTTTCAATCTGCAGATCGCATGGTCGACCGGTTATCTTGCCGGACTTAGCGCGGCCATGCGTGATCAATCTGGAAGGGAGAAATGAACCATGGCATTTAACGTAGCGATAGACGGGCCGGCGGGGGCAGGGAAAAGCACGGTCGCGAAAATACTGGCCGGCAGGCTTGGCTATATATATGTTGACACCGGGGCGATGTACCGCGCCATGGCTTTCCATTTCCTGCGCCTGGGCATAGACGGGGGCGACGAGGATGCCGTGTCGTCCGCCGCCGCTGAGGCGAACGTGACGATCCGCTATGAGGGCGGCGCACAGCAGGTGTTCCTTAACGGGGAGAATGTCACCGCGCATATCCGCAGCGAGGATGTGGGCAACATGGCAAGCGCGACGAGCGTCTACCCCGCGGTACGCAAAAAATTAGTGGCGCTCCAGCAGGAGCTTGCCAGGGAAAACAATGTCGTCATGGACGGACGGGACATAGGCACGTGCGTCCTCCCGGACGCGCAGGTGAAGATCTATCTGACTGCGAGCGTACAGACCCGCGCCAGGCGCAGATACGACGAGCTGTCCGCGAAAGGCGAGCCCGCCGACCTGGCAAGGATTGCCGGGGATATAAAAGAGCGCGATTATCGCGACATGCATCGCGAGGCCTCGCCGCTGCGCCGCGCGGACGACGCGCTGCTCATCGACTCGTCCGATATGGGCATCGAGGAGGTCGTAGCTTCTGTCATGTCCATCATAAAGGAGCGTGGATAGCGTGGAGGTGAGGGTGGCAAAGAGCGCGGGGTTCTGCTCCGGAGTCAGGCGCGCAGTCGAGCTGGCATACGGGCAGGCCGATTCGGACGGCCCGCTCTATACATACGGCCCTATCATCCATAACGCCCAGGTCGTCGCAGATCTTGAAAGAAAAGGCGTCAGACTTATCGAACCAGGCGCGCCGCTGGACGGCCTGCCGAGGGGCCGCGTCGTTATACGCTCCCACGGCATATCGAGGGCGGAGCAGGAGCGCCTTGCGAGGGCGGGATTCGAGGTTTTGGACGCGACGTGCCATTTTGTAAAGATGATCCACCGCATAGTGGCGGAACACTCCGCCGAGGGGGAACGTATCGCGATAGTAGGGGATCCGTCCCATCCCGAGGTGGAGGGCATCCGGGGGTGGTGCGACCCGGAGAGGACCGTCGTCATAGAAGACGAGGATGGCGCACGGCGCTTGTCGCTGCCCGATGGCGAAAAGCTGTGCGTCGTATCGCAATCGACATTTAACGCCGATAAATTTGAGAAAATAGTTGAAATTATCCGAAATAAAGGTTATTATGATAGAGTATGTATTTTAAATACGATCTGCAATGCTACCGGCAAACGGCAGGCCGAGGCCCGCTCGCTCGCCAGGGCGTCCGACGCGATGCTGGTCGTGGGTGACGCCAAAAGCTCCAACACGCAGAAACTATTTGAGATATGTAAGGATGAATGTAAAGATACTTACTATATACAGACTCCGGAAGATTTGGATTTGACTGAACTTCACAGATTTGGCATTGTAGGTATTACTGCAGGTGCATCCACTCCAAATTATATTATCGAGGAGGTTCAAAAGTATGTCAGAAATGAGCTTTGAACAAATGTTGGACGAATCATTCAAGACGGTCCGGCAAAATGAAATCGTGGAGGGAACGGTCATCGATGTGAAGCCGGATGAGATAGTCTTGAACATCGGATACAAGTCGGACGGTATCATCACCCGCAGCGAATATACCAACGAACCCAACGCTGACCTGACCACGATGGTCGCCGTCGGCGACACGATGGAGGCTAAGGTAAAGAGGGTGAACGACGGCGAGGGGCAGGTGCTCCTTTCCTACAAGAGCCTGATGGCCGAGAAAGGCAGCAAGCGTCTGGAGGAGGCGTTCGAGAACGGGGAGGTGCTGACCGCGAAGGTGGCGCAGGTGCTATCCGGAGGCCTTAGCGTGGTGGTCGACGAGGCCAGGGTCTTCATCCCTGCCAGCCTGGTCAGCGACACGTATGAGAGGGACCTGTCCAAATATGAGGGGCAGGAGATCGAATTCGTCATCACGGAATTCAACCCCCGCAGGCGCCGCATCATTGGCGACAGGAAGCAGCTGATTGTCGCTAAAAAGGCGAAAATGCAGGAGGAGCTCTTCGCGCGGATCAAGGTGGGAGACGTGATCGAGGGTACGGTGAAGAATGTCACCGACTTCGGCGCATTCATAGATTTAGGTGGCGTAGATGGCCTGCTGCATATTTCCGAGATGAGCTGGGGCAGGATTGAGAACCCGAAGAAGGTTTTCCATGTCGGCGACAATGTGAGGGTATTCATAAAAGACATCAAGGATACCAAGGTCGCGCTCTCGCGGAAGTTCCCGGAGGAGAATCCATGGCTCGATGCTGACAAGAAGTTCGCTATTGGCACGGTGGTTCACGGCAGGGTCGCCCGTATGACCGATTTTGGCGCGTTCGTAGAGCTGACCCCAGGGATAGACGCTCTGCTGCACGTCTCGCAGATTTCCAAGGAGCATGTCGAGAAGCCGACGGACGTGCTGCATGTGGGTCAGGAGATAGACGCGAAGATAGTCGACTTTAACGAGGCCGACAAGAAGATCAGCCTTAGCATGAAGGCGCTCCTCTCCGATGAGAAACGTGACGCGCCGGCGGAGCATGCAGCGTCAGAGGCTGCCGAGTGATTTTTTCAGGCGGAATCAAACCGGAAGGGGAATCGACTGATGACGGGCGATTATGAGAAATTCAAAAAAGACGTATATGCCCTGACCAAGATCGACCTGAACGCATATAAGGAAAAGCAGATGCGCCGCAGGATCGACACGCTTATCGGTAAAAACAAGGCGGAGAGCTACGATAAGTACGTCGCGCTGATAAAGGACAACCAGGATAAATTCGAGCAGTTCGTCAATTTCCTCACAATCAACGTGTCGGAGTTTTATCGCAACCCGGAGCAATGGAAGACGCTGGACGAGGAGGTATTTCCAAGGCTGATAAAGGAGTTCGGCAAACGGCTGACGATCTGGAGCGCCGCCTGCTCGACCGGAGACGAGCCGTATTCGCTCGTGATGACGCTCAGCCGCCACGTGGATCTGCGCGACATAAAGATTATCGCTACCGACATTGACAAGCAGGTGCTGGAGGCTGCCCGCGTCGGCCTGTATAATGAGAAGAGCATCGCCGCCGTCCCGGAAGAATTCAAGAAAAAGTATTTTACTAAAATTGGCAGTTCCTACCAGATTTCCGACGATATAAAGAAGCATGTGGAATTCCGCGAGCACAATCTGCTGCGGGATCCGTATCCGTCGGGCTGCCACTTGATCGTATGCAGGAACGTGGTCATTTACTTTACTGACGAGGCGAAGGACGAGATTTATGGCAAATTCCACAGGTCGCTGGTGAAGGGCGGCATGCTCTTCATCGGCAGCACGGAACAGATCATGAATTATAAGGAATTGGGATTCCTCAGGAACAAATCTTTCTTTTTCGAGAAGGGCTGATTACAGGAAAGCGCTCAGTATATGCGCCACATATTCCGCTAGCCGGTCCGAATGGAGGAATTCCTCGGTGATGGCGACTCTGGTATAGCAATTTTCCGGAGTCGCCTTTTTGCGATATTCCTTGTCGACTCCGGCGGCGACGGACTTGTGGACTGCCATATCCTCCTCCGGCAGATAGTAGTAGTTCTTGTAGTCGGCATAATATAGCCGCGCCTCTCCGCGGATCATGGGGATTCGCAGGCGCGCCGCGCCGCCCGAGGCGAGCAGATACGCGCCCGAGACGGGGTGGGAGCAGGAGAGCTTCCCGCGCAGGCTGCATGGCGGCTCTATCTCGACTATCAACTCTTCCGCCGGCAGGCCGTCCAGATCGGCGTAGTCCTCAACTGACGCGCCGGTTATGCGCGGAGTTTCCGTAAAAAGCCGGTCATAGGAGAAGATGGCGGGCAGATCGAACATGCCGGCGACATCCTCGAAATTGTGCAGCCGCAGGGCTCTGGCCGCCTCCGCGTCACGGTTCTTTGTATAGCTATGATAGACGCGGATCAGCTCGCCGCCGCTATAGCTGTCTTCGCGGCCCACTCCCAGAAACCGCTCTATGGTCTTCTGGCGGTAGTCCGGCAGCTGCAGGTAGGATGCCCGTCTTTTGATCTCTTTGTAAAGGTCGAAGCTCTCGAAGCGGCCGATGTCCAGGCTGATGCCGCAAAGCCTGGCCCGGGTTTCGATGAATGGCAGATCGAATGCATCGCCGTTGAACGTCGATAGCCTGTCGGCATCCGATTTTTCCAGATATTCGGAGAACGCGGCAAGGACGGCCGGTTCGTCGTCTGTCGAGTCGGCGAACCATTGATTTACATAAATAATATTATGGTTAATCAAAGACCCTGTGCCGATCAAATAGATGGGATGGCGATCACGCGAGAAGCCGAGCGTCTCGATATCGAGGTAGAGGTCGGATGGACGTATGTACCGCAGCGCATCCTCCGCTACGCGGTTTTGACATGTGCCGGTCCAGTGCTGCATGGCTCCTCCTTTCCGCGGCGCCTGCGCCGATGGTTTGACATTTATCGGGACTGGGCTTTTTATATCATATCAGAATATTTGCCGCAAGGCAAGAAACTATAGGGAGAGGCTATATGGAGAATGACGCGGGAATGATGGCCGAGGTGCCCTGCACGGAGCCGCAGCGACAGTTTTATTATATTGACGCGGCGAGGCGGATAGTGGAGAGCGCCGGACGGACGCTGACATACTGGGTGGAGACATTCGGCTGCCAGATGAACGCCCGGGACAGCGAGAAGCTGCGCGGCATCCTGGAGGAGATAGGCTACGTCCAGGCAGCCTCGCAGGAAACGGCAGACCTTGTGCTGTATAATACCTGCACGGTCCGCGAGAATGCCAACAACAAGGTCTATGGGCGGCTCGGAACGCTGGGCGGGTACAAGAAAAAACGCCCGGGGATGTTGATCGCGCTGTGCGGATGCATGATGCAGGAGCCGCATGTCGTGGAGCGCATCAAAAAAGAATACCGGTTCGTCGACCTTGTTTTCGGAACGCACAACATATATAAATTCGCCGAGCTGCTCGTCCGCGCGATGGAAGAGGACGGTATGGTGGTCGAGACGGCGGACGAGGCGAGCAAGATCGTGGAAGACCTCCCGGTAAAGCGCAAGTATAGCTTCAAATCCGGCATAAACATCATGTACGGCTGCGACAATTTCTGCAGCTACTGCATCGTGCCATATGTGCGCGGGCGCGAGCGCAGCCGCGAGCCGGAGGACGTGATCCGCGAGGCCGCGCATCTGGCGGAGGACGGCGTGGCGGAGATCATGCTTCTGGGGCAGAATGTCAATTCTTATGGGAAAAATCTGGAACGGCCCGCCAGCTTCGCGGGACTTCTCAGGGAAATAGAGAAGATAGACGGCATAGAGCGCATACGCTTTATGACGTCCCACCCTAAGGACCTGTCGGACGAACTTATAGACGTGATGGCGCGTTCAGGCAAGATCTGCAGGCACATGCATCTACCGCTCCAGTCCGGCAGCAGCCGCATATTGCGAATGATGAACCGCCATTATGACAAGGAGCAATACCTATCGCTCGTATCCAGGCTGCGCGGCGCCATACCTGACATAGCCATCACGACCGACATCATCGTGGGATTTCCGGGCGAGAGCGAGGAGGATTTCCAGGAGACGCTAGACGTGGTCCGCAGGGCGCGCTTCGACAGCGCTTTTACGTTCCTCTATTCCAGGCGTACAGGCACCCCGGCGGCGGACATGCCTTGCCAGGTGCCGGATGCCGTGGCGAAAGAGCGTTTCAATATCCTCCTGCGCGAATTGCAAAGTATCGCGGCAGAGCAGGCCGCCAAACTGGTGCATAAGACGCTGCCGGTACTGGTCGAGCAGGTCAACGGGCAGGATCCGTCGCTTTTGACCGGTCGGCTTTCCAACAACTCCGTCGTCCATTTCCCGGGAGATGCGTCGCTGATTGGCAGGATTGTCCCGGTGCGGCTGCGCGAGAGCAGGGGATTTTACTATATGGGCGAGGCTTGTGATTAGCGGCATCCGCTAAAAAGGTGCAAAAATGATCCAATATATAAAGGGGACGCTTTCCGACATATCCGAAGACGCCGTGGTCATCGAGAACAACGGCATAGGCTTTCTCGTGTATGTTTCCGGCCAGACATTCGAATACCTGCCGGAAATCGGCGCGGAGGTCAAGATGTATATATATTTCCAGGTAAGGGAAGACGCTTTCGTCCTGTACGGTTTCCTGACCAGGGACGATCTGCGCGTTTTCAAGCTGCTTATCGGTGTAAACGGCGTGGGGCCCAAGGGCGCTCTGGCTATACTCTCGGCCCTCTCCCCGGACGATTTGCGGATATCGGTCGCCACTGACGATGCCAAAGCTATAGCGACGGCGCAGGGCATCGGAGCGAAGACGGCGCAGCGCGTCGTGCTGGAACTGAAGGACAAATTAAAACTGGACGACGCGTTGGCGCCGCATGAAGAATTCGCGAAAAATCCCGCGGGTGAAGCGGCGCAGGGAGTACGCGGCGATGCGATGATGGCGCTGACGTCGCTGGGATATTCATCGGCGGAGGCCGCGCAGGCTCTCAAGGGAATCGAGATCGCGCCAGATTCGGATGTCGAGGATGTCCTGCGGCAGGCGTTAAAGGCGATGGCGTCCATATAACGGCTCCTGCCTGAAAACGACCGGGAGGTAGTATGAATAACCGCAAAGTGATATCGACGGAAATCCAGGAAGAGGACGTCAAGGTAGAGAAAAGCCTGCGGCCGCAGCGCCTGGATGATTACATAGGGCAGGAAAAGGCGAAGGAAAACCTGCGTGTCTATATCGAAGCGGCGCGGCTGCGCGGCGAGCCGCTCGATCACGTGCTTTTCTACGGCCCGCCGGGACTTGGCAAGACTACGCTGGCAGGCATCATTGCCAACGAGATGGGCACGCACATGAAGATTACGTCCGGCCCCGCGATCGCGAAGCCGGGGGAGATGGCTGCCATACTCAGCAACCTGGGACAGGGGGACATCCTCTTTGTCGATGAGATCCACAGGCTGAACCGACAGGTGGAGGAGGTGCTGTATCCGGCGATGGAAGACTTCTGCCTGGACATAATGATAGGGAAGGGCGCGACCGCAAGGTCCATACGCCTCGACCTGCCGAAATTTACTCTGGTAGGAGCCACGACGCGGGCGGGGCTGCTCTCGGCGCCGCTGCGCGACCGTTTCGGCGTGATGCACCATCTGGAATTTTATACCGTGGACGAGCTTGAGACGATTATCCTTAATTCCGCGAAAAAACTGGGCGTGGAGATAGACGGCGGTGGCGCCTATGAGCTCGCGCGGCGTTCGCGCGGCACGCCGAGGCTTGCGAACCGCCTATTGAAGCGCGTCAGGGACTTCGCGCAGGTCAAATACGACGGGAAGATTACCGAGGACGTGGCCGGCCTCGCCCTGGATCTGCTCGAGGTGGATAAGATGGGCCTGGACGTCTGCGACCGCAAGATACTGACGACGATTATAGACAAATTTTCCGGCGGGCCGGTCGGCCTGGACACGCTGGCGGCGGCGGTCGGGGAGGATGCCGGCACGATCGAGGATGTCTACGAGCCATATCTGGTGATGAACGGCTTTATCAACCGGACGCCGAAGGGCCGTGTGGCGACCGACATGTGTTACAAGCATTTCGGGCTGGGCTGGACCGACGGCTGACGAGGATCACATGGGAGGAGAGTATATGCCAACGAAAAAAACGACGGTCGTGGAGATCGATCATCGGGAGTATAATCTGAGCGGCTTTGAGGAGGAGGAATATCTGCAGCGCGTCGCCGGCTATATCAACCAGAAAATTACCGAGATGAACCAGCAGGATTCGTACAAGCGCATCCCGCAGGACATGAGGAATGTCATGCTCAACCTGAACCTTGCCGACGACTATTTCAAGGCGAAAGAGCAGGCGGGCAGTGCCGGGACCAAGTTTTCAGAGCTTGAAAAGGAGATATTTGACCTGAAGCACCAGCTGGTGGAGGCGCAGATGCAGCTTGACGATGCAAATGGCAAGATTGCCGACGCGAACACGAAGCTGGAGCTGGTCAAGTCGCAGAACGAGCAGATGCAGGAGCAGATCGCTTCTCTGGAAAAAGAAAAGCGCGAACTCGAGCAAAAGAACGAGCGGCTCACGGCTGACCTCGAGGAAGTGCTGCTAAGCTAGTCCCGCCATGAAAAAAATCGAATTGCTGGCGCCGGCTGGCTCTTATGAGGCGCTGCGGGCGGTCTGCGCGGCCGGCGCGGATGCCGTCTATGTCGGCGGAAACCGGTTCGGGGCCAGGGCATATGCGAAAAATTTTACAGACGGGGAGCTGCTAGACGCGATCGATTATGTCCATCTCCATGGGAAAAAGATTCATCTGGCAGTAAACACGCTGCTTAAAGAGGAAGAACTAGAGGGACAGCTCTACGATTATATGCTCCCGCTATATGAGCGGGGGCTGGATGCCGCCATCGTCCAGGACGCCGGCGTGTTTTCCTTCCTGCGGCGGCATTTCCCCGGGCTGGATGTGCATGCGAGCACGCAGACGTCTATAGCCGGAGCGGGCGGGGCTAGGTTCTGGCAGGATGCCGGCGCCTCCCGCGCCGTGCTGGCGCGGGAGCTTTCGATAGAGGAGATCCGCGCGATAAATGATGCGGTATCGATAGAATTGGAATGCTTTGTCCATGGGGCGTTGTGCTATTGCTATTCCGGGCAGTGCCTTTTCAGCAGCATGATCGGCGCGAGGAGCGGGAACAGGGGCCGGTGCGCCCAGCCGTGCCGCCTGCCTTATGCCATACCGGGAGATCCGGAAACGGCGGATAAGTATCCGCTGAGCATGAAGGACCTTTGCGCCCTGGATTTACTGCCGGAGATTATCTGCGCCGGCGCGGATTCGCTAAAGATTGAGGGGAGAATGAAGCAGGCGGGATATGCCGCCGGCGTGACGGCGATTTACCGCAAATATCTGGACATGATTGAGCCTTATCTGGACGATAGGTGGGCGGAAAAACCGGATCCGTCGCGGCTGCGCGCCCTCTCGCATTTTGCCGTCGGGCAGGATGACATGCAGAGGCTGATGGATCTGGGAAACCGCTGCGGATTCACGGACGGATATTTGAGGGGCGTGACTGGTCGTGCCATGCTAAGCCTGGATTCTCCCGGGCACGAGTCGTCGGATCCAGGCCAGGAGATGCAGCAAGCCGTGGATGCGCGCGGCATATCCGGGACATGCCAGATCCGTCCGGGAGAGCCGGCGAGCCTTCGCCTGGAGGATGCCTTGACCAAATCCTCCGTCACTATCGAGGGGGACGTCGCAAAAAATGCCATTAGCGCGCCGGTGTCCGCAGAGGAGGTGGAGCGCGTCATACGCCAGACCGGGGATACGGGTTTCGAATTCACGCGGCTGGACGTTCATATGGAGGGCGAGTGCTTCATTCAGAAGAGCTCCCTGCGCAAGCTTCGCCGCGACGCGGTCTCATCCCTGCGAAACGCGCTGCTTTCGCCGTATCGAAGGGATGCCGCGGGGCATCGGGCGGAGGATATGATAGACGGAGACGGCGGCAGGGACGGAACGTGCGGGATTCGTCTAGGAGGCACGACAGGCGGACCGCGCGTGATAACCGTCCGTGGCCCGGCAGGCAAAGATGGCGCGCCCAAAGCGCCCGGCCCGGAAGGCCGGATATTTGCCGTATGCGACACGATGGAGCAGGCCAGGCTCTGTGCTTCAAAGGATTATGTGGGCGTCATCGGGCTGGAGCTGCAGGCCGCGGCCGGCAGCATCGAGGATTTTGCCATGGAGGCCGCCGGTATTTGCCGCGATAACGGCAAGCGGCTGATTCTCGGCATGCCGTCCGCGCTCCGGCTAATGACCCGGGATATGTTCGGGCGGGCGATGCGAAATTGCATACTGGAGTTGCAATCATGCGGAATGGTTGCAGGATTTCTTGCAAAAAATTATGACACGCTCGGATTTCTGCATGAATATGGGATAGATCCGGCATTGGTATGGCTTGACGGCCAGATATATACATGGTCCGCGCGGGCGTGGGAATTTTTCCGCGGGCTGGGATATGTATATCATTCGCTGCCGCTGGAGCTGGACGCGGCGCATCTGCGCGGGCTGCCTATGGATGGCGCGGTCCTCGCGATATATGGCCACGCGCCATTCATGGCATCCGCGCAATGCCCCGCAAGGCGGGAGGGGTGCGGCTCTCCCCGCGTCATGTGGCTGACTGACCGGCAGGGCAGGCATTTGCCGGTTAAAAATTATTGCGTTTCCTGTACTAGCGTAATCTACAATCCGCTTCCGATGATGCTCTTTTCGGAAGGCCATTGGGGCGAGGCTAGGCGGATAATGCCGGAATTATACCGGATGGACTTTACCGTGGAATCCGCGGAGCTCGTCAGATCCGTCCTCGCGGCATACGAGCGGCAGGTCCTGGGCAGGGAGACGGATATAAGGCCATTTTCGGGGGAGAGCACGCGCGGACGTTTCAAGAGGGGTGCGCTATGACCAGGCTTATCACGGAAGTTTCCAAATATCTGATGATTATACTGTTCGCCTGCTATGCCTATGAATGTTTCTCGGTGTTAAAAAGCGATGGGAGGCCGGCGCGAATAAGGCGCAAATTCCGCAGGCAGGCCTGTTTTCTTTTCCTGATTCACCTGGACGCCTACGCGGTCATATTCGCGAAGGAACGCGAGCCGGGGGTCGTCGCTTTCTGGCTGGCCCAGGTCCTGCTGCTAGCGGCGATCCGCCTGATCTATAACCACCTGTATGGAAAGGCGTCGCAGCTCCTGACGAATAACCTGTGCATGCTCCTGGTGATAGGATTCATCATCCTGACCAGGCTGGACGGGGAGAAAGCGTCGCGTCAATTTATATTCGCCATATTGGCGGTCGCCGCGACCATGCTGGTGCCGTTTATCATCAGGCGCGTATACGTCCTACGTAATCTGCCATACCTGTACGCGTTCATCGGCATCGCGGCGCTGCTTATAGTCGACGTTGCCGGAAAGACGGATTATGGCGCGAGGCTCTCGATTACCCTTGGCCCGGTCAGCGTGCAGCCGTCCGAATTTATAAAAATATTGTTCGTTTTCTTCATTGCGGCGATGTTTTACCGCTCGGTCGAATTCAAGCAGGTCGCCATAACGACCGGGCTTGCGGCGCTCCACGTATTGATCCTTGTCGCGTCCAAGGATCTGGGCAGCGCGGCGGTCTTTTTCGCCGTATACCTGGTCATGCTCTACGCGGCCACCAGGAATGCGGGATATCTCGCCGCCGGAACGGCGGCGGGCGCCATAGCCGCGTTCGGGGCGTACAAGCTCTTTTCGCATGTCCGGACGCGCGTCATGGCCTGGCGGGATCCGCTGCCGCTCATAGAAGACCAGGGATATCAGATCTGCCAGTCGCTTTTTGCGATAGGCACCGGCGGATGGTTCGGCATGGGGCTGTTTCAGGGAATGCCGGACAGGATACCGGTCGCGGACGAGGATTTCGTGTTTTCCGCGATATCCGAGGAGCTTGGCGGACTTTTCGCGATCTGCCTGATTCTGGTATGCGCGGCCTGCTATCTGATGTTTTTGAATATCGCGATGCAGATTCGCGACAGATTTTACCGGCTGGTGGCTTTAGGCCTCGGCACCGCCTACGGATTCCAGGTGTTCCTCGCGGTCGGCGGCGCGATTAAATTCATCCCGTCCACCGGGGTGACTTTGCCGCTCGTGAGCTACGGGGGCAGCTCGCTTTTGGCGACGTTTCTTATTTTCGCGATAATCCAGGGGCTTTATATTATCAGGGAGGACGAGGCCGCAGATGGAAAGGGATATGAAAGAAGAAGGCGGGATGCCGGAGAAGGGGCGCCGCAAGCCGCCGAAAGACAAGAATAGGGAGTTTGCCGCGATCGCGTACGCCTTTATCGGGATATTCATCGCGATGATCGGCTATTTCTGCTATTTCCAGATCTTCCGCAGCGAGCAGTTCATTGACAATCCTTACAATAAGCGCCTCGAGGGATTCTCCGCGCACGTCGTCCGGGGCGACATCGTCTCGTCGGACGGGACGCTGCTCGCGACGACAAGCATCGCGGAGGACGGGAGCGAGGAGCGCGAATATCCGGCGGGCAGGACATATGCGCACGTCGTAGGATTTGCGGATAATGGCAAGTCGGGGCTTGAGGCGGAATATGACTTCGAACTGCTGCGGTCGCATACGTTTTTTCTGGAAAAGGCGGCATACGACATCGCGGGCAAAAAAAACCCAGGCGACACGCTGGTGACGACGCTCGACGACGGCGTGCAGCGCGCGGCATACGGCGCGCTAGGCGGCGACAGGGGGGCGGTCGTCGCGATAGAGGCGGACACCGGGAGGATATTGGCCATGGTTTCCAAGCCGGATTTCGACCCTGGGACGATAGAGGAGGACTGGAACTCCATCATCGCGGATCCCGAAGGGGATTCCGTATTGCTAAACCGAGCATGCCAGGGGCTCTATCCCCCGGGATCAACGTTCAAATTGGTCACCGCGCTCGAATATATCCGGGAGCATCCGGACGATTATAAGGATTATTCATATGACTGCGACGGCAGCATCACGGAGGGGGGATATACGCTGCATTGCTACGGCGGCGAGGCGCACGGCAGGGTGGATCTGACGCGTTCGCTCGCGAAGTCCTGTAACAGCTCGTTCGCGAATATCGGCCTGACGCTTGATAGCAAGCGTTTCAAGAAGACGGCGGAGGACCTGCTCTTCAACGAGGACCTCCCGGTAGATTTGCCGTATTCGAAGAGCAGTTTTTCGCCCGGGGACGATGAAAGTTCCGCCATGGCGTCGGCAATCGGCCAGGGCGAGACGCTCGCGAGCCCTGTCCATATGGCGTTAATAGCCTGCGCAATACAAAACGGCGGGATCCTTATGCGGCCATATCTCGCGGAGCGCATCGAAAACGCGGACGGGGGCGTCGTGAGGAAATACGGCCCCGAGGCCTATGGGAGGCTGATGGGCGAAAAGGAAGCAAAGATACTGCGGCGCATGATGAAGGCAGTAGTGCAATACGGCACGGCGTCCGCGCTCGCCGCGGGCGGCTATACGGCGGCGGGCAAGACGGGATCCGCCGAATATGGCGGCAATGGAGAGAGCCACGCATGGTTCGTGGGATACGCCAACGCGAAAGGCAGGCATCCTATCGCCATCGCGGTCATCGCGGAGGGCGCGGGCAGCGGCAGCGCGGCAGCCGTGCCTATCGCCAAGACAGTGTTTGACACTTACTTCGATAAATAGTATACTAGCCGTAGGTTTTGACCGCATCGGGAGGAATTGCAATGATCAATGCAACGAGCTGCGGCGGTGTGGTGATATTTCGGGGAAAGATACTGTTGCTATACAAGAACTACCGGAACAGGTACGAGGGGTGGGTATTGCCAAAGGGCACGGTAGAACTTGGCGAGGAATACAAGGAAACGGCGGCCCGCGAAGTGCGCGAGGAGGCCGGGGTCGATGCCGCCATCATCAAGTACGTAGGGACGAGCCAGTATTCTTTCAGCGTGCCGGACGGAACCGTGCAAAAGGAAGTGCATTGGTATCTGATGATGGGCGACAGTTATTATAGCAAGCCGCAGCGCGAGGAATATTTCGTGGATTCCGGTTATTATAAATACCACGAGGCATATCATTTATTAAAATTTAACAACGAGAGACAGATTTTGGAGAGGGCGTTCGGAGAATATCTGGACTTAAAGCGCAGCAATCTGTGGGGCAGCCGCAAATACTGGTAGGACGCGCGGGGGTTGTGATAAAATATGATCTGGTACGATGACCTGTTCATCGGGGAGGGCATTACGCCCCGTAAAAAGAAAAGAATCATCCGCATGACGGAAAAGCGCAGCATATTTAACGGCGCCTGGCTGCTGGCGCTCTCCTCCGGCCCCGACGGCCTTATCGACATCATCCCGGCGCGCGAGCTAAAGCAGCGCGGCTATCCGCAGCGCGACATGCTAGTCATCGGCCTGGCAAGGGACCGTGACGACGCGATGGAGCTCGCGGGGGAGATAATCGGCAGCTTCTACAAGGCCCGGGGAGATTTCAGGCTTAAGGAATTTTTCATGGATGGCGCGGCGCGGAATGGCGGTGGAGCATGCTAGGGGTTATTCTGTCTATCCTAAAGACTGCCGGCCTGATCCTGCTCATATTGGTCGCCGTGCTGCTGGCGCTCATATTGCTCATCCTGCTTTTGCCGGTCCCGTATCAGGTGGATATCCGGGGCGGGCCGGATGCCGGAGGGGCTCCTCCGGTAAGCGTGAAGATATTCTATATCAAGGTATTTCCGCAAAAGCAGAAGGAGCCGGGGAGCGGAGGAAGACGCGGCAGGCGCGGGAAATCCGCGGGACCGGAGGAGCCGGCAGTAAATGCCCGGGAGGCCGGCGATGGCGTGGCTGCCGGAGGCGGGGATGGCCGGGAACCAGAAAACACGGCAGAAAAGGCCATACAGCAGTCATCCACCGGCCGGAGCGCGGACGCCGCGTCCGGCAAAGTGGCTGGGCCGGCGTCGGAGCCAAGTCCGGAACGCGCCGGCTCCGAGGACAAAAAAGCGAAAAAAAAGCCTCGCGGCAAAAAGGCCGGGACGGAGAAGTCCGCCAAAAGGGACATACGCCAGGCCATAGAGCGCGTCAAGGCGGAATTTTGCGATGAAAGGAACCGCGGGGCGCTGCGGAGGATTTTCAAGGAACTCGGGTATATCATGAGGCACTACGGCCCGAGAAAGATAAAGGCCGACGCGGAATTCTCGCTTGGAGATCCGGCGAACACTGGCCTTGCGACCGCCGCGCTCAGCGTCTGCCCGTTCGCGTATGGTGCGAGCTGCCGCATCGTCCCCGATTTTGATTCTGAAAAGGCATATGTAGGCGGATGGGCCGAGGCGAAGGGGCATGTCAGGGCTGTGCATCTCGTAATAGTCGTGGCGCGGCTGATACTCGACGGAAATATTCGCTATGTCATACGGAAGGTATTAAAATTTATCAAATAAGACTACACAGACAGGAGGCTTATCATGGCAGAAAACAGCAATTTCAGTTCGACGGTAGAGACATTGTTCAAGGGGATGGACAGCTTCATCTCCTCGAAGACCGTAGTGGGGGACGCGATTCATATCGGCGACACGATCCTCCTGCCGCTGGTGGACGTGAGTTTCGGAGTGGGCGCCGGGGCATTTTCAAAAGACAAGTCCAGCAACGCCGGCGGCGGCATTGGCGGGCGCATCCAGCCATCGGCCGTGCTCGTCATCCAAAAAAGCTCTATCCGCCTCGTCAACGTGAAGAACCAGGACGGCATAACAAAGATTTTGGACATGGTGCCGGATTTTGTGGACAGGTTCACTAAGAAGGATAATGCCGTCCCCCAGGAAGTAAAGGAGCAGGCCGGAGAGGAACTCTCGGAGATGCTCGATGCCTCCGTGAATCCGGACAAGGCTTGAGCATTTTCTGATTCTGCCGTGTGAAAGAACGGCAATGACTGGAGAGGGGCGGACATGAGGCGGCTGTTGGAAAAATATAAGAGCGTGCTTTCTTACCTTTTTTTCGGGGTATGCACGACATTGGTAAATATATTTGTTTATTACCTGTGCTCGCGTTTGGGCGGCATGCCGACGGTGCCCGGCACCGCCGTCGCGTGGTTCGCGAGCGTGGTATTCGCTTTCTTTACCAACAAATGGTTCGTGTTTGAGAGCAAGTCCTGGGCGGCAGACGTCCTGCTAAGGGAGGCGGCGTCGTTTTTTGCCTGTAGGGCGGCCACCGGCGTCATGGATCTTGTCATCATGTATATCGGCGTGGACAGGATGCGCCTGTTTGACGTCGGGGTCAAGATATTTTCAAACATACTGGTGATCATCCTGAATTACGTGATGAGCAAGCTGCTGATTTTCCGAAAGAAGCGGGCGTGAAATGCGGCATCGGATCCGCGCGCTCCTTCCACGTATGCCGCTGCGGCTTCAAAAGTCCAATCCGCGCATCGAAATCCCGGGCGACGTCCTGGAGATAGTTAAAAATGGTAAAAAAAGGGGAGCTCCCACAGTACGGGGAACTCCCAAAATGCCGCCTAGGCGCGCTCTACCTTGCCGGACCTGAGGCATCTCGTGCATACGTACATTCTCTTGGTACCGCCGTCTACCTTGCAGCGGACGCGCTTGATGTTCGGCTTGAACATCTTGTTTGACCTTCTATGGGAATGGCTCACTTTGTTTCCGAATAAGACGCTTTTTCCGCACACTGCACACTTTGCCATGACCTGCACCTCCTCGCTCTTCCTAAATCGGTTCGGGAATCTCCCAAGCCATACTGATTCATTTTAACAGATGCGCATAGGTTATGCAAGGATTTTTTGAAAAATAACAATTTTGCGGAGGGCCGTGAACAGCAGCCTTTGCGTTTTTATCTACCAGTATAGATTTTTCACATCTGAAACGGTATAATAAGGATGTTCGTTATTATCCACAGAGAGGAGCATTACATGTCAGTAAAATACGTTTTCGTCACCGGCGGAGTCGTCTCGGGCCTCGGCAAGGGTATCACGGCAGCTTCGCTCGGACGCCTGCTGAAGGCGCGCGGCTACAATGTCACCATGCAGAAATTCGACCCTTACATCAATATCGACCCGGGTACCATGAATCCCATCCAGCATGGCGAGGTGTTCGTCACCGACGACGGCGCGGAGACCGATCTGGATCTTGGCCACTACGAGCGCTTCATAGACGAGAGCCTGACCCGCAATTCGAACGTGACGACCGGAAAAATCTACTGGTCGGTCCTGCAGAAAGAGCGGCGCGGAGATTACGGCGGCGGCACCGTCCAGGTCATCCCGCACATCACGAACGAGATTAAGAGCCGCTTTTACCGCAATTATTCGTCAGACGAGGTGCATATTGCAATCATCGAAGTGGGCGGTACCGTCGGCGACATCGAAAGCCAGCCATTCCTGGAGTCCATCCGCCAGTTCCAGCACGAGATAGGGCGCGAGAACGCGATGCTCATACATGTGACGCTGATACCGTATATCAAGGCCTCGGGCGAATTGAAGACCAAGCCCACGCAGGCGTCCGTCAAGGAGCTGCAGGGTATGGGCATCCAGCCGGACGTAATCGTCTGCCGCAGCGAGCACGCGCTTGACCAGGGCATCCGCGACAAGATAGCCCTGTTTTGCAACGTGCCAAGCTCGCACGTCCTCCAGAACCTGGACGTAGAATATCTATACGAGGCCCCGCTTGCCATGGAAAAAGAAAATCTGGCGAAAGTAGCCTGCGAATGCCTGCATCTGGACTGCCCGGAGCCCTCGCTGGACGATTGGATCGAAATGGTCGACGCGCTGCGCCACCCGACAAAAGACGTGACGATTGCCCTGGTCGGAAAATATACCCAGCTGCACGATGCGTACATCTCCGTCGTGGAGGCACTGAAGCATGGCGGCATAGCCAGCCATTCCACCGTAACCATAGAATGGGTCGACTCCGAGCGGGTGACCGACGACAACGCGGCGGAACTTCTGGGCGGCGTCTGCGGGATCCTGATACCCGGCGGATTCGGGATGCGCGGCGTGGAGGGCATGATTTCGGCATGCCGTTATGCCCGCGAACAAAACATCCCGTATCTCGGGCTATGCCTGGGAATGCAGGTATCAATCATAGAATTCGCCCGAAATGTCTGCGGATATTCCGATGCGCACAGCACGGAGCTTGATCCCCAGACGACGCATCCGGTCATCGCGCTGATGCCCGACCAGGATGCCGACGGCGATATCGGCGGCACGCTGCGGCTGGGTTCATATCCCTGCAGGCTGAATCCGTGCTCTAAAGCCTACGCGCTCTATGGGAGCGAGGTTATTGACGAGCGCCACCGCCACCGCTACGAGGTCAATAACGACTATCGTCAGGCATTGACGGACCGCGGCATGCTGCTTAGCGGCATCTCGCCGGATGGGCGCATCATTGAGATGATAGAGCTGACGGACCACCCATGGTTTATCGCCACGCAGGCCCATCCTGAGCTCAAATCCCGTCCGAACCGCCCGCATCCGCTTTTCCGGGGATTCGTGGAGGCCGCGCTGGCCTGCCAGGCAGAAAAAGCGCAAGGCTGAGCCTCGCGCTTTTTCTGCCGCTATCCGCAAATCTCCGTTTACAGCCGCTCGACCCGGTTTTTGCCGCTGCCCTTGGCGCGGTAGAGAGCCTTGTCCACCCGCACGCAGATGCTGTCCATAGTATCATTCTCACGCATCATAGTATATCCCAGGCTGACGCTCTGCCTGCCGGCTTTCGGAAAAATCAGATCCGAAAAATCGCCGCGGATCTTTTCCGCCAGGGCATACGCGTCCTCCTCGCTGCACCGTTCTGCCAACAGCATGAATTCCTCGCCTCCCCACCTTCCGGCTGAGTAGCGTTCATCCTGCGCGTCCAGGCCGGAGAGGATCGACGACAGGCCGCGGATCACGCTGTCGCCCTCGCCGTGGCCGTAGGTATCGTTCACGCGCTTGAAGTTGTCGAGGTCCATCATGATAAGCGCCATCGGCTCGCCTGATTCATGCGCCGCAGCGACCGCGCGGCTGACGCGCTTCTGGATCTCCTCGCGGTTGTAGAGCTTAGTGAAGCTGTCCATGATTGCGGAGAGAGCCAGCTCACGGTTGACGCCCTCGAGTTCCCGGGTGGCCTCACCGATGAAATTAATCAGTCTCTCCTCATAGGAGAGCATGCCTGAATCGTCGCTCGACTCGAACATGGAGTGATATTTGACCGGGAACGCCGGGCCCTCCCGGAGGCCCGTAAGCACGATCGTAGCATTCAACGCGGATATCTCCCCGTTCATCCGCAGGATCTCGCCCCGCGTGAAAAATCCGACTGTGGGAGCTATGGTATCGAAGTTTTCCGTCTCTTTCCCGACGTTTTCATTGCCCCAATACATTTTCCTCGTAAAACAGGTATAAACCCGGATGACCTGCGGCGCCATCTTTGCAAATTCTCCTGCCGCCCGGTCGATATTGCGCAGGATATTGGTCTGGTTGCCATAAGAGAGCCGTATGGTGCTGCCCGGGATGATCTCTCCGGACATGACGAGCGAATCATCCGCCGTTACTGTCACGGGAACGCGCAGGTAATCTATCCCGTTCGCATGCATGACCAGCGGGAATCCCAGCGCATTCTGGAAAAAATGCTCATTGTTCTCTATCTTTAGGTATCGCCTGTATACGTCCATCGCGGGTTCGCCGTTGAGCGTATGGAGGAATACCGCGTTCTCCACGCCAGTCGCCTTGTAGGCCATGCCCATCGGCTCGTATCCCATCACATACGCGCTGCCCACGTGCAGATCGTCCCCTCCTATTATGAAAAAGACTGTGGAGTCGTGCGATATCCCGCGCCCCTTGGAAAATACATATGAATCCGTGTTGAACAGCGGATCGTCGGGATCCGCCGAACATCCGCCCAGGCATAGCAGCCGCGGATCCAGCCTCTCTGTCATATAATCCAGAAAGCCGGCGGAGAGCATCTCCACAGTGGTAAGCATTCCGATGCATTTTACCCATTCCCCGGCGTTGCAGCTCTCGACCAGCCTGGCGAGCCTATCCTCGTAATCGTCATCGGAGCATGAGATCTGGACCGTCTCAATCCTTGTCGTATCATATTCGAAGACGATGCACGCCACGACCGTATCCACGTCCACGAACTCGCCGTTCAAAATATTGCCGTTCGTCAGGCAGCCGAGGTAATAGGCCTCCGGCATCTGCTCCTCGATGACGTCAGTAATCGCCATTACCCGGCTCTCGTCCTTTTCCTTCGTATATATCTCGAATACCGCCTGGCCTGCCGCCAGCCTGTCGCAATATCTTTTGACGCGCGCCAGCTCCGCCGCCAGCGATTGTTCATCGCGGTATGCAAACTGTATCTGCTTCATTTTATGTCATCCTCCTGGGAATCCAATGCGATTTTTCAAACAACCCGCAAGCGGAGCAGGGCATGAAAGCCCGCGGATTGCTCCGCTGCTGCGCAGCTCTCACAATCCGGGCAGGGCTCATACGGGTTAGCGTCGCCTGACCGGGCATGTCTTGAAAGCCCGCGGATTGCTCCGCTGCTGCGGTCTTCGCTCCGCTCCGGTCGGTGCTAAACGTGCGCCACTGGCGCACAGCACCCCGCAATCCGACCCGTATTCGCAATCCGGGCTATCGCCCTACTTGCTCATACAGGTTAGCGTCGCCTGACCGGGCTTTCATAGTAAATGTTAGCATAACGACATGAAAAAGGCAATAGCCCGTGTCAAAGCTGCGCGGCAGCGTGGACATGGCATGCGGCTGCGAATAGTTACAATAATTTGCCTTTTTTTCACTTTCCTGTTTATTTTTCCAGAGGTATGTTATATGATAGACGTTAGTATATCATGCATTCTGTGAAATATGGGAGATATGGAGGTTTGGCTATGAATGGACAATTGACCAATACGATGGGGACCGTCACCATCGACACGGACGTTATCGCCACCTACGCTGGATCGGTCGCCGTGGAGTGCTTCGGCATCGTGGGGATGGCTGCCGTGAATATGAAGGACGGCCTGGTGAAGCTGCTGAAGAAAGATTACCTGTCGCACGGCATCAACGTGTCGATAAACGCCAGCAACGAGATCGTCATCGACTTCCACGTCATCGTTTCCTACGGGGTGAGCATCTTTACGGTCGCCGACAACCTGACGTCGACCGTGAAATATAAGGTGGAAGAGTTCACCGGCATGAAGATAGGGAAGATCAACATATCTGTAGAGGGCGTAAGGGTTATAGATTGATCCGTTTCACATTTATAGGAGGAAGCGATGGGAATTGAGAGGATAGACGCGCCGCTGTTGGCAAAAATGTTTCTCGCGGCGGCGAACAATCTTGAGTCGAAAAAGGAGTGGATTAATGAGCTGAACGTATTTCCCGTGCCGGACGGGGATACCGGGACGAACATGACCATGACCATAATGTCTGCCGCGAGGGAGGTCGGCTCGCTTAAAAAGAAGGACATGAAATCCGTTGCGAAGGCGATGTCGTCAGGCTCGCTGCGCGGGGCCAGGGGCAATTCGGGGGTAATCCTCTCCCAGCTGTTCCGGGGTTTTACAAAAGTAATCTCGAATTATGGCTATATCGACACGATGGTCCTGGCGGAGGCGTGCGATAAGGCGGTAGAGACCGCGTACAAGGCGGTCATGAAGCCTAAGGAGGGCACGATACTCACTGTGGCCCGCGGCGCCGCCGACAAGGCCATAGAGATGATGGAGGAGACGGATGACCTGGAGGTGTTCATAAAGGCCGTGATCGACGAGGCGGAACGAGTGCTGCAGAAGACCCCCGACATGCTGCCGGTATTGAAGCAGGCAGGGGTTGTGGACTCCGGCGGGCAGGGCCTGGTCGTGGTACTGCAGGGGGCGTATGACGCGCTGCTTGGCAAGGAAGTGGATTACAGCGCCTTCGTGAAGCCGGAGTCGTCCGGCGGCATAGTGAAGATAT
The DNA here is from genome assembly GCA_964450965.1 of uncultured Eubacterium sp. Taxonomy (GTDB): domain Bacteria; phylum Bacillota; class Clostridia; order Lachnospirales; family Lachnospiraceae; genus W0P33-017. The sequence goes on along the minus strand of CAYVFF010000001.1, from coordinate 96,798 downwards.
CCCAGGAGACCCAGGCAGAGATAAAGTTCGGATATTGCACTGAATTTTTGATAGTGCTGGACCGGCCGATGGGCGATGACGAAGTGCGCGCATACAAGTCTTTCCTGACTTCCATCGGCGACTCTATCGTGGTGGTTGCCGACGATGAGATCGTGAAGACCCACGTGCATACAAATGACCCCGGCCTCGCGATACAGGAGGCGTTAAAGCACGGCTCGCTCAGCAAGATCAAGATTGACAACATGCGCGAGGAGCATCAGGAGCGGCTGTTCAAGGATGCGGAAAAACTGGCGGCACGTCAGGCCGAGGAGGATGCCAGGGCCGCGCAGGAGGCAGGTGATGCCGCGTCCGGGCAGGGACAGCCGGCCGGAGAGACTAGAAAAGAGGTAGGCTTTGTCAGCGTTTCAGCGGGAGCCGGGCTGTCTGATATCTTCAGCGGCCTGGGCGCGGACGTCATAATCGAGGGCGGCCAGACGATGAATCCCAGCACGGAAGAATTCCTGTCGGCCATAGAGAAGGTGAACGCGGAACACGTGTTCATCCTGCCGAACAATAAAAATATCATCCTGGCGGCGAACCAGGCGGCGGAGCTCGTCGAGGGCAAGGTGGCGCGCGTCATACCGTCAAAGACGATCCCGCAGGGCATCACGGCCCTCGTCAATTTCGTTCCGGAGCAGGGCGCGGACGAAAACGAGGCCCGCATGATCGAGGGGCTGTCTGGCGTAAAAAGCGGCGAGATTACCTACGCGGTCAGGGATACCCAGATAGACGGCAGGGAGATCAAGGAGAATGATTATATGGGCATAGCGGACGATGGCCTCCTGGCCGTAGGTCCCGACATGGAGATGACTCTCCTGGAGATGCTCGAAAAGATGGTGGACGATGAGACCGGCATCATCAGCATTTATTACGGCGCCGACGTGTCCGCCGAGGCCGCCGAGCAGGTTGCGGAGGACATCCGTTTCAAGTACGGCGACGCGGAGGTCGAGCTCCACGACGGCGGGCAGCCTGTCTATTACTACATAGTTTCAGCGGAGTAGGCTTTTATGGAATTATCGTCACCGGTCAGGGAACTGAAAGGCGTCGGGGAAAAAACAGAGAAGCTGCTGCAGGACATGGGAGTATACGCCATCGGCGATATACTCCTTCATTTTCCCAGGGATTATGCCAGATACCCCCGCGCCGTAGAGATCGGCGAGCTGCGTCCCGACACGGTTGCCGCGGCAGTTATGCGCATAGAAAAGCCGGCCACGGTCCGGCGGGGCCGCTCGATGCAGATCACCGTCTTGGAAAACTCCTATCAGGGCGCACGGCTCACTGCGGTCTGGTTTCGTCTGCCATATATAGCGGCCAGCCTAAAGAAGGGCAGGACCGTCATACTGTATGGTAAAGTCACGGAAAGAGGCGGCAGGCTCCAGATGGAGCAGCCGACCGTATTCGCGCCGGAGGATTATGAGGCGCTGGCCGGCACCATGCAGCCGGTCTACCCGCTGTCTAAAGGCGTGACGAACCGGTTTTTCTCAAAGGCGGTGCGCGCCGCGCTTGACGCGTGCGATGCCATCCCGGACTATATGCCGCTGCATGTCCGGGAGAAGTATGAGCTGGCCGAATATAATTATGCTATCGAGAAAATCCATTTTCCTGGCAGCCAGGAAGAGCTGTCCCTCGCCAGGGCCCGGCTGGTATTCGATGAGTTTTTCCTGTTTTTGATGTCGATGCAGCTGCAGAGGCGCGGAGCGGAGAAAAAGGAGAACCCGCACCGCTTCGCCGATCCCGCGTTCCTGCGCGGATATATCGAAAAGCTCCCATATGACCTGACCGGAGCACAGGAAAGGACGCTGCGGGAGGTCATAGAAGGCATGAGGGGGAGCGAGGTCATGCAGCGGCTCATCCAGGGAGACGTGGGCAGCGGCAAGACCATAGTGGCGTTCCTCGCGATGCTCTACGCGTCGGGCAGCGGCTGCCAGTCCGCTATCATGGCCCCGACGGAGGTGCTTGCCGAACAGCACGTGCAGTCGCTGCGGGAGCTATGCGCGCGCCTGGGCATAGAAAAAACCATAGTCCTTCTCACGGGATCGATGACGGCGAAGCAGAAGCGGGAGGCCAGGGAGGAGATCGCGGGGCATCCAGACGCGCTGATCGTCGGCACGCACGCCCTCATTCAGGAGGCTGTTGAATATGGCGACCTCGCGCTCGTCATCACGGACGAGCAGCACCGTTTCGGCGTTCGGCAGAGGGAGGCTTTCGCGGACAAGGGGCAGGAGCCGCATATCCTGGTCATGAGCGCCACGCCGATCCCCAGGACGCTGGCGATCATCTTATATGGCGATATGGACATATCGGTGATGGACGAGGTGCCGGCGGCCCGTCTTCCCATAAAAAACTGCGTGGTCAGCGAGGATTACCGGCCAAAGGCCTACGCGTTCATAGAAAAAGAGGTGGCGGCCGGCCATCAGGCCTATATTATCTGCCCGCTGGTCGAGGCGTCGGAAAATTATGACGCGAACAACGTGACAGATTACGCCGATGCCCTGAAACGCAGCCTCCCCGGGAGCGTGCGGATAGGATGCCTGCACGGCAGGATGAAGCCGGCGGAAAAAAACCGGGTCATGGAAGATTTTAAAGATCAAAAGACGGACGTCTTAGTCTCGACTACCGTGGTGGAGGTTGGCGTGAACGTGCCGAACGCGACGGTGATGATGATAGAGAACGCCGACCGCTTCGGCCTGGCGCAGCTGCACCAGCTGCGGGGGCGAGTCGGACGCGGGGCCTGCCAGTCGTATTGCATAATGATGAACTCCTCGGACTCTGACCGCGCCAGGGAGAGGCTGGAGATACTGAACCGCAGCAACGACGGCTTTTTTATCGCGTCTGAGGATCTGAAGATGCGCGGGCCCGGCGACTTCTTCGGCATCCGCCAGTCCGGCGACATGGATTTCAAGCTCGCGGACATATACACGGACGCAAAGGCGCTGCAGAATGCAGCGGACAGCGTAAAACAGATCCTCGAGGACGATCCGGGGCTATGCGGGGCATATCATGCCGCGCTGCGGGAGAAAATGCGGGAGATTTTCGCGAAAGGCGGCGCGGACCTATGCCTGTGAGGTCTGCGCCGGAGATTCACTCGATGAACGCGATGCCCGAGATGTCCGGATGGACAGTCATTGAGTAGTTCGTATAATATATGACGAACCCGGGCGCGGAGCCGTTTGGCTTTTTCACGTTTTTGCGCTGCAGGTAGTCGACGTCCATCTTCTCGGAGTCCCTGCCCTTGGAATAATGGCCCGCGAGCCTTGCGGCCTCCTCGAAAGTGCGGTCGGGCAGTTCCCTCCCCTCGGCCTTTACGATAACGTGCGAACCGGGCATGCCTTTCGCATGGAACCACCAGTCGCCGCCGTTGGCGACCTTGAACGTCAGCTCGTCGTTCTGCAGGTTGTTTTTTCCTATGTAGATGTCGAACCCATCGCTGCTGCGGTAGTGGAACGGCTTGCTTTTTGCCTGCCTTTCGCCTTTTTTCGGGGAATGCTTTTTTATGAAGCCGCTCACGGCCAGCTCGGAGCGGATGGCTAATAGATCCTCCTCGGACACGGCGATATCCAGTGAATTGGCCACAGACTCCAGATATGCTATCTCATCCCGCACATCTGCCGTGAGGCCGTTTAGCGCCTCGTGCGTGCGCTTCATCTTATTATATCTCGCAAAATATTTCTGCGCGTTCTCCTGCGCCGTCAGCTGCGGATCCAAAGGTATGGAGACGGGTTCGCCCGTATAGAAATCCACCGCGTCCAGCCTGTCTGCATTTTCCGCGACGCCATATCCGTATGCCTGTATAATCTCCCCATAGACGCGGTACTTGTCGCGTTTTTCGGTGTCGCGCAGCTGTTTTTCCTGAAGGGCGAGTTTTTTTTCATCGCGCTCTATGGCGCCGGAGACGATCCGCCGCAAGTCGGACGATTTCTGGCGGATGCGAGTATAGCGGTCCCTGTCAGCGTAGAATTTCTCGCATATCCGCGAGATTGAATCGTCCGTCTCCACGCTAAAGCCCTGGAAGTCCAGATATTCGCGCAGCATTATCGAAGAAAATTCAACTGGTTCCGCTCCTTTTTTTATTATGCACGGCGTAAAATCGCCCTCCTTTACGCTGGAGATCATGCGGCAGAATCCGCTCGCGAGATGCAGCTTTTCATCATCGCACAGGCTTCCGGCGGGAGCGTCCGCGTCGAGCCCCGCGCGGTAGCAGGCCTCGTTCGCCGCAAGCGGGCTTATGCCGGTATAGGTCTGGTAGAGAGCCTTTCCGAGGGGCAGCGGCTTTTGGAGGGCGTCCTGCATGACGGACTCCGGAGTCGCCGCGAGAGGATCGCATTTTTCCCTGGTGTTCGGTATGAAATAATCGCGTCCCGGCAGGACTTCGCGCACGGAGCTCATGGATCCGGGAATGCGCTTTATGCTGTCTATTATCCTGCCGCCGCCGTCGCAGAAGATGATGTTGCTGTGCTTGCCCATCAGTTCGACGACGAGCTTTTTTTGGCAAAGGTCCCCCATCTCGTCAAGATGCTCTATCGTAAGGCAGATGACGCGCTCCAGCCCCGGCTGAGAGACCTCCGAGATCCTGCCGTTGGCGATGAATTTGCGCAGTATCATGCAAAAATTCGGAGCCGCCGCGGGTCCCGGCCTGTTCTCTTCAGTCAGGTAGGCGAACGGCAGCGAGGCGTCCGCCGATAGCAGCAGGCGCCGCTGCCCGTTTTTTCCCTTGATAGTCAGCAGGAGCGCGTCGGCCTCGGGTTGCGAGATCTTGCCGATGCGCCCATCCATGATGTTTTCCCTAAGTTCTTTCACGATATTCGCGATGACGATTCCGTCTAGAGCCATTGCATGTCCCCTCCTTGCAGGCATTGGCCGGAAAGCTGATAGCGCCGGTCTTTCCGCCATTGTAATGGATAGGGTGCCGCAAGTCAAGTTTCAAAACATTTGACGAAAGTGAACATATGGCTTATAATAAACCTTGACTGTGCAATAAAGCGGATTCAGGAGGTTTGTATGATAAGGAGCATGACCGGCTTCGGCAGGTACGAGGCGGCGGACGGGCGGCGCAAGATAGCCGTGGAGGTCAGGGCGGTAAACCACCGCTATCTGGATGTCGGCATAAAGATGCCGAAAAAGCTCGGCATGTTCGAAGCCGCCATACGCGGCCTGCTGAAGGAATATATGGAGCGCGGCAAGGTTGACATGTATGTTACTCTCGAAGAGGAGTCGGACGCGGGGTATACGCTCCGGTACAACCGCGGGCTGGCCGAGCAGTACCTGGGCTACATCCGGGGGATGGCGCGGGAGTTCGGGCTGGAGGACGACGTGCGGGCCGGCTCTCTGGCGCGTTTTCCGGATGTGTTCGTCATGGAAGAAGAGGAGGCGGACGAGGACGGGCTCTGGTCGCTGCTTGAGACGGCGGTGCGCGGCGCGTGCGCCGGCCTTGTGGCCGCCCGCGAACAGGAGGGCGCGCGCCTTCTGGCGGATCTGAGGGAGAAGCTAGGGCGCATGGAAGGATACGCGGCATATATCGAGGAGAGATCGCCGCAGATCTTGGCCGAATACCGCGCCAGGATAGAGGCAAAGGTCAGCGAGCTGCTCGCGGACTCCCAGATAGACGATGGACGCATCGCCGCCGAAGTCGCGATTTTTGCCGACAAGATATGCGTCGACGAGGAGACCGTGCGGCTGCGCAGCCACATCAAGGGCATGGAACGCGTGCTGGATGGAGGAGGGGCAGTCGGACGCAAGCTGGATTTTATCGCGCAGGAGATGAACCGCGAGGCCAATACGATCCTGTCCAAATCCACAGACCTGTCGATTTCAGATACTGGCATCGAACTAAAGACCGATATCGAGAAGGTAAGGGAGCAGATACAGAACATTGAATAACTTTATGAACATCGGCTTTGGCAATATCGTCAACGCGGACAAGGTAGTAGCGATGATCACGCCCGATTCCGCCCCGGCGAAGCGCCTGGTCCAGAAGGCCAAGGAGGAGTCGCGCGTCATAGACGCGACGCAGGGGAGGCGCACGCGGGCGGTACTTTTCATGGAGGACGGGCGCGTCGTGCTGTCGGCGCTCCTGCCGGAGACGCTCTCGGGCAGGCTGGCGAAAACGTCCGCGGAGGAGTAGGCTATGGAGATAAAAAAAGGCATTCTGGCGGTCGTGTCCGGTTTTTCCGGATCAGGCAAGGGCACGCTGATGAAGCGTCTGATAGAAAGGTATCCTGGCGAATATGCGCTGTCGGTCTCGGCGACGACGCGCGCGCCGCGCCCCGGGGAGGAGGACGGACGCGAATATTTCTTCGTCTCCGCAGAGCGTTTTGAAGAGATGATATCCGGCGGCGAGCTCCTGGAATATGCACGATATTCGGGCAACTATTACGGAACGCCAAAGGCATACGTTCTAGACCGGCTCGCGGCCGGCATAGACGTGATTCTGGAAATCGAGGTCCAGGGAGCCAGGAAGATAAAGGAGCAATGTCCTGATTCAATATCCATCTTCGTGATGCCGCCCAGCTTCAAGGAGCTTGAACGCAGGCTGCAGGGAAGGGGCACGGAGTCTCCCGAGGCCGTGCGCGGCAGGCTCTTGTGCGCCTCGCGGGAGTGCTGCGTCGTCGGGGATTATGATTACCTGGTCATAAACGACGATCTCGATGAATGCGTCTCCCAGGTACATTCCATATTGCGGGACGAGCGCGCCAGGGTATCTCGCAACGGGGCGTTTATAGATAAGATGAGGTCAGAATTTGCTGAATATGCGAAAGGAGAATGAGACATGATCCATCCGTCTTACGTAGAATTGATGAAAGTCGTAAACAATACGTCCGAAGTCGGCGAGGAGCCGGTCGTAAACAGCCGTTATTCCATAGTCATAGCTGCGGCAAAGCGCGCCCGCCAGCTCATCGCCGGCGACGAGCCGATGGTAGACGGCGCGAATGGGAAAAAGCCGCTGTCGACCGCGGTCCAGGAGATTTATGAGGGAAAGGTAAAGATCCTAGGCGAGGACGTGGAGGCGGAAAATCCGGCGTCGGCTGACGTATCCGGCGTGTCGTTCGACGCCTATGTCGGCACCGGCGACGAGGAGACGCTCTTCGACGATGATGCGGGAGATCCGGGGGATGCGCCGGCGTGACGGGTCAGAAGATATTGTTCATTTCGCTAGGATGCGATAAGAACCGCGTGGATTCCGAATATATGCTGGGAATGTTAAGCTCCGCCGGATACCAGGCCACGGACGACGAAGCGGACGCGGACGCCATAGTGATAAATACATGTTGTTTCATCGGAGACGCCAAGGAGGAGAGCATCAATACGATTCTTTCGATGGCGAGGTATAAGGAGACCGGGCGTCTAAAGGCCCTCATAGTCGCGGGATGCCTGGCGCAGCGCTACCGCGACGAGATACGGCTGGAGCTGCCCGAGGTGGATGCCGTCGTCGGGACCAATTCGTATGACGACATTGTGGAGGCCGTGGATTCCGCCCTAAAGGGACAGGCATACGATAAATGCGGGCCTCTGGAGGGCCTGCCGGATCTGCGCGGGAAAAAGCGCCTGCTGACGACCGGCGGGCATTACGCGTATCTAAAAATCGCCGAGGGATGCGGAAAGTCATGCACGTATTGCGCGATCCCGCGCGTCAGGGGAGGGTATCGCAGCGTGCCGATGGAGGATCTCCTTTCGCAGGCCTCGTCTCTCGCCGCGGATGGGGTAAAGGAGCTGATATTGGTGGCGCAGGAGACTACGCTCTACGGCTCCGACCTGTACGGCGAAAAGTCGCTGGGCCGCCTTCTGGACGGGCTGAACCGCATAGAGGGGCTGCGCTGGATACGCGTTCTCTATTGCTATCCGGAGGAGATAGACGCGGGGCTGATTGCCGCGATAAAAAGAAACGAAAAGGTAACGCATTACCTGGACATGCCGATCCAGCACTGCAGCGATGGGATATTGAGGCGGATGGGGCGCAGGACTACCGCGTCCGAACTGGCCGACAAGATAGATTTTATAAGGGGAGAGATACCCGACATATGCCTTAGGACAACGGTGATTTGCGGATTTCCGGGAGAGACTGCCGCGGAACATGAGGAGTTGATGGAATTTCTCAACTGGGCGGAGTTCGACAGGCTGGGCGCGTTCCCCTATTCGCGGGAAGAGGGCACGCCGGCGGCGGATTTCGACGGGCAGGTCGACGAGGAGACGAAGCTCGCATGGCGCGACGAAGTGATGGAGCTGCAGCAGGAGATTTCCTACGATAAAAACAAGGAGGTCATCGGCAGGGAGTTAGAGGCGATCGTCGAGGGCATGGCGGAGGACGAGGGCGTATATATTGCGAGGACCTACCGCGACGCGCCGGATGTGGACGGATATGTATTCGTCCGCACCCAAAGCGATTTGATGACGGGCGATTTTATAAAGGTGCGCCCGGTAAAGGCGCTTGATTATGATTTGATAGGGGAGATGGCGGATGAAGATGAACCTACCGAATAAACTGACGCTGCTGCGGGTCGCTATGATACCCTTTTTCGTGTTTTTCATGCTCGCGCAAGGCGTGCCTTATAGCAATTATATTGCGGCCGCGATTTTCGTCGCCGCCGGCCTGACGGATCTGGCGGACGGGATGATCGCGAGGAAATATGGCCTTATTACGAATTTCGGCAAATTCATGGATCCGCTGGCCGACAAGCTGCTTGTATGCTCGGCGCTGGTCTGCCTGGTGGCGGACGGCAGGCTCTCCGCTTGGATCGCAATCGTCATCATCGCGCGGGAGTTCATTATCAGCGGATTCCGGCTTGTGGCGAGCGACGCCGGGGTAGTAATCGCGGCGGGCAGCTGGGGAAAATGGAAGACCGTTTTCCAGATGCTGATGACAGTCGTGTTGATCCTGAATTTCCAGCAGCGGTACATGCGGCTGCTGGGTACGGTGCTGACGTGGGCCGCCCTTGCCCTCACCGTCATATCCCTCTGCGACTATCTATATAGGAACAGGGACGTCTTAAAGGAGCAGAAATGAATGCTGAAGGCAGCGAATTCCGGCTGGCGGAATTGCTCGGGCAGAAGCGGGCGACCATAACGACGGCGGAGTCATGTACGGGCGGGCTCCTCGCCGGCGCTCTGGTGAACGTTCCCGGCATTTCGGAATGGTTTCGAGAAGGTTTCATCACATATTCTGACGAGGCGAAGGAGCGGAGGCTGTCTGTATCGCATGATACGCTGGGGCGTTACGGCGCGGTGAGCGCGTTGACGGCGGAGGAGATGGCGGCGGGCGCGGCGGGCGCCGCCGGGGCGGATCTGGCTGTGTCCACTACCGGCATCGCCGGACCGGGCGGCGGTTCCACGGAAAAGCCCGTCGGGCTCGTTTATATCGGCGGCTTTTATAAGGGCCGGACGCGCCATGAGCGGCACGTGTTCGACGGAGATCGCGCGGCGGTGCGTTCTCAGGCAGTGCAGGCGGCGATCGGCATGGCAATGCGGATGCTTGAAGAAGGGTGACCGGCCAAAGAAGCCCTGGAGGTGGTTATATGAGGATTATCGCGGGCAAGGCGCGGCGGCTCCCGCTGAAGTCGCTGCCCGGCCTCGAGGTCAGGCCTACGCAGGACCGTATAAAAGAGACGCTGTTCAACATCCTATCGCCCGAAATAGAGGGCTCGTATTTCCTGGATCTGTGCGCCGGGACCGGCCAGATTGGCTTAGAGGCGGCCAGCCGGGGGAGCGCCTGCAGCGTGTTTGTCGACCATAGCAGGAAGGCCTGCGACGTCATAGCGCGGAACATCGAGTTTACGAGGCTGGACCGGCAGTGCAGGCTGATGTGCGCGGACTGCGCAGGTGCGATTCGGATGCTCGAGGGCGACTGCGAATTCGACATCATTTTCATGGATCCGCCCTACGGCGAAGGCATCGAGAGGGGGATTCTCGCAAGCCTGTCCGGATCGCCGATCGTGAAAGCGGAGGCGCTGATCGTCGTGGAGGCGGATCTTTCGACCGATTTTTCCTACGCGGACGGGCTAGGCTTCAGCGTTATCAGGGAAAAGCGTTATAAGACCAACCGGCACGTATTCCTAGCCAAAAAGGGATCAAGGAGGGCGTCGTCATGAGGATTGCCATATATCCCGGGAGCTTCGACCCGCCGACGAACGGCCATATGGACATAATACAGCGTTCGGCGAATATCGTGGACGAGCTGTGCGTGGGCGTGCTGAACAACCGCGCAAAAAATGCATTGTTTTCTGCCGATGAACGTGTTAGTATGTTAAAGGAATTGACCGAGGGCCTGCCTAACGTGCGCGTGTTGTCGTTCGACGGCCTTTTGGTCGATTTCGCGCGGGAGATTCGCGCGAATATCATCATCCGGGGGCTGCGCGCCGTTACCGATTTTGAATACGAATTACAGATAGCGCAGACGAACCACGTCCAGTATAACGAGATCGAAACGGTTTTTTTGACGAGCAGCCTGCAATATTCATACCTCAGTTCCACGATAGTAAAGGAATTTGCCGCTTACGGCGGCGATATATCGCAGTTCGTACCGGAACGGCTGGTCGGCCGGATCCGGCAGAAATACGGCATGGCGGCTAATCGCGCAGTCGAAAATGGAGGGCATGATGAACAGTAAAATCGAGCAGACCATCGAGGAATTGGAGCAATTTATCGCGAACTGCAAGCCGCAGGCGTTTTCTTCGAACAAGATCATCGTGAACAAGGACCAGATAGAGGAGCTGCTGGCCGAGCTGCGGCAGCGCACTCCCGAGGAGATTAAGCGCTACCAGAAGATGATAAGCAACAAGGAGGCCATCCTTGCGGATGCCAAGGCGAAGGCGGACGCGATTATCGCGCAGGCCGAAGTCACGCATTCGGAGCTGGTGAGCGAGCATCAGATCATGCAGCAGGCTTACGCGCAGGCAAACGAGGTCGTCATGATTGCCACGAAGCAGGCGCAGGAGATTTTGGACAATGCCACGATAGACGCGAACAATATACGCATGGGCGCGATCGAATATACGGACGAGCTTTTGAAAAATCTTGAGACTATACTCACCGGGGCCATAGACGGATACAAGGCGCGTTACGACAACCTGATGGCCGGGCTGAACAATGCCCTGCAGGTAGTGCTGGCCAACCGCGCGGAGCTTATGCCGCAGACCGAGCCGGAGCTGAATGGAGGAGAGCCTGCGCCGGAGAAGCCGGAGCAGCCAGATCCGCCGGTTGAAAAAGCCGGCGAGGCGCCGTAGCGTTGGTTGGCATCAAGGTCCGCCGGGTTTTCGGCAGCTTGATGCCGTTTTTTTGCGGAGGATTGGAGATGGGTATGCTCGACGGAATCGAGGGGATAATATTCGACCTGGATGGGACCATGGTGGATTCGATGTGGGTCTGGAAGGAGGTCGACATAGAATTCATGGCAGAGCGCGGACTGGAACCGCCGCCCGAAGGGCTGGACCGCGAGATTGACGGCATGAGTTTTAAGGAAACGGCGGAGTATTTCGCCCGCCGATTCCCTCTGGAAGAGACCCCGGAGGAGCTGATGGAGCTCTGGGTGGATATGGCCGCTGACAAGTACCGTAACGAGGTCGGCGTAAAGCCCGGGCTGATGCCGTTCCTGCGGGAGATGAAGGGGCGCGGTGTGCGCATGGGCATAGCCACGAGCAATGCCAAGGAGCTGCTAGACGCGGTAGCGGAATCTCATGGCTTTTATGATTATATTGATGCCGCGGTGACAGCCAACGAGGTAGGGCGCGGCAAGCCGGCGCCGGACGTCTATCTTGCCGCTGCCGATAAGATTGACGTGCCTCCTGGAAAATGCCTGGCATTCGAGGACATACCCGAGGGCATACGTGCCGGCCTTGCCGCCGGGATGCGCGTGTGTGCCGTGACCGACGACTATTCCAGCAATCTGCTGGAGGAGAAGGCACGGCTCGCGGATTTTCTCATAGACGGCTATGGACAGGTGCTAGACGGGACTTACCGTGTCTGCGGGCCGCATAGGGGAAAAGGATGAAATCATTTACGATAAAGGAAACCGAGGCCGGACAGCGGCTGGACAAATATCTGCGAAAGCTCCTTCCCGATGCGCCCGGCAGCTTTCTATACAAGATGCTGCGCAAGGAAAATATCGTCTTGAACAAGAAGCGCGCCACCGGTTCGGAGCGTATCGCCGCGGGAGACGTGGTGACATGCTTCCTCTCGGACGAGACGTTCGACAAATTCTCAAAGAGCGCAAGGGATGCCGTAGCCGAATTAAAGCGCGTCCCGGCTGCTCCCGCGATCGGCATCGAATATGAGGACGACGACATACTTGTCATGAACAAGCCGGCCGGGATGCTCTCCCAGAAGGCCAGGGATTCGGATATCTCGGCGAACGAGCATATGATTGCCTACCTGCTTGAGACCGGGGCCGTCACGGAGGATGACCTGCGCACGTTCAGGCCGTCCATCTGCAACCGGCTCGACCGCAATACGTCCGGCCTGCTGCTGGCCGGCAAGACGCTGCGTGGACTGCAATACATCTCGGCGGAGCTAAAGAGTCGCTCGATGGAAAAATATTACCGCTGCCTTGTCAAAGGGGACGTCGCGGAGAAAAGGCTGCTCAAGGGATACCTGCTCAAGGACGAGCGGGACAACGCGGTGTCCATATTCCAAAATGGCGCCCCGAACCGCAAATATATCGAGACGGAATACAATCCGATAGAGCGTTTTGGCAATTATACGCTCATAGAGGCGAAACTAATCACCGGCAGGTCGCACCAGATACGGGCGCATCTCTCCCAGCTCGGGCATCCGGTCATAGGCGATCCGAAATATGGCGACCAGCAGCTGAACCGCTTGTTCGAAAACAAGGCCGGCGTGAAACGCCAGCTGCTGCATGCCTACCGCGTTATATTTTCCGACGGGCGGGTAATGACCGCAGAACTGCCCGAGGATTTTACGAGGGCTCTGGAGTGGGTGCGCCTTGTCGGCGCTAAGGTATAGAGGATGGCGACATGGAATTCGAGGGGCCTGCGCGGCTCCGCCCTAGAAGAACTAGTCAACAGGACTAACGAGATATACTCCGCGCATTCCCTGGCCCTGATACAAAAAGTGCCTACGCCGATTACGCCGATCAATATTGACAAGAATACGCGGCAGATCACGCTTGCATATTTCAATCAGAAGAGCACGGTGGACTATATCGGAGCCGTGCAGGGCGTACCGGTCTGCTTCGACGCAAAGGAGTGCCATACGGACACCTTCCCGCTGCAGAACATACATCCTCACCAGGTTGCGTTCATGCAGAGCTTCGAGCGGCAGCAGGGAGTCGCGTTTTTCCTCATATACTATACGGGCCGCGACCTGTTCAGCTATCTGCCGCTGCGCAGGCTGCTCGTATTCTGGCAGAGGATGGAGCGTGGCGGGCGAAAGAGCTTCCGGTTCGATGAGCTGGATGAGGATTTTTTCTTTACGGAGGGATACGGCGTGCCAGTGCCATACCTGCAGCTCCTGCAGGCGGATCTGGATCTGAGGGAAAGAGCGGAGGATATATGAAACAGGGGCTGCATACCCCGGAAGGCGTCCGGGATATATATGGCGAGGCTTGCGAACGCAAGCTCTATCTGGAGCAGAAATTATTTTCCATCCTCACGGGATACGGATATCGACCGATCGAGACCCCGTCGTTCGAATATTTCGACATTTTCGGCAAGGAGGTCGGTACGACGCCGTCAAAGGATTTGTTCAAGTTTTTCGACCGCGAGGGGAATACCCTGGTGCTGCGTCCGGACATCACTCCGAGCATCGCGCGCTGCGCGGCGAAATACCATATGGACAGCGACATGCCGCTGCGCCTCTGCTATAAGGGCAATACGTTCATCAACCATCACAGCCTGCGCGGGAGGATGAAGGAGTGTACCCAGCTGGGCGCGGAGTTTATGGGGGACGGCGGCGCGGACGCGGACGCCGAGATTCTCTCGATGATTGTCGACTGCCTGCGGGCTGCCGGCCTGAAGGAATTCCAGATAAGCGTCGGGCATGCCGGCATCTTCCGGGGGCTCATCAAGGCGGCCGGATTTACCGGAGACGAGGCGGATGAATTGCGGGGGCTTCTGTCTAATAAGAATTTTTACGGGGTGGAGGAGTTCATAGCGGGGCGCGATATGCCGCCGGATCTCAGGGAATGTTTCAGGCTTCTGCGGTGTACGTATACATCCGGAGCGGAGCTGCAGCATTTCCTGCAGGCTGCGGACGGGTATGATGGAATCGCGGCGCCGCTGCGGAGGCTTCTAGAGTTGGAACGCCTGCTCTTGGCATATGGCGCGGATCGTTACGTGTCTTTTGAACCCGGGATGGTGGGAGAATACCATTATTATACCGGCATCCTGCTGAGCGGCTACACCTATGGGACCGGCGAGCCGGTGGTCAAGGGCGGCCGCTATGACGGGCTTTTGCCGATGTTCGGGAAGGAGTCCCCGGCCATCGGCTTCGCGATCGTATCGGACCGGCTGTTGGAGGCGATAGAGCGCCAGAAGATCCGTCTGCCCATAGCGGGTCCTGCCAGGCTTATCGTATACGACGAGAATCATCTCGAGGAGGCGATAGTCGAGGCGCGCAAGGTACGCGGTTCCGGCGGGAGAGCCGAATTGATGCGCTGCGAACCGCCGCGTGGACGTGATTTCTGCGAGGAATACGCCAAAAAAAACCGCATCGCGATGATCGAATGGCTGTGCGGGGAGGATTGAGGCATTGGATAATATAGGCAACGGGCGGTATCTGACGTTCGCGCTCTGCAAGGGACGACTGGCGGAGAGGACTCTGGAGCTGCTGGAGAGGATAGGGATTACCTGCGACGAGATGAAGGATAAAAAGACGCGCAGGCTGATTTTTACGAACGAGGAGTTAAGATTGCGCTTTTTCCTCGCGAAGGGGCCGGATGTGCCGACGTACGTGGAATATGGCGCGGCCGACATCGGCGTGGTCGGCGAGGACATCATAATGGAGGAAGGCCGGAATATCTACGAGGTGCTGGATCTCGGCTTCGGCAGATGCAGGATGTGCGTCTGCGGGCCCAGGGACGCCGACGAGCTGCTGCGCCATCATGAACAGATCCGCGTGGCGTCGAAATATCCCAGGATAGCGCGGAACTATTTTTATGACAAGAAGCATCAGACGGTCGAGATTATAAAGCTCGGAGGCTCTATCGAGCTGGCTCCGATCGTAGGACTCGCGGAGGTCATAGTGGACATCGTGGAGACCGGCTCCACGCTGAGGGAAAACGGCCTTGAGGCCTTAGAGGAGATATGCCCGCTGTCGGCGCGGCTAGTGGTCAATCCGGTGAGCATGAAGATGGAAAACGAGCGGATCACCCGGCTGATAGAGGACCTCAGGCAGACAGTTGGGAAAGCCTGACGGTAGGTACATGGGAGATAGACATGCGCATAATACAGCTGACTGAAGAATCGAAAAAAGATATCTTGAAAAACCTTCTCCGGCGAAGCCCGGACAATTATGTCGAATATGAAAGTCGTGTCGCAGATATCGTAAGCGCCGTGCGCGAACGGGGGGACGAGGCGCTCTTTTCATATACCAGGCAGTTCGACGGCGCCTCGATAGGGCCGGAAAACATATTGGTGACGCCGGAGGAGATACGCGAGGCGTACGATGAGGCGGATCCCGCGCTGATCGACGTAATCCGCAAGGCCCTCGAAAATATACGTTCGTTCCATGAAAAGCAGCGCCGCTATGGCTGGTTTGACTCCAGCGGCAAAGGGATCATTCTGGGGCAGAAGATAACGCCGCTGCACCGGGCCGGAGTATATGTGCCGGGCGGAAAGGCCGTATATCCCTCGTCGGTCCTGATGAACATAGTGCCCGCGAGGGTCGCCGGAGTCGACGAGGTCATCATGGCGTCGCCGCCGGGTCGAGATGGGAAAATATGCGCGAACACGCTCGTCGCCGCCGACATGGCCGGCGCAGACCGCATCTATAAAATAGGCGGGGCGCAGGCTATCGCGGCGATGGCTTTTGGCACGGAGAGCGTGCCGAGGGCGGATAAGATAGTGGGACCCGGCAATATATACGTCGCTCTAGCGAAAAGGGCCGTGTTCGGGCACGTAGGCATCGATTCGGTCGCGGGGCCCAGCGAGATACTGGTTCTCGCGGACGGCTCCGCAGATCCCAGGTTCGTCGCGGCGGACCTGCTATCGCAGGCGGAACATGACGAGATGGCGTCGGCAATCCTGATTACGACCGACTCCGTGCTGGCGGAGCGCGTCTCGGAGGAGATTGACGGGTTTTTGAAGATCCTCGACCGCAGGGAGATCATCGAAAAGTCGCTGGATAATTATGGCTATATATTGATTGCCCGCGACATGGAAGAAGCGGTAGACGCCGCGAACTCCATAGCGAGCGAGCATCTGGAGATCGTTACGCGGGATCCTTTTACGGTTATGACCGGGATAAGGAACGCCGGCGCGATTTTCATCGGGCCGTACAGCAGCGAGCCCCTGGGCGACTACTTCGCCGGGCCCAACCACGTATTGCCCACGAACGGGACGGCGCGTTTTTTCTCCGCGCTCTCGGTGGACGATTTCGTGAAGAAATCCAGCATCATATCGTATTCGCGCGAGGCCTTGGAGCCCGTATGGCGCGACGTGGCAAAGTTCGCGGAATGCGAGGGGCTGACGGGGCATGCGAATTCTGTCCGCGTTCGCTTCGAATAAGTTACATGGTGACGCCGCGCCTGTGTGGCATTGGAGTTTATCAGGGAAGGTATATGGGTATTATCTGCTATGGACAAAAAGATATTGGTCGCGACGCTCTATCTCAAGGATGGGCGTCCGGTAAAAAGCAGGCAGGATTTCACGCCGGTCGGCGAGCTGCGCGCCTGCGCTAAAATGTACGACGACAGCGGGATCGACAAGATTATCGTGCTGGATCTCTCTGACGAATTTGACGAACACGAGAAAAACCTGGCGGCGATACGCGAATTGAACCGCATGATCGACATCCCGACATGCGGAGGGGGAAATATCCGCAGGCTGGAAGATATAAAGATGCTGATTTACGCCGGATGCAAGCAGATCATGCTGAACGCCGCCAAAAGCGGATGCATCGAGATGGCGCGAAAGGCCGCCGGCCGCTATGGGAAGGAGCGTTTTCTGGTATCGGTCCACAACGTTGACTTCATATTCAAGCACCAGTCAGAGATGCAGGAGCTGTTCCACGAGGTACTGGTCATGGACGACTCCGTGCTGGACGCGGTAGACAACCTGTCCAACATACCATATGTCGTATATTATGGCGGATATGATTTCGACGGCGTATTCGCGCTCCTTGAGCGGGAGAACGCGCGCGGCATCTGCGGGCCGCTCTTCAACGACGCGCAGACGGATATCATGCAGGTCAAGACCAGGCTTAGCGAGGCCGGACTGTGGATGGACAATTTCAAGCCGCAGCTGCAGTGGTCCGACCTTAAGAAAAACTCTGACGGGATGGTGCCGTGCATCGTGCAGGATTACCAGACCGGAGAGGTGCTGATGATGGCCTATATGAACGAGGATGCCTATTATAAGACGCTAAGCTCCGGCAGGATGACATATTTCAGCCGCAGCCGCAAAAAAATATGGATGAAGGGCGAGACGTCCGGCCACTTGCAATACGTGAAATCGCTCACCGCCGACTGCGATTATGACACGATTCTGGCGAAAGTTTCGCAGGTGGGCGCGGCATGCCATACCGGCAGCCCTACGTGCTTTTTCAACGAGATCGTGAAAAAGGAATATGTCCAGAACAATCCGCTCAAGGTTTTCGAGAACAGTTATCTTTCGCTGATGAACAGCAAGGCCAATCCGGCCAAGGGTTCGTATATAAGCGATCTGTTCGACAAGGGACTGGATGAGATACTGAAGATGGTGGGCGAGGAGGCGACCGAGGTAGTGATTGCCGCGAAGACCCCTGGCAATGAACACCTGAAGTACGAGATTACCGATTTGCTGTATTATCTGATGGCGGTGATGGTGGAGGCCGGGGTGACCTGGGAAGACATAACGAAAGAGCTCGCGCAGCGATGAATGGCTTTGGTAATTTTGAGAGGCGGCTCGCGCTCGGCGACGACGTCCTGCTTCGCGTCGACCAGCCCGCGCGCTACATCGGCGGCGAATGGAATATGGTAAAAAAGGACCCCGGATCCGTTGATATCCGCTTTGCCATGTGCTTTCCGGACGTCTATGAGATCGGCATGTCGCATCTTGGCATGCAGCTCCTGTATGACATGTTCAACCGCATGGACGGCGTGTACTGCGAGCGCGTCTATTCGCCGTGGCCGGACCTGCACAGGATCCTAAAGGATAGGCATATCCCGCTTTTCGCGCTGGAGAGCCAGCAGCCGGTGAAGGATTTTGACTTTCTTGGCATCACGCTGCAGTATGAGATGTGCTATACCAACATATTGCAGGTTCTGGATCTCTCGCAGATTCCGATAAGGGCAAAGGAACGCGGGGATGGCGTTCCGATCGTCATAGGCGGCGGCCCGTGCGCGTACAATCCCGAACCCGTCGCGCCTTTTTTCGACATGTTCTACATCGGCGAGGGCGAGGTCAGCTACCCTGCGCTCTTTGAATTATACAGGGACTGCAGGCGCGCGGGACGCGGCCGGGACGCTTTTTTGCGGGAGGCGGCGAAGATTCCTGGAATCTACGTGCCCGGCCTGTATGAGCCATATTATGACGAGGACGGCCGCCTCTCTCGTTTCGTCCCGAAATACCCCGACGTGCCGGAAAAAGTCGAAAGGCAGGCCGTAGCGGACCTTGCCGGGGCGCCTTATCCGGAGCGGCCCGTAGTGCCATTCATCAAGGCGACTCAGGATAGGGTATCGCTGGAGATCCAGCGCGGCTGCATACGCGGATGCCGCTTCTGCCAGGCGGGGATGGTCTACCGGCCCGCGCGTGAAAAAGGCGTGGAGGAGATGAAGCAGATCGCGTATGCCATGCTGAAAAACACCGGCCACGAGGAGATCTCCCTAAGCTCTCTTAGCTCGAGCGATTATACGCATCTGGCGGAGCTCGTTGATTTTTTGATAGAAAATTTTCACGGCAAGGGCGTGAATGTCTCCCTTCCGTCGCTGCGGATAGACGCGTTCTCGCTGGACGTGATGGGCCGCGTGCAGGACATACGAAAGAGTTCGCTGACGTTCGCTCCGGAGGCCGGCTCGCAGCGCCTGCGCGATGTGATAAACAAGGGACTGACAAGAGAAGCAATACTGGATGGCGCGGATGCCGCGTTCCACGGCGGATGGCGGAAGGTCAAGCTATACTTCATGCTGGGCCTGCCGACCGAGAATGAAGAGGACGTGCGGGCCATCGCGGAGCTCGCCGACTCTATTGCCGTCCGCTATTACGAGATTCCCAAAGATGAGAGAAACGGGAGATGCCAGATAACGGTTTCGACGTCCTTTTTCGTGCCGAAGCCGTTCACGCCGCTGCAATGGGCGCCGATGTGCGCCCGCGAGGAATACCTGGACAAGGCCAGGACGGTCAATGAGGCGGTAAAGGCGCAGCTGAACCATAAGAGCATCCGCTACAACTGGCACGATGCCGATGTTACCATATTGGAGGGCGTGTTCGCGCGGGGCGACAGGCGCGTCGCGCCGGCGATAGAACGAGCGTATGGCATGGGAGCGATGTTCGATGCCTGGACGGAATTCTTCGATTACGGGCGTTGGCTGGACGCATTCGCGCAGGCCGGAGTCGACATCGATTTTTACACGATGAGGGAACGGGGAGCGGACGAGCTGTTCCCATGGGATTTCATCGATGCCGGCGTGTCTAAGGATTTCCTGCGGCGGGAATGGGAACGCGCCAGGGAGGGCGTGACCACGCCAAACTGCCGCGCGGCCTGCTCCGGCTGCGGCGCCGGCAAATACGGCGGGGGAGTATGCTTTGAAGATAAGGATTAAATTTGCGAAGGGCGGCAGCATGAAATATATCGGCCATCTCGACACGATGCGGTATTTCCAGAAGGCAATGCGCCGCGCGGACATCGATATCGCCTATACCTCTGGCTTTTCGCCCCACCAGGTAATGTCGTTTGCCGCGCCGCTCGGGGTCGGGATTACCAGCGGCGGGGAATATCTCGATATAGAGGTGCATGAGACGAAGACCACCGAGAGGGCTTTGCGCGATCTGAACGCGGCGATGGTGGACGGTTTCGCCGTGCTGGACTACCGCAGGCTGCCGGATGGCGCAAAGCCGGCAATGTCCATAGTGACATGCGCCGACTATACGATGACCGCCAGGGAAGGATATGGCATGGCATTGCCCGGTGATGCAGGCGAAGCCGTCCGGGCGTTTTATGAGGAGCCGGAACGCATCGAGGCTGTCCGGCAGGCGAAAAAATCTGAGGTCACGGTCGACCTAAAGCGGCTCGTCTACGCATTCGAGCCCGTATCTGCCGGAGGAAAGGCCGCGTTTTACCTTAGGGTATCCGCCGGCAGCACGGACAACGTAAAGCCGGAGTTCGTGATGGAACATTTTTTCCGTTTTCTAGGCTTGGAATGGGACCCTCTGGCGTTTAGCATCCATCGGCACGACGTCTATACCGGGTCGCCTGAAACTGGATTTATATCATTAAATGACTGCGGGGAGACGGTCAGGTGAGCCGGCGCATCGTCATAACAAGGACAGAGACGGGCGGCGGCGGCGTGCCGGTCATGATATGCGGCATTTTTGAGGGCGGCGTCCTTATAGAGGCAAGCCGCGTGCCGGAGGACGGACAGATTCTGGGAGATATCTATACGGCCCGCGTCATGAACATCGCCAAAAACATAGACGCCGCGTTCGTCGATATCGGCGCTGGCAGGAAATGCTTCCTGCCATTGTCGTCGTCGGCGGAGCCGGTTTATGTCAGGCATTGCCATGCCTCCGGCTTATCTCAGGGTGACGAGATACTGGTCCAGGTCGAAAAGGAGGCCATGCGGGGAAAGGAACCGCGCGTGACGTCGGCCCTGTCGCTGCCCGGCATATGCTGCGTAGCTACGTACCCGGATAGGAAACTGGGCGTCTCCAAAAAAATCGGCGGAAGTCTGCGCGGGCAGCTCCGCGAAACTGCACAGGCCGCGCGCGGCGGGCGTTACGGGATAGTAGTGCGCACTAACGCGGCGGATCATCCCGAGCTGCTCGCTGACGAGATCCGCCTGCTGGAGAGCCGCCTGGACGATATAGTATCCCATGCCGCGTATCTTTCCGGCAGGGTATACGCGGCCCCGCCCGAATACATCCGCATCCTGCTAAACCAGCCGATGGACGGCATCGAAAAGATCGTCACGGACGACGCCGACGTATTCGCGCGTCTTTCGGATTTTGCCCTGCAATATCCGTCGCTGCACCTGGACGGCAGGCTGGATTTCTATGACGATCCCGCCTGGAGCCTGCGCAAAGTATATTCCATGGAGACGCAGCTTGGCCGCGCCCTGCAGAAAAAAATCTGGCTCGCCTCCGGCGCGAACCTCGTAATCGAGCCTACCGAGGCGCTTACGGTGATCGACGTGAACAGCGGCAAGAACGTGAAAGACCGGCTGCCGGAGGAGCAACGGCTGCAGGTCAACCTCGAGGCGGCAAAGGAAGCGGCACGGCAGCTGCGCCTGCGCAATATCTCAGGCATTATCATCATCGATTTTATTGACATGGCGTCGCAGGAAGACGAGGAGCGGCTTCTTGCAGCGATGGAAGGTTTCGTGAGGGATGACCCGGCGAGGACGGATGTATGCGGCATTACCAGGCTGGGCCTCATGGAATTGACGCGCAAAAAGGTACGGCGGCCGCTCGCGGAGCAGATCCCTGGCCCGGGCGAAGAGGCTGATTGAAAATCAAGAAAGCGGGTGAGGCAGCATATGGGACATGCCGCAAAGGGGATTTTCATAGGAAATCTTTTACTGATTGTATGTTGCATTTTTTATCTCTTGTGGTGGATCCTCGCCTTTAAGCCGACAGATCCAATCAAAGGATTCCGTTCCGGCTGGCTGCTGATTCCGGCCATAGTTGCCGGCGCGTCGGGATTTGCGATGGCGGTACGGGGGATCCTGCTCGCGAAGCCGGAGCAGGCGTTCATTCCGTTAAAAACAATCCTGCTCGCAGCCATTATCGCATATTTTTTCATCGCGGTTTTTACCTGGGCTTTTTTTAAGCGCCCGGTTACGACGGAGCTTTTCCTGATTATCGCATGGACGGCGCTTATGGTGTCGGAGGCCGATACGCTCTGCGGCATAGGGATCTACTCCTACCCGAAGGCGGTCGCTTTCATCGTTGAAACAGTGATAATCGCGCTGGCCAGCCTCGCGGCCTATATAGCCTACTATAAGCTGGATGCGGCGGATGCGGCGGCGGGGTTTGTGGATGGCATGCTGCCGCTTATTTTTACCGCTATCTCCACGGCGGCGGCGTCAGTGGCAATATTCCTTTGATACGGCGGAATCAGCCGCGCATGGCGGCAGCCCTTGTCCGTGATATTTGCTCTCACTCAAGCCGGTCGTCCGCTGCATATGAAAAGCACCTGCGGAGCCTTGCGAAGATTTTCTCAAAGCCTCCCCACGAGCATATCAGCGTTACTAACGCCGCCACCGGGAAGACAAGGAGGTTCGGATGCGCCGGCCAGACGGCTCTCATCAATGACTGCAGTCCCAGGCCGTACATGGTTCTGAAGACTGCCGGATGGAGCGCGTACACTTCCAGCGATCTCCTCCCGACGGTAGCGGCCAGTTTCCCCATATTTTTTGGAACGACCGCGATTACCGCCATGCCAGTCAGAATGGATGCGGCATAGCACAGCAGTCGGATAATCCCGCCGTATGCCTCCTTCCAGCCTTCCCAATGCGAGAACGGATTCTTCCCTGTCAGGAATCCTCGGATCCAATAGACGCGTTCCCCGAAAAACAGCAAAAATACTCCGACTGCTATAAGCAGCAGCGCGCCGCAGACGCGGGTGCGGCGGCTGGAGAGCCTCTTTTTGACTTCCTCCGCATCGAGCATATATCCGAGAAAGAAAAAAGGATAGAAGACGATGATGCGTGACTGGGCGAAGAACGTGTCCACGTCGCTATCGTATCCTGAGAAACATGCCAGGAGAATCGAAAAGGCGAGGACGAACGCTCGGGGAAGCCTGTCCGCCGCTATCGTGACCAGGTAAAATACGAAAAGCGCGAGGCAGTACCATGGAGTCCCTCCCTCCGTCCACATCGAGAAGCGTATGGGTTTGCCCAAAAGCATATTGGGCAGGTTATTGAGCATCTTAATGATAAAATAAAGGAAAAAGAAAAAAGAGATTTTTCCATATTGCCTTTCCCTGACGTACTTCTTCCCGAACAGGCCGGATATAAATATGAACAGCGGCATATGAAAAAGGTAAATATAAAAATAGAGCGCCCGGGCGAGCGCGGACTCCCCGGTGTAGAGATCCGCGATATGCCCGATAACTACGGTAAAAATCAAGACGGCTTTTATATTATCCCATTTCGTATCGCGAGTATTTTCAGTCATGGCAAGAACTCTCCTTATCAAGCATTGCAAAACATTAGCGCGTCTTGCGACAGTATATCACATTCTCCGATAAATGGCACGTCTTTCATTCATTGCATGGACCGCCTTGCATTTGCAATCCGTGCAGTGCTTGTCCTGCTCATGTATTGACAAAGAGGATGCTTGGGTTATAATATTATAGGTATTTCCGCCGCATCGACAGCGATTATTGTATGCCGCGCGGCATTGCATGCGTGACATGGGGGTTTTGTTCGAAAAATTATTTCTTCGATTTCGATAAGGAGGATTTTCAATCATGGATGACATAGATACGAAGAGAAACGATGCGCCTGGCAGCGCGTCGGCGATTTTCACCATCCCGAACCTTCTTTCTTTTATCAGGCTCGCGCTGATTCCGGTAATCGCGTGGCTGTATTGCGCCAGGCGTGATGGATTAATGGCCGGGATCGTCCTGATAATCTCCGGCGCGACCGATCTCGCTGACGGCTATATCGCCAGGAGATTCCATATGATAAGCGACCTGGGCAAGATCCTGGATCCAGTCGCGGACAAGCTGACTCAGGCTGTCATGCTGATATGCCTGTTATTCAGCTTTCCGTGGATGGCCGTTCCCATAGCGCTGATGGCCGCGAAAGAGATTTTCATGAGCGTGACAGGGATAATTATCATCCGGCGGACCGGCATAGTGACAGGCGCGAATATTTATGGGAAAATAGCGACGTTCCTGCTGTATGCCATGATTCTGCTGCATTTTTTCTGGCCGGGCATTACCCATGCCATATCCATCGCCTCTGTTGCGGCATGCACGGCAGCCATCCTCGTATCGTTCGCGTCATATGCGATGCAGAACATAAGGCTGCTTCGGGAGAGCCGGCGTTAGGCCCGGAATCCCGGCGCTGTGGAGAAAGCGGACAGCGGCATCGCTATGGCGGACGCCGCTAATGGAGGAGTTTTTCCGAGAGTTTCTCTGCCAGTTTCTCCGCGAACCGCGCATGGCCGTTCTCCGTGAAATGCACGCCGTCGAATGCCGTCTCGATATCCCATGCTGCCGCATCGGCATAATCAGCTCCGGCATTGTCCGCCGCTATGCGGTATAATCCGCCGAGCCGCGCTGACTCGGAGGTCAGGCGTCCGTCCGTGACCCATTCTCCGGGCTTTAGGACGGGCGGCGATATCAGCAGGATTTTTATTTCTCCCATTGAGTCTATTATAAAATTCAAAAAGGCGGACATGCGCGCCGCGACCTGTTCCGCGCGGATAGTTCTGCCGCCTAGCAGGTCGTTCGTTCCGAGCATTATTGTCAGCAGATTAAACGGCTTGAAAGATTGTATGCATTCCATGGCGGCCCGCGCCTGATATTCAGACGAGGGGATGCATCTGCCGTTCATTCCGAGGTTGACCGCCTCGTATCCGGATTTTTCCAGGAGTTTCGTCCATATGGCGTTCTCCTGATATCTGCCGCCGAAATATGGCCTGGGGTCATAGCCATAAGTATTTGAGTCTCCGAAACAGATTATTCTTTTTTTATCATCCATCTTTATCTTCATCTCCATCTTGATTGGTCGTGTTTCGCTAACCCCTCGTTCGGGCCGGAGGGATCAGCCATTTCCCCCTGCATTCGCAATCCGCTCTTGACAAACATCCGTTCGAGTGATAAAGTGTATAACAGAACAGCTGTTCGGGAACGTTTGTTCTGCATTTTGCACAGGCATTATTCATTCGGCAGAGAGGGGAGAGTGGCAGGAATGGGAGAGATAAGGCGCATATTGGACGACAGGAAGAGAATTTTTCGGCTGTTTGCCGCCGCATTGACGGCTGCGCTGCTATGCGCGTTCGCCTCCGGTACCGTGACTGGACATGCATCGTCTCCAGAGCGTAAGGCGGCGCGTTATGAGAGCGTGCGAATCCATGGCGGAGATTCGCTCTGGAGCATCGCGGAAGAGTACGGCGGCGGGGGAGATACCGCCGCGTATGTCGAAGAATTAAAGTCGCTGAACGGATTGACGTCGGACGCGATTACCGCGGGATCCTACCTGGTCGTCCCGGTCGCCGCCGGGTCGTGACGTTACTCGGTGGGTTTTTCGCGCAGCTGGACCACGCGCCCCGCCATCCTGCGCCGTTCATCGGCCTGCGCCGCATAGTGCCGCCTTGTGGTATTTACGTCCTTATGGCCCAGCACGTCCGCTACCAGGTATATGTCGCCGGTTTCCTGGTATAGCGTCGTACCATATGTGCTGCGCAGCTTGTGCGGCGTGATGTTTTTCACGGTCGTCACCAGCCGGGCATATTTCTTGACCAGGTTTTCGACGGAACGCACCTGGATCCGCTTCCTCTGCATTGACAGGAAGAGGGCGCTGCCATGCCCCTCCTCGGCCTCGATCTGTTCGCGCTCCTCCAGATAGTCGAGCAGGGCGTCCGCGACCTCGTCGCCGAAATAGACGACTACCTCCGCGCCGCCCTTGCGGTGAATCTTGATGCCGTTGTTCTTAAAATCAATGTCGTCAATGTCCAGCCCTACGCACTCGGATACGCGGATGCCGGTACCCAGCATCAGGGTCATCATGGCCAGGTCGCGCTTTTTTGTCTGCTCGTGGTATTTTTTTTGGCGTTCCGTGAGCTTCTCGCCCGATTCGACCTGGTCCAGGAGGATTGCGACCTCGTCGACGTCAAGGCGCGTGATGTTTTTTTCATGGATCTTAGGAGTGGATACGAGCGACGGCGGATTTTTTTCAATCATCTCTTTTTTGTAGAAGTAATTGTAGAGGCTGCGCAGGCTTGCGAGTTTCCTGGCCAATCCCTTTTCATCGTTCGTATGCTCCACGCCATCTTTTTCATAATACTTGAGATAGGAGAGGTATTCCTCGATATCGAGGGGAGTCACCTCGTCTAACATCGACAGCGGATATTCAGATATTTCTTTCTTTTGATAGACCGGATTGCGTTCGTGCATGTATTCGAAAAATATACCGAGGTCGTAGGCATATGCCAGCCTTGTCCTGGAGGATGTCGTAGGCTCTATGCCGATGAAATATTCGCGGCAGAAGCGCGGCAGGAACTGCATCTGCTCCCGCAGCCGGATCTCATTGGTTATATTGACCTTCTCATGGTATTTTTTTTCTTTCATTAATATAGCCTCCTTAAAAAAGCATTGCAAGAATCTGCCATATCGGTTACACTTGTAATGGCGTGCGTCAGTCCTGATTCTATTTTACTATTTCCGCACGTTACATCAAGCGGAAATTGCATTTTTCTTCCGACGAACGCCAATATATGCGACAGGAGATGATTATTTTGAACGAGGAGAGCACCGGAAATAAGGCCATGATAAAGGTCGCGACGTTCATAGTCGACAAGCGCAACCTGTTTTTCCTCATGTTTATCCTGGCCATTATTTTCTCGGTAGTCGCCATGAACTGGGTGAAAGTGGAAAACGAGCTGTCCGCCTACCTCCCGGATTCTACGGAGACGCGCCAGGGCCTTGACCTGATGGAGAAAGAATTCGTGACCTATGGGAGCGCCAAGGTGATGGTATCGAACATCACATATGAGGACGCAACAGAGATCGCCGACGAGATTACTGACCGTGCGGACGTGTCGATGCTGGATTTTGACAACAGCCCCGACCATTACAACAACTTTTCCGCGCTCTACGATATCACATTCAGATATCCCGAGACGGATGAGCGATGTCTGGACGCCCTGGCGGAGATAGAGGACGGGCTGTCGGGCTATGACCTATATGTGTCTACAGACATGGGCGACACGCAGGCGGAGCAGATTGCGAGCGAGATGAACGTCGTCAGCGTGCTTGTCGCGATTATCGTCGTCACGGTATTGCTCCTTACATCACAGACCTGGGCAGAGGTGCCGGTGCTGCTTTTGACTTTTCTTTCGGCCGCGGCGATCTCTTCCGGGACGAATTACCTGCTCGGGACGATCTCGTTTGTATCGAATTCCGTGACGGTCGTGCTTCAGCTGGCGCTGTCGATCGACTATGCGATTATTTTCTGCAACCGCTATAAGGAGGAACATCAAAAATATGACACGCGCGAGGCCGATATAATCGCGCTTAGCAAGTCTATCCCCGAGATCTCGTCCAGCTCGCTCACTACTATCGGCGGGCTTGTCGCCATGATGTTCATGCAATTCGGCATCGGCCGGGACATGGCGATCTGCCTTATCAAGGCGATCCTGCTGTCGCTGCTTTCAGTATTCCTGCTGATGCCAGGGCTTATCATGCTTTTCGGCAACCTGATGGACAAGACCAAGCATAAAAACCTGATTCCGAAGATTCCGTTCGTCGGGAAATTTGCCTATGCGACCCGCTACGTCATGCCGTTCCTGTTCGTGGCGGTAATCATCGTGGCATACCATTTCCAGGCAGAATGTCCCTATGTCTATGGCTATACGACGATAGAGACTCCCGTGAAAAACGACACGCAGATTGCGGAGGAGATGATAGAGGAGAGTTTTGGCACGTCGAATATGGTGGCCCTCATCGTCCCGGCAGGCAATTATGAAAAGGAACGCAAGCTGCTCGCGGATCTGGAGGCGCGTGACGAAGTGGATTACACGACCGGGCTGTCCAATACCGAGGCATTGGACGGCTATATGCTGACCGACAAGCTGACCGCGCGGGAATTCTCGGAATTGCTGGATTTGGATTACGAGGTCGCGCAGCTGCTATATACGGCATATGCGGTCAACGATGAGAATTACGCGAAGATTATAAACGGGCTGTCTAATTATAGCATTCCTTTGATAGATATCATTATGTTCCTATATGACGAGGTGAACGAGGGCTATGTGACGCTTGACGACGAGCTGATGGATACGCTGACGGACGCACATGACAAGATGCTCGTCGCGAAAGACCAGCTGCAGGGCGAGAATTATAGCCGGATGCTCGTATTCCTCACTTTGCCCGAAGAGGGCGACGAGACATTCGCGTTCCTTGACGAGATGCACGAGATAGCGGGAAAGTATTATAACGCGGATAAGGTGAAGGTCGTCGGCGAATCGACCAGCGAATACGACCTGTGCAAGATTTTCCAGACCGACAACAAGGTAGTCAGCATCGTGTCGATACTTGCGGTCCTGGCGGTCCTGCTGTTCACGTTTATGTCGGCGGGGATGCCGGTTCTGCTGATTCTCGTCATCCAGGGGGCGATATGGATAAACTTCTCGTTCCCGACTTTAACGGGCAACAACCTGTTCTTCCTGGGATACCTGATAGTGAGTTCTATCCAGATGGGCGCGAATATCGACTACGCGATAGTCATCTCCGGGAGATTTATGGAATTGAAGAACAAGATGCCTAAAAAAGAGGCCATAATAGAGACGATGAATGCCGCCTTTCCCACGATTATCACGTCCGGCTCCATGCTGTCACTGGCAGGAATATTGATAGGCAGGCTCACTTCGGATGCGGCTATCTATGGCATAGGCCAGTGCCTGGGGCGAGGCACGATTATTTCTATTATCATAGTCATGTTCGTCCTGCCGCAGATCCTCCTGCTTGGCGAGAAGATTATAGACAAGACGGCATTCGTCATGTCCAATCCAATCCATGTCCAGCACGAAGCTGGGCTGGTGCGCGTGGACGGGCGCATCAACGGCCAGGTCAACGGCATGCTTATCGGTGAATTCCACGGCCTTATTCGCGGAGACGTCAACGCCGTGATGCTCTCCGGAAACATGGATGGAGACGTCGTTGCCGGAGATTCTGCCGATATTGTGGCGGACGCGGCGGAAATAGAATCCGGCCCGCTGCCGCAGATTGAGGAGAAATCCGCCCAGGGCGACGCGGCCGCGGCTGCATCCAACATCGAGGATGCGCCGCAGCCCGGATTCAATCCGGAACTCACGGCGGAAACACAATCTGAAGCCGGTTCTGCGCAAAAACCTGAATCCTCGCCGGAGGACGAGCCAAAATCAGGCTCTAAAAAAGATGCCAAGGAACGCAAGGCGGGAAAGAAGGAGGCAAAAAAGCATGAAAAGAAATAGATTTTCGCAAGCGATGCGCCATTTGGCCGGCTTTTTGTGCCTCGTCCTGATTATTACATTCCTGCCGGCTCTGCCGGCGAGGGCTGCCAAGACGGATGGCACGGACGGAAAGATCCGCATCTCCAGCGTGGACGATTTGCTGGAAATGTCGGAGAATTGCAATATCGATGAATGGTCTAGAAACAAGACGGTCATCCTGACGCAGGATTTGGATCTTAGCGGCGTGGATTATGTGCCAATCCCTGTATTTGCAGGGACTTTCAATGGAAAAAACCATACAATCAGAGGCCTTGACTATAGCGGGAACGGGTACGTGGCCGGGTTGTTCCGTTATATTGCGAAGGACGGCACGGTCAAAAACCTGACTGTCGAGGGAACGATCTCGAATACCGATGAAAAGGAATGCATCGGCGGTATCTGCGGGGAGAACGAGGGGCTGATCAGCCATTGTGCCTTTAATGGTTCGATTAGCGGCCGTTCGGAGACCGGCGGCATCGCGGGAGTCAACGCCTCCTCGGGAATTATCGAGGATTGCCAGTCTTCCGGCGAGATTCTGGGATATTACAGCACCGGCGGCATAGTCGGCAAAAACCATGGCAATGTCGTGCGCAGCTATAACCATGCCGATGTCAACAACAGTGCGGACTGGGTGCAGTCGATAGATGAAAACAGCTATGACTGGCTGAGTACTTTCGATGGCGATGGGCAGGACGGCAGCCTGAGAAATGGCACGGACACCGGCGGCGTGGCCGGGTATTCGGACGGAGTCATCACGGAATGTGCCAATACCGCGACCATCGGCTATGCCCATACCGGATACAACATCGGCGGCATCGCGGGCCGCAGCGCCGGCATGATGACTCTCTGCGAGAATAACGGCAGGGTCTACGGACGCTGGGACGTGGGCGGCATAGTCGGGCAGATGGAGCCGTATGTCCATGTGCAGCAGGCTAAGTCCATTAACGATGCCGTTGAGAAATTGCACGGCCTGATCGACGGGATGCTGGAAGATATCAAGAGTTCGAACCGCGCGCTCGGCGATGATTTCGAGTCTCTGAAATCGAATGCCGACGACGCGCTCGGCACGTCGCATGACATGGTAGGGCAGGTGTCCGGTTTTGTGGACGCCAACATGGAGCAGATCGACCTGACGGCGGACCGGCTTCGATATGTGATTGACAGCCTTCCGGCCGTGCAGGACGCCATCCTGGAAGCTACTGACGCGCTATCTTCCGTCAATTCAGACATGGCTGACATCAGCGACGACCTTGCGATTATGGATAAAATGAAGGATACGCCATATTCTTCATCCGGAGGCAAGCGGCTGACCCTGCTGCAGGGGGTCGGCGGCAGGATTACCTCGGATAATCAGAATCCGGCCATGGATTCCGACGTGACGATAACCGCGTCGCCTGACGAGGGCTACGAGGTCGCCTCTATCAGCGCATCCTCTGGCGGCGGCTCCATCGCCTTGCAGTCGCTTGGCGGGGATAAGTATACATTCCGGATGCCCGCAGAACCTGTCGAGGTGCGCGCGACATTCCGCTACAAGGGGGAATATGTCGCGCAGTCGAACGAGGGAGGCACGGTCTCATATGCGGAGGACCAGTACACGCTGCGGATTAAGGCGGTACCCGACAGAGGTTATGAGCTAAAAAGCCTGACGATAGACGGCAGGACGGTCGACGCCGCGCTGTTCAACAGCGATAACGAATTGAACGTGATGCTGTCGGATTATCCGGCTAACGGCAGGCGGGTCGTGGTACGGGGCACATTCGCGCGGCAGGCGGATCAAGGTTCGGATAATGCCATCCCCGATGTAGCCCATGCGATTACGACATTGTCCGCGACCGGCGGGACGGCGAGCGCAAGGCTTACGGCAAGCAAAGGCGATGAAGTTATCTTGACCTGCCGGCCGGACGAGGGCTACAGGGTAAGTTACGCCGGCTGCTATTATGACGGCGCGGACCACCGTCTGACAGTGGATGGGAATGTCGCGAGCTTTATGATGCCGGATACCGGCGTGAGGGCCTACGCCGTCTTTGAGCCAGTGACGTTCATCCTGACATCGTCCACGCCCGGAGGCGGGGCGAAATATAAGGTTGACGGCGATAAGATATCGCTTGCCATCACGCCGGATGCCGGTTTTTCACTTGCTGACGATCCGGAAATCTATGACGCGGCCGGGAAGAAGGTCTCTATATCAAAGACAAAGGCGAACGCATATGAATATGAGTTTTCGCTGTTCGGATTGAGCCAGCCGGTCACCGGCACGGTTTCTTTTACCGGCGAGAGCCAATATGAAGCGCTGCAGGACGCGGTCGACGCCCTAGGCGATGGCGCGGCGGAGCTATCCGGCTCTATGGAGAACTGCAAGACGCTGATCGATGAAATCGGCTCAATCATCTTAGACAGCAACGGGAAGCCTGTCGTATGGACGAGCATCCCGGCATCCGACAGGGAAAAGGTCATCAAGGACGTGGTTCAGTTATCGAAGGAACTGTCGGCTGCAGGCGAGGCCGCCGGGAAAATGTCCGGCAGCGCCGGCACGATAGTCAATCTCGCCGATAAGTATCTAGCGGATACTGCCGAAAACATACGCACGGACATAGGACGGCTGACGGACGACCTGCAGCTGGTCATCGACCGGATAAAGGATGGGGAGGCTGTCGTGAAATCCATATTGGATTATCTTTCGGCGCAGGAAGAGATCCAGTTCTCGGGATTGGGGGATGGGTTCGATGAGGATGCGGACGACCTGTACGGCCAGCTATTGGCCATCTCGGATTCTATGAAGCTGATAGAAGACGACGTGGGCGATACGGCGGATCTGCTTGCCAAAGATTTCCAGCAGATTAACGAGCAGCTAAACGACGTGTTCCTGCT
This sequence comes from uncultured Eubacterium sp., assembly GCA_964450965.1. Classification (GTDB taxonomy): domain Bacteria; phylum Bacillota; class Clostridia; order Lachnospirales; family Lachnospiraceae; genus W0P33-017. The sequence goes on along the minus strand of CAYVFF010000001.1, from coordinate 64,390 downwards.
TCTGGTAAGGAAGCTGGATGAGATTCAGAATCCGGATGTTGAAGATTATTATAAGGATCTCTCGGATGAGGACATCGATGGCACGACAGTCGGGAAAGTCCAGAATTGCAAGAATTTCGGGACAATCGAGGGGGATACGGACGTGGGCGGAGTAGCCGGCAATATGGCGGTTGATTCGCAGCATCCGGAAAACAACGCGGCGGGCAATACCCAGTTCTCGATTCAGGGCATATATAGCACGAAATGCGTGCTCGCCGATTGCCAGAATTATGGCTATGTCACGGCGAAAAAGGATAACGCCGGATGCGTGGCAGGCGCTATGTCGCTGGGCGTCGCCTATCGCTGCGAGGCATATGGCCGCGCGGATGCCGGCGGCGATTACGTCGGCGGCATCGCCGGATATTCCGACGGCGTTATCAGGGATTGCTATTCCTTGTGCAATCTGGACGGAGCTTCATACATCGGCGGCATCGCCGGTTACGCCGATAGGATAGAAGATTGCTATGCTATGGTGGAAGCGGATACTGACGGTACCCGCATAGGCGCGATCGCGGGACAGGCGGGCGATGCGGATGCCGGCCAGGCGAGCCACGCTCAAAATAATTATTATGTAGGAGACGAGCTGTGCGGCATCGATAATATCAGCTACGTAGGCGTGGCGGAGCCGATTGCCTATGAGGAGCTGCTTTCGACGGCGGGGCTGCCGTCCAAATACAGGCATCTGACCGTATCTTTTTTGGTGGATGGCGTGTGCATAAAGGAATATGAGGTCGAATACGGTGAAAAGCTCTCCGGCCTGGAATATCCCGATATACCCCAAAAGCCAGGGCAGAACGGAGTCTGGCCCGAATTGGACGTAAAGACCATGCGAGGCAACCTGGTAGTCGAGGCCGAATACAATGACAATATCACCGTATTGAAGAGCGAGGAGGCATCCGATTCAAAGCCTTATGCGTTAGTCGAAGGCGAGTTTACCGATGCGGACGTGCTGCATGTCGCTCCGGGAAATACGGGGGAAGATGCCGAAAAGCAAGGTTTTACCGATTATCAGGTGTCTTTGGAGCAGGCCGGACAGTCCGGAGGCGACCTGTCCATAAGGCTGCTGAACCCTTATGGGAAAAAAGCTGCGGCATTTATCCTGGCATCTGACGGAACATGGCAGCCCATGGATCAGGCAAAAATCAGGGGCGAATACATCCAGATTCCAATGGACGGCCGAAATGCAACGTACCGGGTCGGAAAAGCCGGCGCCGATATGTCCAGGTACATCCCGGCAATCGGCGGCGGAAGCATCGCGGCAATCATACTGGTGATTTTATTGATATTCTTCATACGCAGGAAAGCCAGGAAGAAGCGGAATGAAATGTAAATGTCCGCGTGACACGGATTGAAAATCCCCCGACAGGCATTGGCATCTGCCAGGAGCCGGCCGGGGGTTCTTTTTATGTAATTGCCGTACGCGCGGGCTTTATCCAGTAGTAACTTTTCGTTAAACTGGACTTTTGCGAATAGTTTGCATTCTTTCCGACTATGCACTATTCGGGCTGCAAGGCATGCCGTGCTCTATTTGCGCATCTCGGAAAACTTCAGCAGCAATTCGACGCAGCCGTCAAAACCGAGCTTCTCGCTGTTCAGCGACAGGTCGTAGCTGCGCGAGTCGCCCCATTTCTTGTTCGTATAAAAATTATAATAGCTGGCGCGCTGCTTGTCAGTGCGGTTTATCAAGTCCTTGGCCTTTGATTCGCTGATCCCTTGTTGCTGGGAGATACGCTTGATTCGGAAATCCTTGCCGGCATAGATGAATGCGTTAATGCAATGCGGATCCTCCGATAAGGCATAATCCGCGCAGCGGCCAACGATGACGCACGATCCTTCCTTCGCGAGGCGTTTTATCGTGTCAAATTGCGCCAGGAACACTTTCTGGCTTAACGGCATGTCCATATAGGTGCTGCCATGGTAATTGCTGAAAGAATATGTGTCGGTCACGAGCGAATATAAAAAGCTGCTGGTCGGCTTTTCATCCTGCATATGGAAAATCTCCTCGCACAGGCCGCTCTCGGCCGCCGCCCGCGTCAAAAGTTCCTTGTCATAGAACGGGACGTCCAGGCGTTTGGCTAATTGCTCGCCTATTACCCTGCCGCCGCTTCCGAATTCGCGTCCGATCGTGTAGATGATTTTTTCCATATAACCAACTCCCTTCGCATCGTTAATAAGTCAATTATAACATTGCCCGCGCAAATCCGCTAACAATTTTTCAAAATATTCCGGCAATTCCGCCCTGATTTCCAAATATTCACCGGTAGACGGATGGATGAAGCCTATGTCCATGGCGTGCAGCGTCTGCCCCTCCAGATGCCATCTGCCGTTCGGATGCCTGCCCGCATAGACCTGATCCCCCAGAATGGGATGGCCGATGGAAGCCATATGGACGCGAATCTGGTGCGTGCGCCCGGTCTCCAGGGCAAATTCCATATATGTATAGCCATTGAAGCGCTCCAGTACCTTGTAACGCGTCACGGCCGGCCGGGCGTTCTTCCCATTGACGGCCATCCTCTTGAGTTCCCTCGGGTCCCTGCCTATGGGCTTGTCAACCGTCCCGTCGTCGCCCGGAACGTTCCCTATAGCGATGCCCCTGTACCTGCGGATTACTGAGTGGTTCTTGATCTGCTCCGCTATATCCAGGTGTGCCTTGTCGTTCTTACAGACGATTAAAGATCCCGTCGTGTCCTTGTCAATCCTGTGGACGATGCCGGGTCGCACTACCCCGTTTATCGCGCTCAAGCTGCCCCCGCAATGGTACATCACGGCGTTGACAAGCGTTCCCGAATAATGCCCCGGCGAGGGATGTACCACCATGCCTTTAGGCTTGTTGACCACCAGCAGGTCGTCGTCTTCGTATAGCACGTCGAGGGGGATATTTTCCGGCAGGATCTCCGGCTGCTCCGCGGGAGGGATATCTACCGCGATCAGGTCGTCGGCTCGCAATAGATAGCTCGCCTTTAACGGCTTGCCGCCGCTCTTGACATTGCCGGATTTTATCAGCCCTGTAAAATACGTCCTGGAACGCTCCGGGAAAACGGCAGCTAAAAATTTGTCCAGCCTCTCTCCCTCATATTCATCTCCGGCCTCTAAGACGAACGTTCCGCTCTTCTCGTCCGGCGCGATGTCGGCATCGTTTTTTACATCTCCCATAAAATATGCCCCGTATATTCGCCGCCGCGATTTACTCCCGCCCGCCTCGATGAAACAGGCACTTTGAGAGGCGCTCGGCATCCTCTTCCTTGTAATAGAACAAAAATAACACGAAAAATAACGCCGCCGAGCAGGTCACGTAAATGTCGGCGACATTGAATATCGGAAAATTAATCAGTGAAAAATAAAAAAAATCAATGACATATCCGAGCCTTATCCTGTCAATCAGGTTGCCCGCCGCCCCGGAGAATATCGCCACGCATATGCCGCGAAGCGCGAAATAACGCCGCTCTATGGGCAACTTGGCATAGGCATAGGCCACGGCAATAATCATCACAATGGAGATGGCGAGAAGGAATAACCTCCTGCCCTGGAGCATGCCGAATGCCGCGCCATGATTTTCCAAATAACGCAGCTCGAATACTCCGGGAATCAATACGAATGCCGGACCGCCTTTCAAAATGCGGACGGCCAGATATTTCGTGACCTGGTCTAGCAAAATCAACAGTACGGCAAGAGCCGCGCCAATCCCCAATGACGCGATTCCCTCGTTATGCTTTTTGCCGTTCATTATCGCCCCCTGCGTCATTCCAGAACATATGCGATGGCATCCATCATCTCCCCATCGTTTACCGACAGATCCGCATATGCCTCCCCTATATGCCTTAGCAATATGAACCGTATTTTCCCGGCGGACATCTTTTTATCGGATTTCGTGGCGGCGAGAACCTTCTCCGGCGTTAATCCGCCGATGGTAATTGGCAGACGGTATGCCTCCAGCGTCCGCTTTATATCGTCTAGATCCTCCTGGGCGATCAGCCCCCTGCTGACGGACAGGCGTGCGGCGGCAACCATGCCAAGGGAGACGCATTCGCCGTGCGCGAGCTTGAATCCGGACAGCTTTTCTATGGCGTGGCCTACGGTATGTCCGAAATTCAGCAGCGCCCTCTCTCCCTTCTCTTTTGGGTCGTTCTCCACAACCTCGCGTTTGACGTTGCATCCCGCTTCCAAAAGATGCAGCAGCGCCTCCGGGTCCTTTTTTTGTATGCGCTGGCGGTCGTCCCTTATCCATTCATAAAACGCCCTGTCCCTTATCAGACCGTGCTTTATCTCCTCCGCCATGCCGTTAGCGAACTGCGCGTCCGGCAATGTGGAAAAGACGCATGCTGCCATATAGACCAGCCTGGGCTGGTGGAAGGCGCCGACCATATTTTTGTACTGGCGGAAGTCCACGCCTGTCTTTCCCCCGATGCTGGAATCCGCCTGCGCCAGCAAAGATGTCGGGACCTGTATGAAGTCGATTCCTCGCAGGAACGTCGCCGCGCCAAAACCTGCCAGATCTCCGACGACTCCGCCCCCTAGCGCGAGAAGGAAATCATGCCTGTCAAAATGGTTGATTATTAAGTATTCATATAATTCTTGCACTACATCCAGATTTTTGCTCTGTTCTCCGGCGGCAAATTCAAACAAAAATACGCTCCGGCATATCGGCGACAAGATTTCGACAATTTTATCAGCGTATATTTTTGCCACGTTAGAATCCGACACGATGCAGATTTTACGTGTCCGGACATCCCCCGTGCAATCTGATATATCGCTGCCTAACATGTCGAAAGCATCGTTGAGCGTAATCTTATAGCAGGGACGCCCCTCGTATCGGACTGAAATCTCTCTCCTCATGTTTTCTCCTATATAAAAATCTCGTACTTGAACCGCATCCTGTCCTTCCTGGTCGCGCCGGCCTCGCCGATAAAACGCGCCTTTCCGAATCCGCGAATGGAAATCAGGTCGCTTGGTTTACAATAATATGTATTATGTAAACATTCAATGCCGTTGACCGATATTTTACCATCTTTTATCATGCCAAGCGTGGCGGAACGCGATTGTTTGCAAATGGCCGCGACGACAGCGTCCAGCCTGTTGGATGCCGCGACTGCCGATGCCTCCTCGACCTTGGGCCGATAATCGGCAGATCCTTCTTCTACGGACAGCGAGACCGACGTATGCCTTACTGAGGCGAGGTTTTCCAAAATGTATGGAACTATCTCCTCTCTCGCGAAAAACAGCATCATCGGCGGCTCCGCCGAGTCGTCTATGATGATATCTCCCAGCTTCGCACGTTCAAAGCCGAGGCTCATCAGCGCGCCGAGCAGGTCCCGGTGCGTCAGTTTTTCAGCAAATTTCTGGTGAAGCGGCATGACGCGGATGCGGCGGATCGGATAATCCGGCAGGGATTCGTCAGAAATAGCGTCATTTTTCGCATAAAAATGAGCATCAGGGAGAAATGCTGCCATCTGACGCTCCGCATATTCATAACCGCCATACGTCCTGTAGCCGGTATCCAGCCTGTCTTTGTTTTGCTCTAGAATCATCAGCTCGCCGGCCGTCAGGAAATCGCTGAAAGTCACTATTCCCTTGCTCGCTGCCTGCCTCGAGAGGTCCGCCAGGCGCTTTGCTAAATATCGCGACTCCTCATTCATCGTCAGATTCCCGAAAAATCAAAGCTGTCAACGAAGGATTGGAAATCTCCCGATATGTCCACGCTCTCCGGCGTGATGATGAAGATAAAATTGGATATCTTCTGAAGATTTCCATTGATGGCATAGCACGACCCGGAAGTAAAGTCTATGATACGCTGGGCTACGTCCACATCCAGGCCCTCCACGTTCAATACGACTGTCCGGTTCGCGAGCAATGTATCGGTAATCTCGCGTGATTCCTCGAAAGTAGTCGGCTTAATCACGCATACCTCCATATTGGATGCGTTCTGCGACCGTCTGGAAGACGTGCGCATCGGCGTGACCTTGCTCTGCGTCTTTTCCTTAGTGCGCTTTGACTCGGGCTCCGCTATGGAGACCGTCTCCGCGAAATCAGTCACGCTGCCCTTGGACTTCGAGCGAGAGGCCGGCTTTGCCTTAGGCTCGTCCTCCTCCTCGTCATATCCGTCATCATAATAATCTTCGTCATCATCCGGCCCTAGACGCATCATATTTAAAAATCCATCAAACACACTCATGCCTATTCGCTCCTTTGGTATTTCCGCTCGCCAAATATTGCGGTTCCGATGCGGACCATCGTGGAACCCTCCTCGATGGCTACCTCAAAATCTCCCGTCATTCCCATTGACAGGACACCCATATCTACATTATCTATGTTTTTGTTTTTTGTGTCAACAGATAATTGTTTCATTTGTCGAAAATATATTCGATTCTCCTCGGGGTCGTCGACAAACGGGGCGACTGCCATAAGCCCCGCGACATGAATTTTCGGCAGCACGGCTATCTCCTCCGCCAGCTGCGCGGTCTCTGCCGGCTGGACGCCGAATTTGCTCTCCTCTCCCGCTATGTTCACCTCGATGAGAACCGGGATGGTTATGCCGGCTTTTTGGGCCTGCACGCTGATCTCCTGTGCCAGGCGGTATGAATCGACTGAATGGATCATGCATACCTTGTCGATAATCTGCCTGACCTTGTTGCGCTGCAGATGCCCGATCATGTGCCATTTCGCGTCCGCGGGCAATCCGCCGAATTTCTCGCAGATTTCCTGAACTTTGTTTTCGCCGAAGTCCCTGGCTCCGGCGCTGTATGCCTCGCGGAGCATCTCTATCGGCTTAGTCTTGCCGACGGCGACGAGCGTCACCTCGGAGCGGTCCCTGCCGGCGCGCCGGCAGGCCGCGTCTACCCTTTTTTCTACTTCCAGATAGTTGTCTTTTAACATAGCTTTCCTCCTAAGTGTGCCACGGCGCGGCTTAGCGTCCGTTCCAGGGCATGCCGCATCATAAATGACGCGGATATCCAGCGCATAAAGCCATCGGTGAAAATAAATTTTCCCAACGGCTTGTCACGCGCCAGGGCATGCCGCATCATAAATGATGCGGATATCTCCCATGACCAACCGCCTGAGAAAATAAATTTTCACGGCGGTTAGTCACGGGAGATACCCATCGCCTTACGGCGCCGGGATGCCCTGGCGTGGCCGGGATTCCCTAGCGGTTTACGATCTGATTTTCGCTGACGAGAGACCCGTCTAGCGCTATATGGTCATATTGTGATAATCCGTAATCGGTGCCGCGCGCGACGATGGAGTATTCTTCGTTCTGGCTGAGTATGTCGATTACGCGGAATACGGCATAGCCTTTGTTTATGTTGTAAACGCCCTTGAGCTTGGCAGTATCGGAGATCGTGAACGAATCTCCTCCGGCGGGGTCGATGACGCTTGTGCCGGTACTTAAGGCATCCTCGCTTACATAATAGCATTCTTCTGTGGAGAAATATATGTCAGTCGCGATGAATTTCTGCACTTTTTCCCCGTCATCGTCGGTCATTTCGACCAGCAGCCCTAGCGAATTGGAGTTGCCGCCCCTGGTAAAATATTTGGTCGGAACGAGGAAAAAGTCTTTTTCAACTATGGATTGGTTCGGTATCTTCAGCCCGTATTGCTTGTCCAGCATCAATTCGACGTCAACGAACCGGTCGGAGGCATAGCGGATCATTGAATTATTAAAATTCAGCACGAGATAATGCGCGCCTCCCCGCTCGACCGTCTCATAATTTGCCCAGGCTGTGGTCTCATCGGACTTAAAGCGGACCTTGATGACGGAATCGTCCGCCAGCAATGATTTAAGGCCGCTGTCAATCTCGAAAACGACCTGCCAGTCCTCGGAGGTGACCAGCTTGAACAACGGATCCCCCTCTTCTACGTTCGCCACCGCCTTGCGGTTGTTTTTTTCATATCCCGATTCATCGAGCATCGCCGGGGTAAAGGAGTCTGCCGTGACATCCTCGTATCCATCGCAATAATAAGACACGATGCCCGGAGCGTCCGCCTTTACCCGGTGGAATGTATGGCTTGACTCAGCGTTCGCCGCATAGTCGGACATTGACGAGAGCGCCCCTAGGTTGATATATTCCATGAGCTCCGCCTCTAAGTCGTCTTTGAACGTGTATGTCGTATAATATGCCATATCATCATAATCCTGGCAATAATCCCTCATTTCCTCCGCCAGCTCGCCGTAAGCGGACGCATCGAGCCCGCCGGCATCCCCGGCTTCGGAAATCCGGTCGGCGATGTCGCCATTTTCATCGATGGAGCAGACGAGCGATCCGGCTTTTGCCCTGGATCCGTCCTTGAGATAATAATTGACATAGCCGCTCTCCGACGCATAGACGACACGCTCGCTTCTGAGGGCGAGGCCGGTATAGTCAGTCCGGATGCGTATGCTGCCATTGTCTACCTCATAGTAAGAGACATGGACGGCGGTCGCGTAAGAATATACGTTGAAAGCCAGATATATAAAAATCAGCGCGAAAAATATCACGCCGATATTGATATTCAATGATTTGGGATATCGGACGATATTGCTGCTCTTCTTTTTTTTCATAACCCTGAAAAAATAGAGTAGGGGAAATCCTTCCCCTACTCGTAGCGCGGCCGCGGGCCTGTACATAATAAGACGCCGGAAGCGGGCGCCCTACCGGCTATCGCATGTTAAAGCGATATGATAATCTTGGCTTTCGCGCATTCGGGGAGGTCTGCTTCATTCCGCGATACGCTCAAGATAAACCTGACATTGTACTTTTCGCTGATGACATCCAGTTTTTCGATGGCATGGGGAATCTGGCCGTCGTCGATATTCGCAATCGTAAGGAAGCTGTCCAGATACATTTCCTGCAAGTCATGATCCTGCGATACTATCCCGCATATAAATCCCAGGAATTCATCGCAGTTCGTGACCGGGAAGTCAGTCACATTGATGAGGCGGACCTTGTTATTTAGTTCGTACATGTGTTTCTGGCTCTTATCCAGATATACAATATTGCCGGATGCGGATTTTATAGATTCGTTTACCTTGTCTAGCAGATATTTCGTCTTGCCTTTTCCCTTTTCTCCTGCTATAATCTCAACCATCGCAATGTCCTCCTGTAGTGTTTTTCGCACCGCGCTTTTAGCGCAAAATGCCCTTATGTGTTAGATTATAAGATATCCCGCATGAAAAAACAACTCTAATTTGCAAAATTTGCCAGGAGCTGGTTCATGACGTAATATAGGTTCGACCGGCCGTCAGACTTCAGGATGATGGATATGCCCGTCTCCTTTTTGCTATTCTCAAAAATCAGCGCCAGACAGTAGCCTGCCGCGTTGGTCGTGCCAGTCTTGCCCCCAATCACTGTCACGTCCTCCGGCTGGGCGACCGTGCCGTCCATGTATTTATTCGTGTTAGACCATGACTGCGATGCCTCGGCGCCGGACGCATCCACATAGTATGCGGTATAGCTGGCAGTCTGTATGAGCTGTATGAAGAAATCCTGCTCTATCGCGCGGGATAATATCAGATACAGGTCATAGACACAGGTATAGTGATCCTCGTCCTGCAATCCATTCGGATTGACGAAATGCGTATTGGTCGCCCCGAAAGAGCGGGCTGTCTCGTTCATCAGATCCACGAACTTCTCCTCGCTGCCCGATACATGTTCCGCGATGGCCACCGCCGCATCATTGCCGCTAGGGAGAATCAGGCCATATAAGAGATCTTTCATTTTTATCCGGTCTCCGGCCTTAAGGCCGCACACGGAAGAATCGGCAGACTGGTCGACCGCGTGCTCGCTGACGGTCACCTCGTCTTCAAGGTCCGACTGCGTGATGGCGAGGTATGCGGTCATAATCTTTGTAGTGCTGGCGGGATACATCTTCTTATATAAGTTTTTCTGGTACGCGACCTCTTTTGATGCCGGCAGGAATACGCCAACGGCCTCAGCCGTGTCAGCCGCCACATCGTCCGCCTTCGTATTATCTGCCTCCGCGACGCATAGGCTATCGGCGAAATAAGCCACGTCGCCATCTCCTGGAATTCCCTCCCCTCCCGGCGCGGACGCGTTCGTAGCGGATGTGCCGATATCATACGGATTTTCTATCGGGATGTCGCTGCCGCAGCCGCAAAGCGCAAGGCACATCGCAAGAGCCGCCAGTACCGGTTTATTTATACATTTCACGCCAATCCAAATCTCCTCTGTCAAGTGCGCGGACGAGCAGCTCCGCGGTCGCCAGGTTCGTGGCCAGGGGTATGTTGTGCATATCGCATAGCCTGACCACGTTGTTCACGTCCGGCTCATGGGAACGGGGCGAGACCGGCTCTCGCAGGAAAATGACGAGGTCAAGCTCGTTATTTTCAATCTGCGCGCACATCTGCTGCGCCCCTCCCAGCGCGCCGGCCAGATATTTGTGGACGGCCAGGTTCGCGGCCTCCTCTATGAGCCTGCCGGTGGTGCCGGTCGCATAGAGCGTATGCTTGTTCAATATACCGCGATAGGCGATGCAGAAATTTTGCATCAGTTTCTTTTTTGCGTCATGGGCGATTAGTCCTACATTCATATATCCTTCCCCGTTCCATATTTTCTAGGCTGCAGCCCGACATTGAGCACGAAACCCATGCCGGCGAAATTCGTAACTAGCGACGTCAGACCATAGCTGACGAAAGGTAGCGTGATGCCGGTGTTCGGGAAAAGCCCGGTTACCACGCATATATTTACAAACGACTGAAAGCCGACCAGAGCCGCCATCCCGCAGCAGATGAGCCTCCCCGAGAGGTCCTTGGCCCTCCTGGATATCCAGAGGCATTCGAACACTATGAGCAGCATAAGGATGACGACGGCCGCCGTCCCGATAAAGCCCAGCTCCTCTCCCACCACGGTGAAGATAAAGTCGGTATGTGCCTCCGCGATGAATCCGCCGCTCTTTATCGATGTCACGTCTGTATTGTACAGGCCCTTGCCGGTCAGCTGTCCGGATCCAATCGCCATTATCGAGTTGCGGGTCTGGAGGGACTCCTGCGGATACAGGTCGGGATATAGCCATGCCAGGATGCGGGTGCTCTGATACCCCTGCAGCGCGCCGTTTTCGCCTGGATTGGATGCCACCGCATACAACGCCACCAGAAACGCCGGGATGGCCACGGCTAATCCGCCCAATACTATCTTATAGCTTATCCCGCCTATAAACAATAGCGTCAGGCATATAAGCGCGGTCACGATAGACGTGGACAGGTCCGGCTCTTTTAACACGAGGAAAAGGGGAATCGCGAGCAGGACGGCATATGCCGCAAGCACCTTGAGGCTGCTCACCTTCTCCCTGTGCTTTTGCAAAAAGGCGGCAAAAAACAAAATCAGTATAATCTTCGACAGCTCCGATGGCTGGAACTGGATGCCGGCCACCTCGATCCATCTCGTCGCTCCATGGCTGTCCTTGCCGAAACCGGAAATCACGGCCGCCAGCATCACGATGTCGACGGCATAAAATATCCATACGAACTTGAGCAGGAACGAATAGTCGATGAGCGAGACGGCGACCATCGCCACGAGGCCGATGATAAGCCCGGCTATCTGCCTTGCCTGGTTATTGCCCTGTTTGGCGCTGCCTATGACCAGTATCCCCAGGACCGTCAGGATGACCAGGTAGATGGCCAGTCTGAAATTGTAATTGCGAATGGAGTAACGCTTTAACATGTATGCTTCAGATCCTTAATCGGTATATTCGCATACAATGCGGGCACCGTGCCATTCCTGCCCTCGGATTCCGTCTGCGTTATCTGGATGTCGAGCCCCTCGGCGTCAATCTCCATGTATTTTGAAATCACCTGTATGATATCATTTTTTATCGCTTCCAATACCTCCGGCGAACAGTCCGCCCGGTCGGATACCAGCAGCAGCTTCAGCCGATCCTTTGCGACGTCGCCAGAATTCTTTTTTTTGAAAAAATCCATGAATCCCATTGTTAGAATCCTCCGTTATTTTTTGAAAACTCGGGCCATCTTGGAGAAAAATCCCTCTTTTTCATTCAGGTCCAAAAACGGCACATCCTCGCCCATCAGGCGTCTGGAAATATTCATATACGCGCGTCCCGCCAGGGATGAAGTCCCGACGATTGGTTCGCCCTGGTTCGTGGCGACGACGATCTGCTCGTCGTCAGGCACGGCTCCTATCAGGTCGATAGACAGTATCTCGCAGACGTCGTCGACGGACATCATGTCGCCACGGCGCACCATATCCATGCGCAGCCTGTTGACGATCAGCTGCGTCTTGCCGATCTCGTTCGCTTCCAAAAGGCCGATGATGCGATCCGCGTCGCGTATCGCGGATACCTCGGGCGTGGTCACTACAAGCGCGCGGTCCGCGCCGGCGATGGCATTCTGGAAGCCCTGCTCTATGCCGGCGGGGCAGTCCAGCAGTATGAAATCATACTCCCCGCGCAGCTCTTCAATAAGCTGCCTCATCTGTCCGGGGTTTACTGAAGTCTTATCGCGCGTCTGCGCTGATGGCAGAAGATACAGGTTGGAATACTTCTTGTCCCTGATCAGCGCCTGCTTTATCCGGCAGTTGCCCTCCACCACGTCAACCAGGTTATAGACTATGCGGTTTTCCAGGCCCATGACGACGTCCAGGTTGCGCAGGCCTATGTCGGTATCGATCAGTACGACTTTTTTATCCAGCTGCGCCAGACCGGTGCCAACGTTGGCAGTGGTAGTGGTCTTTCCGACGCCTCCTTTTCCTGATGTGATAACAATTACCTCGCTCATGCTTTACCTCCCTATAAGCTCTCTTTCATATTTTTTAACAAGCCGGAAGTAATCGGCTCGATCAAAATCTGTTCCCCGTACACCGTCGCTATCTGCGGCCCCTGGTCCGCTGATCTGGCCCTACGGCGCGACGCTCGCCCGGATTCTTTTTTGTCGGCAGACCTGCCGATGCGGTCTCCTATCTTGATCTGAACCGGATCCATGTCCAGGGCCGCCACATAGCAATCCCGGCTGCCGTCCGTGCCGGCGTATGCCGTGCCCTTGAGGGCGCCCAGGATCACGATGTTCCCGGCGGCGGATACGCTCGCGCCGGGATTGACGTCGCCTAGCAGTATGACGCCGGTCTCCGATTCTATCTGCTGGCCTGACCGCAGCGTGCCCTTATAGAACCTGCCCATTCCGGGAGAATGCGATTCCACGTATTCTCCGATCCTGCGCTGCATAACCTCGTCCATGAGCTCGTCGCGCTCTACGACGCACACGATCCGTATGGAAGTACAGCCCTCGATGGCTGCTATTATCTCGGACTGTTCGTCCGGGGAGAGCTCGCGCCCCTCGAACGATACCGCGATTCTCGCATCCTTAAAAAATTTCTCCGAGTCGATAAACTTATTTTTTATCTCCTCGAGCAGATCCTCAAATGGCATGCCGCCGTCTAATACGAGATGGATCCCATTTTTCAGGCTTTTAATCATGACCGGTTGCGCATTCAAAGCTCTCTCACTCTCCTTTCGGAATAAACCCCCATGCCCCGCAAGCGGGGCAACGCTATGAATGAAAGCCCACGGATTGCTCCGCTGCTGCGCAGCACTCGCAATCCGACCCGTATTCGCAATCCGGGCTATCGCCCTGCTTACTCATACGGGTTAGCGTCGCTAATGTCCATGCGGACCTGCCTGCAAGCAGTCCGTCCGCCTGTCCATTGCGACTGGGCTATCAGAGTAAAAATCTCTTTAGTCGGTAAACGAGTTGGAATTGTTGCCCACGTTCGCCGCTTTTCCATCTATCAGCTCCTCTTCGGACTCCAGCCCGAAATAATATTTCAAGATGTCGGCCGATACGTCCGCCGCATTGTGCGACGTATACCCATAGGCAATACGCGTAGCGATGGACACCTCGGGGTCGCGGTAGGGCGCATATCCAAGGAACAGCGCGTGGTTGGGGCGGCTCTGGACCTGCTGAGCGGTACCAGTCTTGCCGGCGACCTCGATCCTGCCGAAATCATCGAATTCGTCCAGGTTTTCGATGACCATACGGTTTCCAAGATGGATCGCGTTCCAGGTAATAGGCGAGATGTCCGTCATCTCGTTGCGCACTGCCGGCGCGTACTCCTCCAGCAGGTTTCCCTCGGAATCAGCGAGGCGGCTCAACAGCGTATAGTCGAACACCTTGCCGGAGTTCGCCACCGCCGTCACGTATCTCGACAGCGCGATGGTCGTATAGTTATGATTGCTCTGGCCTATGGCCGCCGTAATCGGATAGGCATCCGCTATCTCAGGCTCGCTCTCCACGGTCTCGATGCCGGTCTTTTCGCCCAGGCCGTACATCCTGGCGTACTTTTGCAGCGTCTCGATGCCCGCGGACTCGACATAATTGTCGCCTACCTGGGAAAACATCCAGCCTAGCTCATAAAAGAAATAGTTGCAGGAATCGCGCAGCGCCTCCGAGACATTTATCTTGCCATGCGTGCCGGCCGGATAGATCCAGCACTTGGGGCCGTCCTCTACGCGGTCGAACTTGCCCTTGTCCTGAATGAGCGTCGACGTCGTGATTACCCCCTCGGTAAGGCCGGCGGTCGCCGTCACCATCTTGAACGTGGAGCCCGGAGCGGTCTTCTGCTGGGTCGCATTGTTATAAAAGGGAGACGACAGGTCGTTCATCAACGATGAGAAGTACGCGCTGTCCACGGTGTTCGCGAGCCGGTTGTTGTCATATCCCGGGTAGGTCACGCAGGCCAGCAGGTCGCCGGTCTTCACGTCGGCTATCACGCACGAGCCGGTACAGGGGTCTAATGCCAGCTGCGCCGGAGTAATCTCAAGGTTCTTGACGCGTTCCATAATAAAATCATACGGGCTAAGCGTCCCTTCGTTAAGTTCCGCGATCTTCTCGTCGTCATAGTCCAGGACCTCCTGGTCATACAGCAGAAGGCATACCTGCACGCCGCTTAGCTCCCCGTCGCGTATCATATATTTGTATATGCGCTTGCTAAAGCCCTTGTCATCGGAAAGCCCGTCCAATATTATGCCGGAAAGCGCGTCATACAACTCCTCCGAATCCGAATATCTGGCATCCGCGGGGAATTTGGTGATATCGAACCATTGCTCGTTTATCACGTGGTAGAGATATTCACGAAGGCTGATCTCATCGTTTTTCCAGGCGATATACGTCTCGTCCTCCCAGTCTATCTTGTCTGATAAGATAATCTCCCGGTCCATCAGCATCGAGACTATATAGCTCATATATATCTGCATATCCTCCGGGAGGCTGCCGTAGCTTGCAGGATTTTTGTTTTTCAACTCTTTCTTTATATCCGATAAAACCGCATCTCTCCGCTTGCAAAATGCATCATATACTTCACGTTCGCCGCCGGATGCATCATCGCTTGCAAAATGATCCAGGTCGATTACATTATTATTTATCAGCGCATAATAGACGTCGTCAATCGGTATCTTGATGTCGGATGCCCCGTCCGGCTCATAATCCTTCGCGTTGATTATTTTAGAGTGCAATATGCCGGCTATCTCCTGCTCTAGCAGGTCATATACCGCCTCCTGCAAGTCCTTGTCTATCGAGAGGTAGACGTCGTTTCCGGCCACCGGCTCCGTGCGTTCTATGGTCTCTAGCTCCTTGCCCATGTTGTCTACATAGAGCTTCTCCTCGCCTTTTTTCCCTTTAAGCTCCCTGTCCATGTATTGCTCGATGCCGGATTTCCCTACCGTGTCGGTCCTGGAATACTCGGAACCCTCCTCATTGCCGCCGAACGCGGCGAACTCTTCCTCGTCGATCTGTCCAGTATAGCCTATCAGATGGGCGAAATACTTGCTGTCATTGTACCGGCGGATCGTATCCTCCGTGACTTCGACGCCCTGCAGCTCATCAGAATGCTCGCTGACGAACGCCACGGTCTCCTCGCTTACGTCGGACGCTATGGTCGCGGCGATATATTTCCGGTAGCTATTCTGGCGCATCTTGAAGCGTATTATAGCAATCCGGTACGCGTCCTGCCGGCTGTATTCCATCGATATGTCAAAGCAGGACGGGCCGCCGAGATATTCCATAATCTGGCCAGGCGTGGCTTTGGACGTGTCATATCCAAGCTTTTTGTCATATCCCAAGTCGTCCGCGTCGGCCTTGCCGTAGACGTCCGCGCGGAACCGCTGGAGCCTGGCACCGTCCGCCGCGAACTCATATCCACTGTCTGTGAGCAATATCGCGAAATCATTGTCGATCTCATCGCCGTTTTGATCCAGGGCGTGCAATATCTCTGCGATGTCCTCGTTAATCGAGCGGTTCTTCACCTGGGATTCGCTCAAATCCCCCTCCCGCGAATAGCTGCCATTGTCCTCTATCGTTATGCCGTAAGCGAGCTCGTTGTAGGCCAGCACGTTGCCGTTCCTGTCATAGATATTGCCGCGCGTGCTGCCAAGGCTCCGGGTCTTGACCACCCGCATCAGATAATCGGACTGGCTGTCAGCGCCGTTTATGATCTGCAGCTGAAACAGCCGCAGCAGCAGTATTCCGGATGTGCAGACGAACAGGATTGCCAGAAAAATGACTCTGGAACCGAATAACTGTTTGAAAAAATTCTTGATGGAGTCAAACAAACTTAGCCTCGCTCCTTTTTTCTATCTCCTCGAGCTTCTGGTTAGCCTTTAGCAGGACAAAATACAGCGCGATCATCATGAGCAGCGTATATACCAGCTCCGGCAGGATTACATGCGACAGGTAATAGCCAAAATCCAGCCTCCTGCGGAACAGGAACAGGAAAAAATATACCGCGAAATTGTAGACAAAATCGCTTGCCGCGATGAGCGCCATCGGCAGCTTGAAATCCTCCGGGAAGAACAATTTCCTGAAAAAACCGTTCGCGTAGCCAACGTACATGAACAGCATCGCGTATCCGCCCAGAATGTCCGCGTAAAAAATGTCTACCAGCGCGCCGCACAGAAAGCCGATATACATTCCCTCCTTTTTGCCGCGCATGAAGCCGAACGAGGAGGTGACGATAATCAGCAGATTCGGCGCGACAGTCAGAAACGGGATTGATTTAAACAGCGTGGTCTGCAGCAGGAAGCATACGGCCACTATAAGGCATACGACGATTTTTCTCAGCATAGGCGGCGTCCAGTCAAAAGTAAATACTCATGCCCCGCATGCGGGGCAACACCATTAATGAAAGCCCGCGGGCAGCGTCCGGAATCAGGCCGTCAATCTGTCGCGGCCTTCATGTCCGTGATGACGAGCACGTGCTTCACGTGCTCGAAATCCACCACCGGAGTAATCTTGCCCGATTTGGTAAGGTTGTTCGGGTTGGTATGGATCTCGCTGATATATCCGATCAAGAGCCCCTGCACGTATTCCGAACTAATGTAGGACGTGACCACCTGGTCTCCGACCGAAACCTTGTTGTCCGTGTCCTTGAGGCTTGAAAAAGTAATCGCGCGTTCCGCGTCCATCGTCTGCAGATCCCCCCGGACGATGCAATTATCCGAAGTGGACAGCACCATGCCGCTGACGCTGCTCGTGTCGTCGATGATGGACCGCACCCTCGCATAATTCTCACCGGCTTCCGTGACGATGCCCGCCAGGCCTTTTCCGGTTATGACGTTCATGCCGGCGGCGACCCCGTCCCTGCTCCCCTTGTCTATGAGGAACGTATCGAACCAGTTGCCGGCGTCTTTGCCTATCACGCTGGCGGCCATCTTGTCATAATCCGAATAGGCATCTTCAAGTTCAAGCAGCTCCCTAAGGTCGTCCGCGTCGTACTGCTCCAGCTTCAGGGCGTTCAGCTCCTCCGTCAGCTCGTCCACCTGGCTTTTAAGCCGCTCGTTCTCTTCCATGACGCTGCCAAGCGACTGAAGCTCGCTTGCCTTGTCGGATATCCAGTTGCCCACCTCGGAGAGGCCGCGCTGCATCGGGATAAATACATAGCCGGCCGCCGTCCCGACCGGGCCCGAGTCAATGCCGAAGGCGAAGCTGCCTATCATTAGCAACAGGCAGGCCGCGGTCAGAGTGAAAAGGATGTATTTCGCTGGAATCACGGTTTTATTTTTACGTTTTATACGCGCCATGCGACATCCCTCAAAACATCATTTATACACCCTGGTCTTCAGCGTATTGGCCAGGTGTCTGAATTTGCTGTCGCTGACGATTTTGATAAGGCCTCTCGCGACGCACTCCTCGGGATCCTCGCAGGTGTTGACCTTCATGCCCGTGATGTCCGCGAACAGCTCGTCTATCCGTCTTATGCGCGAAGATCCGCCAGTGATATATATGCCGGAATGGATGATGTCCTTCGCAAGTTCCGGGGGCGTGTGCTCCAGCGTCATCTTTATCGAATTGCAGATGTCGTTTAAGTCGTTTTTCATGGCCTCGTGGACCTCCGGCGCCCCGATCTCCATCTCGACCGGCAGGCCGCTGACGACGTCCCGGCCCACTATGGACATCGTCTCCTCGCTGCCGGGAAGGGCGCAGCCTATGCTCTCCTTGAGAGAACAGGCGGTCTTTTTGCCGATGAGCAGATTGGAATTTTTGCGGACCTGGGCGATAATCGACTCATCGAGCTGGTTGCCTCCGAAGTGCAGCAGGCTGCTGAGCACCAGGCCGCCCAGCGATATGACCGAAATCTCCGTCGTGTCAGCGCCGATATCGACTATCATGGCGCCAGTCGGCTCGTTGACATCCAACCCCAAGCCTACGGCGTCCGCTATGGGCTTTTCACACACCTGGACCAGGCGCGGCTTGGCGCTGCTCTTGTAGAACATATCGAAAAAAGCTTTTTTCTCCACTTCGGTGATGTCGGTGGGAACCGCTATGATGAACTCCGCGCCGCGGACCTTGCCCTTGGAATGCTTTTCCAGGAATTCGAAAATCATAGTCTGAAGAAAATTATATTCTGCAATCACGCCTCCGACGACGGGAAAAGATACCTGGATCGACTCCGGCGCCTTTTCATACATGGCGTACGCGGCGTCGCCATATGCGTACAGCTGGTTTTTGTTGACGATGGCCACAGTATTCTTCTCGTTCAAGATCTTTCCGCTGGCCTTGCAGAATACTTTCAAGTTGTTCGTGCCAAGGTCTACTCCGTATACGTTGCTGCTCATAAGCGTTCCCCTTTGTAAATAAGCTCCTATTTGCCATGTATGAAAGCCCGCGAACCGGCCTGCAAGCAATCCGTCCGCATGCCCATTGCGACCGGGCTTTTATTGTAACACCAGCCGGTGCTCCCGAAAGCTGTAATACCGCATGTCGCCTATTATTATATGATCCGATAATTCAACGTCCATCAGGCCGGCGCATTCGTTCACGCGCCGCGTCAGCTCGATATCCTCCCTGCTGGGACTAGGATCCCCGCTAGGATGATTGTGCAGGAGGATGAAGGCGACAGCCTTTTTCTCCAGGACCTGCAGGAATATATCGCGCGGGGAGCCGAGCACCGCGCGCACCGAGCCGGTGGCAATCACGGAATCGCCGAGCAGCCGGCATTTCACGTCGAACATGCTGACCAGCAGCTGCTCACGCGGCAGATGCCTCATGCGTTCCATATAATAATCCGCCACGCTCTGCGCGTCGCGAAGGCTCACCCGCTCCTTGCGCTCGGTCCTCGCTATCCGGCTGGATAGCTCCGCCACGCATTTTAGGCGAATCGCCTTCACCTCGCCTATCCCGGGATAGTCGGTCAGCTCCTCCACTGACATCTGGTGCAGGTTGAGCAGGCCCAGCCCGCCAGCACTGAGAATCTCCTGCGCGAGCTGGACGGCGTTCATCTCCGGACCGCCGCTGCGGATAATCACAGCCAAAAGCTCCGCGTCCGACAGGGAGCCCGGACCCTCCAGCAGGCATTTTTCGTAAGGGCGTTCCGACGGCGGAAGCTCTTTGGTAGTAATATGCGCCATTTGACCTCTTTTCTGCCCTCTCCTCAAGACAAGCAGCCTTTAGGCCATTCACCGTATCATTCTAACACATTCTGTCCTTATTAACAAGATTTCGCTCATAAAGTTTTTGTAAAGACATGAGGATGCCGAATTTTGCGTGATGCCAGGTCAGCCCGCCCTGGAAATAGACGTTGTACGGCGGCCGCATCGGCCCATCCGCGGACAGTTCGATCGACGAGCCCTGGACGAACGCCCCGGCGGCCATGATTACCTGGCTGTCGTATCCGGGCATGTCCCAGGGCTCCGGGATTACATAACTGTCCACCGGCGCTCCGGCCTGTATGCCCTCGCAGAACCCCCGCAGCCGCTCCGGAGTCTCCAATGCTATCGCCTGGATGATGTCATGGCGCGGCTCGGTTCCGTCCGGCGTTACGCGAAACCCAAGGTTTTCATATAGGTTCGCCGCGAAAATCGCGCCCTTTAGCGCCCCGCTGACGACTAGCGGCGCCTGGAAGAGTCCTTGGTAAAACGACTGGATCACGCCGAGAGACGCTCCGACCTCCTTGCCAAGGCCCGGCGATGTGAGCCGGAACGCGGCGTTCTCCACGCAGTCGCGCCTGCCAGCGATATATCCTCCGGCCGGAGCCAGGCCCCCGCCCGGATTCTTGATAAGCGATCCAACGCAAAGATCCGCCCCCAGGTCGCTAGGCTCTCGCAATTCCACGAACTCTCCATAGCAATTGTCCACCATGCATATCACGTCAGGCTTTATTCCCTTTATGAAGGCGATCAGGCTGCCTATCTCCTCCGGAGAGAGGGTCCTTCGCATCAAATAGCCCTTGGAGCGCTGGATTGTGGCGAGGCGCGTCCTCCCGCTTATCGCCGCGCGTATGCCATCGTAGTCGAATCCCCCGTCCGGCAGGAAATCCACCTCTCGGTAGGTAATGCCGTATTCCGCCAGCGAACCCCGCGACGGGCGGATGCCGATCACTTCTTCCAGCGTGTCATATGGCCTTCCCACTGGCGAGAGCAGTTCGTCTCCAGGGCGCAGGTTCGACATGAGGGCCAGGGCAAGGGCGTGCGTGCCGCACGAGATCTGCGGGCGGACCAGCGCGTCCTCCGTATGGAATACGTCCGCATAGACGCGCTCTAGCGTCTCGCGGCCCACGTCATTGTATCCATAGCCGGTCGTGCCGTTGAAACATTCGGCGCTCACGCGGTTTTTCTGCATGGCATGGAGAACCTTCAGCTGGTTGTATTCCGCCACCTCGTCAATCTCCTCAAAGCGCGGGGCGAGCCTTTCCGCAATCTTCTCCCCATAATCATATACTTCCCCGCATATTCCCATGTGCGCGTAACACGCCCTTAAATCCCCCGTATTCATTTAAGCAATCCTCTTTTTTCGATTTCTGATAATAAAAACGCCAATATGGCGCCGTCGCCATCATATTCCGAGCGGTCTATCCAGACCGTGTCCCGCTCCCTGCGGAACCAGGTAAGCTGGCGTTTCGCGAAATGCCGCGTCTCCAGCTTTATCCGCTCCACTGCCTCGTCCAGCCCGCATTCCCCGTCCAGGTATGCCAGGAGTTGCTTGTAGCCAAGGCCCTGCATTGACGGAAGGTCATGGGAGTATCCGCGTGCCCTCAAGGCTTTCACTTCGTCTAACAGCCCGCGCTCCATCATCGCGTCGACCCGGGCGTCGATGCGTTCGTAGAGCCGCGAGCGCTCATCCGTCAGCACGAAATAGGCGAAATCGTAGGGAGAAGGCTTTTCGCGCTCCCTTGCGTTATGCTCCGATATCCGGCGGCCGTTTTTCTCATAAAACTCCAGGGCGCGAATGACGCGCTTCACGTTGTTGGGATGTATCCGGGATGCAGCCTCCGGATCCGCCCGCTCTAACATGCCGTGCAGCGCATCCGCGCCATGCTCTGCCGCAATCTTCTCATAACGCTCCCGCAGCGCGCGATCCGCGTCCTCCTCGGTAAAATCGACATCGTATAATAACGCCTGGATGTAAAACCCGGTGCCTCCGACGACCAGCGGCAGCATGCCTTTATCCCGCATCCTACGCATCGCCGCCCTTGCCTCCCTCTGGAAACGCACGACGTTGAACTCCTCGTCCGGCTCGCAGATGTCTATGAGCGCGTGCTCGACGCCCTGCATCTCGCCCGGGAGGATCTTGGCGGAGCCGATGTCCATATGCCTGTAGGCCTGCATGGAATCAGCCGAGATGACGCCGGCCCGTAGTTTTTTTGCGAGCGCGATGGAAAGCGCTGTCTTGCCGGATGCGGTAGGTCCCGCCAGTATGACGACTTTTTCCCTATCGCTCATAGCAGCCTCTTGAATTTCTTTTCAATCTCGTACTTGCTCATGGAAATCATGGTAGGCCTGCCATGCGGGCAGTTGTACGGGTTTTCGAGCGAGAGCAGCTCGCGGAAGAGCTCCTCCGCCTCCGCGCGGCTAAGCTTCTGGTTCCCCTTTACGGCCGCCTTGCAGGATGCCGTGGCGATTTTGTTCCACAGCGGCTCTGGTGATGCCGCGCCGACGTCCGCCGGCATTCCGTCCAGCAGTTCCAGGAAGTATTCGCCGGGATCCAGCCCGTAAAGATTGTCCGGAACCGCGGAAATGGCATATTCGTTCATGCCGAACTCCTCGATCCCGAAGCCCGCCGCGGCAAGGCCGTCAAGGTTTCTCTCAAGCGCGTCCCGCTCCTGCGCCGTGAGGCTGAGAATGATCGGCGGGGATAGCTGCTGGGACGTAAAGCCATGGTTCTGGAACAGCCGCATATTTCGCTCAAAAAGGACTTTTTCGTGCGCGGCATGCTGGTCGATGATGTATAGCTTGTCATCTGCCTGGATAAGCCAATATGTGTCGAACAGCTGCCCTATGACGGAGAGCCTGCCGCCCCTTGCCTCTTCTAGAAAGCCGGCCTGATAGCCGGATGATTCGCGGTATACGTCCGTCAAGGCAATCTGGTTCTCCCCGTCGTTTTCGTGCATCCTGGAGATCCGCGCCATTTCGAACGGCTGCGGCGATTTTTCTTCGGGCCGCGGCGGTTTTTCGGATTTTTTTTCATCGGCGCCGGGCGACGCGGATGGGACCAGCTCCCGCGAGCGCAGCGCCGTCCTTATCGATTCGATGATGGCGGCGTATAGCCGCTCCCCATTGGAGAAGCGCACCTCCATCTTGGCAGGATGTACGTTCACATCGACCGCGCCCTCGTCCATCGAGATGTATAGCACGGCGAACGGGAACTGGCGGCTCATCAGGTACGGCCGGTAGGCCTCCTCGATAGCCTTTGCCACGAGCTGGCTTTTCATGTACCTCCCGTTTATGTAATAATGCTCGAAATTGCGGTTTCCCCTGGAGATGGACGGCTCCCCGGCGAGGCCCTCCACCGCTATCCCATCCCGCTCGAGTTCCACATCCCGCAGTTTTGACGCGATGTCCCTGCCGTATATGTGGAAGACTACGTCTTTGCGGCTGCAATTACCGGAGGTATGCAGCTTTGGCTGGTCGTTCACGATTAGCTGGAAAGAAATCTCCGGGTGGGACAATGCCAGCCGCTCGACCATGGCGGAAACGTACCCGCCCTCGGTCTGCGCGGATTTCAAAAATTTGCGCCGCGCCGGCGTGTTGAAAAACAGGTTTCGCACGATAAACGTGGTACCCTCCGGCGCGCCGGCCTCCTCGAAAGAGACTTCCCTGGATCCTTCTATGACATAGCGTGTCCCGGTCAGAGCGCCGCGCGTGCGCGTGATGAGTTCCACTTGCGCGACGGCGCATATGCTGGCGAGGGCCTCTCCCCGGAAGCCGAGCGAACGCACGCGTGAAATGTCGTCGATAGAACGGATCTTGCTGGTCGAATGGCGCAAAAAAGCCACGCGGATCTGATTCGCCGCGATGCCGCATCCATTGTCCGTGACGCGCAGCATGCCGCTGCCGCCATCTTTTATCTCTATTGTGATATAGGTTGCTCCGGCGTCGATTGCATTTTCAATCAATTCCTTCGCCACGGACGAAGGACGCTCCACGACCTCGCCGGCAGCGATTTTCTCGATAGTGGCTTCGTCTAATAACTGGATATCAGGCATGGCATACCCTCTCCTGCATCTCGTAGAGCTTGTTCAGCGCCTGAATCGGGGTCAGATTGCTTATGTCCAGGCTTTTTAACTCTTCTATAACGCCGCAATCAGAATCCGTGGGGGATTCCGGCGCGGCCTCCTCGTCAAACAGCGAGAGCTGGTTATCGTACCCGGCAGACTTTGCGGGCTTGCGGCGCTTATCCGGCGGAACGCTCTCCACTCCGCTCGTGATATTGTTGTCAATAAGCTCCTGGCAGATCTCCTTCGCCCGGTTTATCACGCTTTCCGGCACGCCGGCCAGCTTTGCCACCTGTATGCCGTAGCTGCGGTCCGCGCCTCCTTTTACGATCTTCCTCAGAAAAACGATGTCGTCGCCGCGTTCCTTGACGGCTATGCAATAATTGTTGACATTGTCCAGCTTGCCCTCCAGCTCGGTCAGCTCGTGGTAATGCGTCGCGAACAGAGTCTTAGCCCCGAGCAGCCTGGGGTTGCTGATGTGTTCCACTACGGCCCAGGCGATAGACAGCCCGTCGAAAGTCGACGTGCCGCGCCCTATCTCGTCTAAGATGAGAAGGCTGTCTTTAGTGGCATTGCGCAAAATGTTCGCCACCTCGTTCATCTCCACCATAAAGGTACTCTGGCCGCTCGCCAGGTCGTCGCTCGCGCCGACCCGCGTGAAGATGCGGTCGACCAGGCCGATCCGCGCGCTGGCGGCGGGGACGAAGCTGCCGATCTGAGCCATCAGCACGATGAGCGCCGTCTGGCGCATGTATGTAGATTTTCCCGCCATGTTAGGCCCCGTGATGATCGATATCCGGTTTTTCCCATTATCGAGATATGTGTCATTCGGGATAAAAAGGCCGTCTGACATCATCCGCTCCACCACCGGATGCCTGCCGTCGCGTATATCGATAAGCCCGTCCTCGTTCAGTACCGGCCTGCAGTAATTGCCGCTGTCCGCCGCCTTCGCCAGGGAGATCAGTACGTCCAGCCCCGCGATCGCCTTCGCCGTCTTCTGTATCCTGGCGACCTCGGCGGTGATGCGCAGGCGCAGCTGGCGGAACAGCTCGTACTCCAGCTGGACGAGCTTATCCTCCGCGCCCAGTATAGTATCCTCCAGTTCTTTTAATTCAGGCGTTATGAACCGTTCCGCGCCGGTCAGCGTCTGCTTCCTGGTATAGTAATCCGGCACCAGGTCTTTATAAGAGTTGGTGACCTCCAGGTAATATCCGAATACTTTGTTATATTTGATTCGCAGATTCTTAATGCCGGTCTTTTCGCGCTCCCTGGCCTCGATGTCGGCCAGCCAATGCTTGCCATCGGTCTTCGCGGCGCGAAGCCTGTCGACCTCCGCGTCATAGCCATCCTTTATCATGCCGCCGTCGTGTACCGATATCGGCGGCTCGTCTATGAGCGCGGAGTCGATAGAAGAAAAGACATCCTCCAGCGGGTCCAAATCATCCCATAGCCGGACCAGCGCCGCGCTTTTGAACCCTGCGAGCGCTGCCTTGATTTTTGGAAACATCTGCAGGGAGTTGCGGAAGGCGATGAGGTCCCTCGGGTTTGCTGTCTGGTAGCTGATACGCGCTATAAGCCGCTCTATGTCATATACCGGGCCTAGATATTCCGCCATCTCCTCCCGCCCCATCAGGTCGTTGTTTAATTCATCGATGGCATCATACCTCTCCTCTATCCGCGCGCGATCCACGAGAGGCTGCTCGACGTAGGACCGCAGGAGCCTGGCTCCCATGGCCGTCTTAGTCTTGTCAAGGATCCACAGCAGGGAGCCGCGCTTGGTTTTCTCGCGCATCGTTTCAACGAGCTCCAGGTTGCGCCGCGTCGCGGAGTCCAGTACCATATAAGAGCCCGTGGAATAGGGATGGATGGCCGTCATATGCTCTAGGCCGGTCATCTGCGTCTCATAGAGGTACTTCATCAGCGCACCAGCCGCGAGCGTGCCGGACGGATATTCCGAGAGGCCCAGCGCGTCCGTGCGGTTTGCGTGGAAATGCCTGAGAAGGGAGCCGCGAATAACGTCGTCCGTAAAATAATGGAAGCCCAGCGCGGAGACAGTGATGCCGAGGCGCGCCCGCAGCGAGTCTATGTCAAGCCCGCTCATGAAAAGCGCCTCGTTGCATATGATTTCCGCCGGAGCATATTTGACGATCTCGTCTATGAGTTTTGGCGGGGAGTCGGCCTCCGTCACGTAAAAGTCGCCTGTGGAAACGTCCGCGGAGGCGATGCCGAAGACGTTTTCATCGTAGTATAGCGACATTATGTAGTTGTTCTTTGTCTCGTCTAGCGATCGCGCGTCGGTATTCGTGCCTGGCGTCACGACCCTTATCACCTGGCGCTCCACTATGCCGCGCGAGAGTTTCGGGTCTCCGATCTGCTCACAGATCGCCACCTTATGCCCGTTTGCGACGAGCTTGTTTATATAGCCGTCCGCCGCGTGATAGGGGACTCCGCACATCGGCGCGCGCTCCTCGGCTCCGCATTGTTTGCCGGTCAGCGTCAGCTCCAGTTCTTTAGACGCGACAAGGGCGTCGTCGAAGAACATCTCGTAGAAGTCGCCTAGCCTATAAAGCAGGATGCAATCCTTATATGATTCTTTCGTCTGCAGGTAATGTTGCATCATAGGAGAATAATCAGCCATTGTTTTTCCTCCATATGTCGAGAGACGCGAATACCGGCCGCAAATGGCCGCCCGCTCCCCGGAAAATGCCGGCTACCCTATGGGCCTGTAACGCCGCGCGACGGACTCCGCCACGCGGATGCCGTCCATTGCGGCTGACATTATTCCGCCCGCATATCCCGCGCCCTCCCCGCATGGGTAGACCCCCGCATGGCTGCTCTCGCACTCCGCGTTCCGCAATATGCGCACCGGGGATGACGTCCGGCTCTCGATGCCTGACAGGATCGCGTCCGGCCGGTCGAAGCCGCGCAGGCGTTTTCCGAAGGCTTCCATTCCCGCCGCGAAGCTGCGGCTAATCTCCTCGCCCATCAGCTCGTGCAGCGGCGCGAAATCCGCCGCCCCCATCACCCGGCTCTCGAAGGCGCCGAACGAAGTCGAAACCCGCCCAATCTTAAAATCGCCATACAGCTGCTGCGGGACTTTGCCGCCGCATAGCCCGTATGCCCTCTCTTCTAACGCGCGCTGGAATGCCACTCCTGATAATGCCCCCGCATCCGGAAAATCATCGGGAGTAACGGACACGATAATGGCGGAATTGGCATTCGCGCTATCCCTCGCGGAATAACTCATGCCATTGACCGCAAGCCTGCCCGGCTCTGAGGAGGCATTGACGACATATCCGCCGGGACACATGCAAAAAGAATAGACGCCGCGCCCGCCCGGAAAATTAGCGGAAACTTTATATGACGCCGGCGGCAGAAGGCGAATGTCCTCTCCCTTGCCGTATTGGCGCTCGTTAATCATCGCCTGCGGATGCTCCACTCGCAGGCCGACCGCGAACGCCTTTGCCTCCATGGCAAATCCCTCCCCCAGCAGCATCTCGAACGTATCCCTCGCGGAGTGTCCGATAGCCAGCACGACGACTTTAGTATCTATCGGATGCCTGCCATTAGAATCTTCGACTATGGCGGCGGCCAGCCTGCCGCCATCCCTGGCTCCTGCAAAGCGAAAGCCCGTGAGCCTTGTCCCGTAATAAAAGCTGCCCCCGAGGCGGATGACCTCATCCCGCATGTTCGCGATAACGCCGACGAGCCGGTCAGTTCCGATATGCGGCCTTGCGTCATATAAAATCTCCGCCGGGGCGCCGAATCTGCTGAACGTCTCCAGGACATGCCTGCCGATATTTTTGGGATCTCTCACCATCGTGTTGAGCTTGCCGTCGGAAAACGCGCCCGCGCCGCCCTCGCCGAATTGCACGTTAGATGAAGGATCCAGCGTGCCTCGCTCCCAGAACAGCCTGACGTCATTTACGCGATCCTCCACCCTTCTGCCGCGCTCTATGACGATCGGGCGGTACCCGTGCCCCGCCAGTTCATATGCGCAGAAAAGCCCTGCGGGCCCGGCGCCGGCGATAACAGGCGGAACGTCCAACCGTTCGCTGCCCGGGCTTGGGAAACGGTATCTTTCCGGCCGTACCAGCAAAATGTCCGGCGATTTTTTATTTTTTGCTACTTTTTCTTCTCCGGGTATCGCGACATCCACCGTGTAGATATAGCATACGTCCGGCTTCCTGCGGGCATCAATCGAGCGTCTTACGATAGTAAATGAAAATTCGCGGCCCGCCGGGATGCCGAGCACATGGCGGATTTTGTCTTCAATCGCGGCGCGGTCATGCCGCACTGGCATCTTCAATTGCTGTATCCGTATCATATTTTGCACGATTCCCCTGCCGCGGATCCCGCGGCAAAGCCGCTCGACCACGCCCACTGAAGGTTAAATCCGCCGCATACGCCGTCCACGTCTATCATCTCGCCCGCAAAATAAAGCCCCGGCACGATCTTTGATTCCATCGTCTTTGCGCATATTTCCCCGGCGTCTACGCCGCCGGCCGTGGCCTGCGCGTATTCAAACGAACAGGCGCATGAAACTGGCGCCCGGAACCGGCTGACATGCTTTGCCAGCTCCCCGGCCATCCGGCTGTCGCAGGCCCCGCATGGCAAGTCCCTGGGAATGCCGGACTCGTCGAGCAGCGCCGCCCCCAATTTGTCCGCGAAAAGCCCCACCATGGCCTGCTCCATCGTTTTTCCTTCCGCGCAGGGTTCCAGGAAACGCTTCCGCAAATACTCCGCCGCCCCCGCCTCGTCCATCTCCGGCAGAAAATTCAGCTCAATCCAGACCTTTTTGCCCATGGCAAGGGCGCGCGATGCCAGCGAACCAAGATTGAAAACGCAGATGCCGGACAGGCCGTAATTTCGCGCCTGCAGTTCGCCGTATTCAACGGCTGCCAGACATGAGTCTATGAACAATTTCGCCTCGATTTCTGCACGAATTCCTGCAACCTTCTTGAAAAATGCAAGAGGAGATTGCAAAGGGACGAGCGCCGGAACCATATCTTGTATGCCATGTCCCAGAGCCTCTACATATAGGAATCCGCTCCCATCGCTGCCGGTCTTTTTATAAGATTTTCCGCCGGTGGCAAGTATGCATTTTCTTGAATAAAGAATGCCGTTTTTCGTCTCGAAGCGGAATCCTTTTTTCCCATTCCTTATGATTGAACGGATGCCGGCGCCATAGGCGAATCGCACGCCAAGCCTCCCGCATTCCATCATCAGGCACGAGAGCAGGTCGGAAGCCTGGCCTCCGGCCGGATAGCGGCAGCCTTTCCTGCTCGTGGCGCGTATGCCGAGATGGGCGAAAAAATCGACCGTCTCCTCCCCGTCGAACCTTCGAAGGGCCTGCAGGACGAATGCGGGATCCGCGCCGCGATAATATCTGGCGCAGTCCCCGGCATCCCATTCGCCGCAGTCCATGAGGGCGTCGTTCGTAAAGTTGCATTTGCCATTCCCGGTCATGAGCAGTTTCTTGCCGGCCCGGTCCATGTGTTCCAGGACGAGCACCCGCGCGCCGTTCCTGGCAGCGTGTATCGCGGCCATCAGCCCGGCAGGGCCCGCCCCGACGACGATCACGTCCTCCATCGCGTCCCTCCTGCTTTACAGCAGCCTAAGCTTTCTGCCGATACTGATGAGCCTGCGGCCGCCGGGGAAGGACAGCAGGTCGTCCTCATCCAGGCCCTTGAAAACGAGCATGAGCACGAAATACGCGCAGGCGCCGACTGCTATCGCCGCTATCGTGCTGACCGCGTTAACCTTGAGCGTCATCTGCAGAGCCATATAAACGACATAGACCGCCACGCCCATGACGGCCGCCGACAGCGCGGGGATCAGGAACGTCTTTTTGACCTCCTGCCGGAACCCCAGATGGCGGTATATGCCATATCCGTTCAGCAGGCACATCAAAAAGGCGAAAAACGTATTCGCCCATATCACCGCGAAAATATTCATATCCCAAAAATGCATCAGCGCCACGAGCAGCACCGCCTGAAGGATCAGGGATATGGCCGCGTTCGTCACCGGCACGCGCATCCTGTTGATACCCTGCAAAATTCCATTCGAGAGCGTCGACAGCGAATAAAAAATGACCGAAACCACTCCGGCCTGCAGCATCGACGCCGCCAGCCTCGTGCCGTCGTTAAACAAGAGCCGCATCACCGGAGATGCCAGCACGCCCAGTCCTATCGCACAGGGAAACGCGATGACCATGCTATAATGGATCGCATTGCCCACTTTTTGATGGACGCCCTCCATGTCGCGGTTCGCGAACGACGCCGTTATCGCCGGCACGCCGGCGGAGACCACCGCCGAGGCGATCGATATGGGGACGTTGACCAGCACCCGGTATTTCCCGCCGAAGACTCCCCAGAACGTATGGATATCCCCCGCGCTATATCCCTGCAGCGTGGCGACGTTTTTGAAAATAGCCTGGTCGACTATCGAGCTCAGGTTATACAGCGTCGTAGACAGCAGTACCGGCACGACCGTCATGATGAGCACGCGCAATATCGCGCCATACGATTCGCGAGACCTGCCCCGGTCCCTCCGCAATTTGCGCCGGAACACATGCCGGTAGGCCGCATATACGAACAGGACGAACAGCAGTCCCGCGAGAGCTCCCGCTCCGGTGCCTAGCGTGCCGCCGGCCGCGCCGAAGGCCGCGCTATAATCCTCCTTGTCCCCCAGCACCGCGCCGATTCTCGCGCCATAATCGAACAATAGGTACGCGGCGCCGACGCTGACTATCGCGTTTACTATCTGCTCTATAACCTGCGAGACCGCGCTGGGCATCATGGTGCCGAGCCCTTGGAAAAAGCCGCGCACGACCCCCAGGATCGCCACGATGAAAAGCGTCGGCGCGAGCACGCGCAGCGCGAAGATGCAAAAAGGCGTTTTCAAAAAGGCGGCAAAATAATCCGCGAAAAAGTATACGGCCAGCCCGGCGGCAAGCCCGCTGACAGCGGCAAAGGCGAGAGCCGCCTTGAATACGCGCCATGCATCCCTCGCGCGCCTTTGCGCCATGCGGGCGGACACCATCTTAGAGACCGCCAGCGGCAGGCTCATAGAGGAGATCAGCAGGAGCAGCGAATATATCTCGAACGCCGTGCTGTAGTAATCATTGCCCAGATCGCCTATAATCGCGGTCAGCGGGCTCCTGTACAGCAGGCCGATAATCCGGCTCACGATGGAAGCGGCCGCGAGGATCGACCCCTGCACCAGAAAGCTATGGTTCGTTTTTTTGTGAAGATTGCCGTTCTGTCGCTCCATACCGCAAATCCTTATTAACGCGCTTCCCAAGCCTCCCGCGTCTCATAGATTCCGACGTCGCCTTCCCTGTCAGTGGTGATGATGCAGATATTGGTCTTGCCCGGATTCATGACGAGCTCATCGCCATTCCCGTCATAAAAGATGGAAGGCGACGAGAGGTCCGCTTTTTCCCAGGTGATGTCGATATATTTCCCGCCTGTAAAATACATCCCGGTGCCGCTGCCTACAGTATCGAATTCCATCCTGCCCTTGCCGTCGATTACGCGCCCCGGCACGAACTGGAAGATTACATTCTTGCATTCGAGCTGCTCTCCCGTCTCGCCGTCGACATGTTCTCTGTTATAGTGGAAACGTTTGTAGGAGCCGTCAGCCTCGTCATATTCGAACCACGTCATGCTGCCGGGGTAAGGGGCCTGCATAACCTCCGCCGGCTTGCCGCCCGCCAGGGGCTTCTCGCCGTCAGCAAACTTGAAATGGCCCGGATATCCCTCCGCGTACTCTGTCCTGTAGCCCTTCAGCTCAATGCCGGCGGATATGCCGTCTGGCGTGGTGAACACGTTGTGCGGCGCGCCGCGGTCGGACGAACGATAATACATCGCGGATTCCACCGGCCCCTCAAGGCCGTTCAGGTTGTCGATCTCTCCGCTGTCCAGGTAGCCTTTCGCTATGTCCGCCTGCCCGTAATGCGCGTATATCGCGTCATACTCTTTCGCCAGGTGCGCGTAGTACAGGCGGCAGCTGCGTATGCTGCCATATTTCGGCGCGTCCGTATAGTCTCCGAATATGCCCATCAGGCGGGTGAGCCCTCCCTCTACCAGGCACTCGTATAAAACGTCCGCCTCGCCGACGCCATATTGCGGCAGCGCGTCAGACGTATTGCCGAACATGATCGCAACCGGGCGCTTCCCGGCGTCCTCCTCTGGTATCCATTCGCCGGTCAGCAGGCTTTGCGCCTCGCCATCATGCGTATCGATTTCAGGTTCCGGCTCTGGTTCCGGCTCGGGCTCGGGTTCCTCCGCCTCCACTGGCGGCACCGTCAGGTCGACGACCTCTTCGGGCTCGGGCTCCCCCTTGCCGCACCCGGCTATCAGAACCGCCAGCAATAATGCCGGCATCATCATCTTTATCCGCTTTTTCATGTACTACCTCTCTTTCAAAAAACGTTTTCGCGGAGCCGCGCTATCTCGCGATCTCCAGCGCGTCCATTATCTCGCGCTGCCTTTGTTCCATGGCCTCGCGCTCCGCATCGGATTCGTGGTCATATCCGAACAGGTGCAGCATGCTATGCACGATAAGGAACGCGAACTCGCGCAGTTCGCTATGCCCGTACTCGGCGGCCTGTTCCTTTATCTTTTCCGCGCAAAGCACGATGTCGCCAAGAATGAGCTCTCCGCTGTCCGGATTAAAGTCATCGTCGGTCACATGCGAGAAATCCTCCGGGGCGGCATATTCCAGCATTGGAAACGAGAGCACGTCCGTCGGCCTGTCAATATGGCGGTATTCCCTGTTCATTTCCCGGATCCGCGCGGCATCGACGAGCGTGACGCCGACCTCCGCCTCATATGGGCAGGCCATGCAGGCTTTGACCGCCCTCTCGGCGAGATCTTGGCAGTCAAAGTCGAAGCCGGCGTCTTTAGCCTCATCCTCAAACAAAACAGTCATAAAGCACCCGCTTTCTAATGCGGGCCGATATTCACGGCCCTCCGCCGTTTGACATGTATTGCACCAGCCGCTCGCGGAGCGTCAGAAACTGGTTCATAGTCAGCCCGCTCTTGTCATAGAGCCCCTGGGCGCTCTTCTCGTTCATCGACTGATATATCACGATGTCCCGGTTCCATGTCGTGGAAAAAGTGTCCTTGTCAAGGAGGTCGAATTTCGTCACGATCATGTCCGCAATCTGCACGATCGCGCTCTCGACAGATCCAGGAAGGCGCTTTTCGCCATTATATTCCTCGAGGATTGCCACCAGCCGCTGTGGAAAACAGTTCTGCTGGGCAATCCGCACGCCGTTCTCTATAAAGGGGTCGCCCTCCAGCTTGCCGATGCGGTAATAGAATCCGCCCGCCGCAGCCAGCTGCCCATCCGCGCCTATGCCGTCCGCCAGATATGCCGCCGCGGACGACACGCGCAGGGCATGCTCGTAATCAACTGTCGAATATCGCTTGATATCCTTGCGCAGATGGAAATGTTCATCCATTATCGTCGTAAGGCTGATCTCCTCAGCCTGTGCCTCGCGCCGCCTCAGCCACGGGATAAGCGACATGACCGCTATCGTGGCGGCGCTGCCGGCAAGGCAGAGCATAATCAGGCGCGGATCCGGCTCATGGGAATGCAGGTAGCCGCAGCAAACAGGAATGATGACCGAGACGCTGGCGGCTATGACGCACGAGGGAGCGCGCAGCCTCGGCTGCATGAACAGCTCCGTCAAAAAGACCCCGGCAAGCGCGAGCAGCACATACGCTCCAGTCACGTCGGCGCCTCCCTCGGAGAGCAGCCCTGAAAGCGCCGCGAAATACACGCCCAGGACCGCGCCCAGTTTTGATTGGAACGCGCCGTTACAGAGCGCGCTGAACGCCATGACCGGGACTGTAAAAAGCGGCATCAGCGAGGATGCGCACGAGGCGAACAGGCATGCGAGATATACCAGCGAAAACAACGAATAATCATTGCTCTTTCCCATAGGCATGTCGCCGTGCAGCCTTTCATTCGCAAGATAAAGCGCGAGACATAAAAACAGGGTCGCCGACAGGAAACACCAGACAATCAGATGATCCAGCCTTACGCGGCGTATCACGCCCGCTGCGGCGGGAAACAGGATCGAGCAGGCGAATAGCAGCGCCAGCTTCACGACCCGTTTGGATGAAAATGCCGTCTCTGTCATGATCTGTTCCCCCGCGGCCTCTTGGCGGCCAAAGCGGCTTTTTTCCGCTCCTGCTCCAGCCGGCGGCTCTCATAGTCCTCATACGCATCGACTATCTTTTGGACGAGCGGATGGCGCACCACGTCTTTGCTCGTGAGCGCGCAGAAAGCGATCCCGTCGATGTTTTTCAGTACTCGCCGCGCCACGTCCAGCCCGCTGGCCGTGCCGGGGGCAAGGTCTTTCTGCGTGGCGTCGCCGGTGACTACCACCTTGGATCCGAAGCCGATGCGGGTCAAAAACATCTTCATCTGCGCCGGGGTCGTATTCTGCGCCTCGTCCAATATGATGAAGGCATTGTCAAGCGTGCGGCCGCGCATGTACGCGAGCGGAGCCACCTCGATCAGCCCTTTTTCTGTGTTTTTTGCAAAACTATCAGGACCCATGATCTGAAAAAGGGCGTCATGCAATGGCCGAAGATACGGGTCTATCTTGCTCTGCAGGTCTCCAGGCAAAAAGCCCAGCTTCTCGCCGGCCTCGATTGCCGGCCGCGTCAGTATGATGCGACCGACCGATTCTTCCTTGAACGCCGCTACCGCCATCGCTATCGCAAGATACGTCTTTCCCGTGCCGGCCGGGCCGGTCCCGAAGACGACCATCTTGTCGCGGATCGCGTCAGTATATTCTTTCTGCCCCAGCGTCTTGGGCTTGATCGGCTTGCCATTAGTAGTGTGGCAGATCACGTCGTCGTCCATCTCAAGGAGGGCGGCGTCCCTGGATTCCAGCGCCATCGCGATCGTATAGTCCACGTTCTGCTCGGTGACGGCGTTCCCGCGGCGCGACAGCGCGAGGAGCTGTTCAAAAACGCGCGAAGCGTTGGCGACGGCGCCTTCTTCGCCCATCAGCTTCATCTGCCCGCCTCTGGCCACGACCGTCACGTCAAGAGCACGTTCTATCTTCTTCATATATGCGTCAAACTGCCCGCAGACATTCAGCATATGCTCCGCCGGCAGGTCGAACTCCAGTTCAGTAAAAGCCATCGCTATCCTCCGCGCCAGGGTGGTCAGACGCCGATTTGCATCCGCATCTCCTCCTCCGCCTCCTGACGGAATTCTTCCACGCGGTCCTGGTTGATGTCGGGCAGGTCGTCCATCGACTGGAATCCGAAGCTGCGCAAAAACTCCTCGGTCGTGCCGAAAAGCAGCGGCTTGCCCGGAGCATCCAGGCGGCCCAGCTCCTGGATCAGGTTGTATTCCAGCAACTTGTTCACTGCGTGGTCGCACGAGACTCCTCGAATCTTCTCAATCTCCATCCGCGTTATAGGCTGCTTGTAGGCGATGATGGAGAGAGTCTCGAGCAATACGTCGGTGAGCACGCGGTGCTTGGGCTGCTTGGCGATGCGGATAAGGTACTCGTACATCTCCGGCTTCGTACACATCTGGTAGGCTCCGTCCAGTTCGATAATCTTGACCCCGCGTCCCCTGTCGGCATAATCACCGGCCAGCTCGTCAATAAGCCTTTTTGTATTGTCCGCGTCGAGCCCTATGGCATCGGCGATTTTTGAGAGTTCCACGGACGCGCCCATCGCAAAGAGGATTGATTCTATTATGGCTTTGTATTCCAGGTCTTCCATTATATCTCCTATGCGGCAATCCTCGACGTAATATGGATGTCGTCGAATGCCGACTCCTGAGTGATGCGAATAACCCCGGTATGCATCAGCTCCAGGATGGCCAGGAACGTCACTATGACCTCCTCCCTGCTGCCGGACTTGGCCAAAATCCCCCTGAAGCTGAAGCTTTTGTGGCTCCTGGCGTATTCCTCAAGAGACGCCATGCATTCCTCAAGAGAGATTTCTTCCTTTTTAATCCTGCCGAATTTGGAACGGACCGGGTCGATCTTGTCCGACTGCCGCTTCACTATGGACTGGAAGATCTCGTTTAGCTTTTCAAGCGTCAGCCCTTCAAGGAGCTGCGCGACGTCCACCGGCTCCTCGAACTCGGCCACCTCCGCGGGGATCGTCGGAGCTTTGAACAACGCCCTGCCGGCATCTATCTGACGGTCCTTGAGCTCGCAGGAAGCATATTTATACATCTTGTATTCCAGGAGCTGCTCTACCAGCTCGGCGCGCGGGTCTTCGGCATCCTCCGGATCGTCCGCCTCGGGCGCGGGCAGCAGCATCCTGGACTTGATGTCCAGCAGCGTGGCGGCCATCACCAGAAATTCGCTCATGACGTTGAGATCCAGGCGATGCAGCTCATCGATATATTCCATGTATTGATTCGTAATCTCGACGATCGGGATGTCGTAGATGCTCACTTTATTTTTATCCAGCAAGTGCAGGAGCAAGTCCAGCGGCCCCTCGAACGCCTCTAACTTTATTGTCAGGCCCATAATCTTTCCCTCCATACCCCTGATACCCCTACAATTCTAAACTTCGGCGGGAAAAAATTCAAGCCTTATTTCCAATATTTGGTATGTTTAAAGTTAACGACCACAAGCCGTTGTGTTCTGCGGCACAAGCTCTACCGCCAGAAGCTCCGCTCGGTCGAATACCCGGACATGGAACGTGTGCGTGCCCATGCCCCGGCTGACGAGTGCCGTCCTCCCCAGGATGTCGAACCGGCCGGAGCTGTACTCCGGGAAAAGCTCGAACTGCGGCGAGATAATGCTTCCGACTCCGGGGATGCAGACCAGCCCGCCGTGATAATGCCCCGAGAGGCAGAGATCCGCGCCCCAGTCCAGATATTCCGGCACGTAGCGCGGAGTATGCGCCAGCAGCACTTGAAACCTCTCAGGGTCCGCGGCTCCGACGCGCCCGGAGATATCCCGGCGGCGCATCGGGGGCATGCTGTCCCTCCGGAATGCCCTGCCATAGTACTCGACAGGCAATTCCAGGCCGGCCACGGCAATCTCGTCGCCGCCGAAACGGAATACTTCGCTCCTATTGTTCAGGAAACGCGCTCCGTGTTCCATCAGGGAGGCCTTGAGCCGCCGGTATGCGGCATGGTTTTCATCAGACGCGTCCTCAAGGCGCGTCTCGTGGTTGCCGTTCGACACGAATACCTGCATATGCCGGCACAGGCCGCCTAGCAGTTTTTCTACGACCGGAAAAAGATCCGGCCGCGAATGGACCACCAAATCTCCGGGGAAAAATGCCGCCTCGGGCTCCTCTTTATAAATGGCGGACAGGAGGCGGCGGTTGTCCCTGCCATACTGCCATGAATGAAGATCGCTGACCACGACCCATTTATGGCAAGACCTTACCTTGCCAGACGAGATCTGATAGCGAGTGACGTTGAACCGCGTCAGCTCATAAGCCTGCCATGCGGAAAACAGCGCGGCGAACGCGGCGCATTTTTGTAAACGGTTCATTTTTGGTGTTGCCCCGCTTGCGGGGCATGCGGGTTTACTGGCCGGGATCATAGCAGCGGGGCCAGGAGCCTCAGCAGCGCATTGAGCATGCGCTGGCCTACAGGCAGCTTGTGCATGCACTCTTCCAGAGCCATCTCCTTTGACTCCTTGAACGTGCTTATCATGTCGTCGTATACCTGCATGACCGCCGGGGCCTTGTACAGGAAGGTGCCGCACTCAAAATGATGGTAGAGGCTGCGGTAATCCAGGTTGACGCTGCCCACCGTGGCATATTCGTCGTCGCAGACGAAGCATTTCGCATGCAGGAATCCCGGGGTGAATTCGTATATCCTCACGCCTGCCGTGAGCAGCGGCTCGTAATGCGAACGCGTCAGCATAAAGACCATCTTTTTGTCCGGTATGCCCGGGGTCACGATGCGCACGTCCACGCCGCTCTTCGCCGCGTTGCACAGCGCCACTGTCAGCTCCTGGTCCGGAACCAGGTAAGGCGTAAAAATGTATACGTACCTTGTGGCGCGGTTTATTATATTCAAATATACGTTCTCGCCGACATTCTCATGGTCCAGCGGGGTGTCGCCGTAAGGCTGCACCACGCCCTGCGTCGGAATCTCATTATATGTCTCCGGCGCCGGGAGATAATTCTCATAGGTAGAACGCCCGCCAACGATGAAGTCCCATGTCTCCAGGAACATCACCGTAAAGCTGCGTACCGCCGCGCCCTCCAACCGGATGCCGGTGTCTTTCCAGTATCCGAACCGGACCTTCCTGTTCACGTACTCATCGGCTATATTGATGCCGCCGGTAAAGCCTACCTTGCCGTCCACCACGAATATCTTGCGGTGATCCCTGTTGTTTATGATTATCGACAGGAAAGGCCTGGCTGGATTGAAGGCGGCGCAATGTATGCCCTTTTCCTGCAGCTTCCTGTAAAAGTGCGACGGCATAGTGGTTATGCAACCCATATCGTCATAAATCATGCGCACCAGCACGCCTTCCTTTGCCTTTTCGGCAAGCGCGTCTACCAGCGTGTCAAACATCCACCCCTCGTCCCAGATGAAATATTCCAGGAAAATGAAATGCTCGGCCCCGCGCACGGCCTCCATCATGTCCGGGAACATATCCTCGCCGCTTCGATAATATTTACTGGAAGTATGCCCGTATGCCGGATTGTGCGTCGCGTGCCATATATAGGCGGACTGCATAGCCATCTGCGGATCTGCCTCGCGCAGCTCCTTCTCGGGCTGGGATACCTGCTCAAGGTAAGGCACGAACCTGGAATTCACCTCGTCCATGCGGACGCCGGTCCGCTTCGTCAGTCCAGGCCTGCCGAATATCAGGTAGACCGGAACGCCCACTATAGGCATCAGCATTATGAAAAATACCCACGGCAGCTTGAACGACGGATTCGTCCAGCGGGTGACGATGAAAAAGGCCAGCAAAATCGCCGCGATATGCAGCAGCGCGTTCACAAAGCTGTATTTCGCGCTGAAGTCGAACACCAGGAATATGACCCACGCCAGCTGCACCGCGATCATCAGGACGACTATAAATATCCTGCTAGTCAAGGTTTTGATTAAACGTTTCATGATCCCCGTTTCCTTTTCTCAAGATTTATGTGGCTATTATAGCAAACTTCCATTCCCTAGACAACCCCGGATGGGCGAATCCTGGCAGGGCCTGCAAGCAGTCCGTCCGCCTGGCCGCTTGACCGGGCTTTCATACTAAACCCCCATGCCCCGCAATCGTCGGCAACGCCATGTATGAAAGCCCGCGGATTGCTCCGCACTTTGTGCTCTCGCAATCCGACCCGTATTCGCAATCCGGGCTGTCGCCCTTCTTGCTCATACGGGTTAGCGTCGCTTGACCGGGCTTTCATACTAAAAAAAGGGAACGTGCCGCGCACATTCCCTTGAGTAGCACTGAATGTCCTATCTGCCGGATTTAGGCACGTCCTTGATGGAGAAGCTCATGCGGCCCATCTTGTCCTTGCCAAGGCATTTTACCGTCACCTTGTCGCCGAGGGTGAGCACGTCCTCCACGCGGTTTATGCGTTCCTTCGCGATCTTGGAGATATGCACCATGCCCTCCTTTCCGGGAGCGAACTCGATGAACGCGCCGAACTCCTTGATGCTGACGACCACGCCTTTTAGAATCTGGCCCTCCTCGAAATCCGTGGTGATGATCTCGACCATCTCCTGCGCTTTTTGCATCATAACCGGATCTGTTCCGCAGATAGATACGGAGCCGTCCTCTTCGATATCGATCTTCACGCCGGTGCGCTCGATGATCTCGTTAATCGTCTTGCCGCGCTGGCCGACGACATCGCCTATCTTCTGGGGATCGATATGAATCTGGATGATCTTAGGCGCGTAGGGGCTGAGCTCCTTGCGCGGCTCCGCGATAGCCTTGGACATGCATTCGTCCATGATGAAAAACCTCGCCTTGCGGCAACGCTCTATGGCTCCCTCGACAATCGGGCGCGTCAGGCCGTGGATCTTGATATCCATCTGGATCGCCGTGATACCGTCCTTGGTGCCGGTCACCTTGAAATCCATGTCCCCGAAGAAGTCTTCCAGGCCCTGGATGTCGGTAAGCAATACGAAATCGTCATCCGTGTCGCCGGTCACCAGGCCGCAGGAGATGCCAGCCACCATTTTTTTGATAGGCACGCCGGCCGCCATCAGCGACATGCACGACGCGCATGTGGATGCCATAGACGTCGACCCGTTCGACTCGAAAGTCTCCGATACGGCACGTATCGCGTAGGGGAATTCCTCCTCGGACGGCAGCACCGGAATGAGGGCCCGCTCGGCGAGCGCGCCATGGCCGATCTCGCGGCGTCCCGGCCCCCTGGAGACCTTGGTCTCGCCGACAGAATATGATGGGAAATTGTACTGATGCATGTAACGCTTCGCCGTGATGTTGAGATCCAGGCCGTCTACCTTCTGCACTTCCGACAGCGGAGCCAGCGTCACTACGTCGCAAATCTGCGTCTGGCCGCGGGTAAACATCGATGAACCGTGTACGCGCGGTATTATGTCGACCTCTGCCGACAGCGGCCGTATCTCGTCTAGCGCGCGGCCGTCGGGACGCTTGTGATCC
Source organism: uncultured Eubacterium sp. (assembly GCA_964450965.1). Taxonomy (GTDB): domain Bacteria; phylum Bacillota; class Clostridia; order Lachnospirales; family Lachnospiraceae; genus W0P33-017. The sequence goes on along the minus strand of CAYVFF010000001.1, from coordinate 23,821 downwards.
TTCAAGATCATCTTGCGCACCGTCTTCTTCTGGTACTGGTATATGGCCTCGTCTAAGACTGCCAGCCACTCATCGTTGCCGGAGAATGCCTCCTCCAGCCTATCGGTAATCTTTCGGATGTTCTCCTCGCGGACCTGCTTTACATCTGTGAAAACCGCCGCCTCCATCTCCTCGGGCGGGACTATTTTCCTTATCTCCTCGAATAATTCGTCCGGGACCGCGCAGCTCGCGTAATCGTGCTTTGGCTTCCCGACCTCGGCCACTATGCCGTTGATAAATTCGATAATCGTCTGGTTTATGCCGTGCGCCTTGTAGATCGCCTCTATCATCTTTTCCTCGGGAATCTCGTTAGCGCCGGCCTCGATCATGATGACTTTCTCCGCGGTGGACGCGACCGTCAGCTTCAAATCGCCCTTGTCCCACTGCTCCTGCGAGGGATTGACGATAAACTCGCCGCCAGCCATGCCTATCTGCGTCATCGCGCAGGGGCCCGCGAACGGGATGTCCGAGATGGACGTCGCGATAGCCGCGCCCAGCATCGCCACCAGCTCGGGGCGGCACTCCGGATCGACGCTCATAACCATGTTGTTCAGCGTGACGTCGTTTCGGTAATCCTTCGGGAACAGCGGCCGCATTGGGCGGTCTATGACCCGGCTCGTCAATATGGCGTTCTCGGAGGGCTTGCCTTCCCTCTTGTTGAAGCCGCCGGGAACCTTGCCTACGGCGTACATTTTCTCCTCGTATTCCACGCTCAGCGGGAAAAAGTCGATGCCCTCGCGCGGTTTCTCGGACGCGGTGGCGGTGGACAGCACGGTCGTCTCGCCGTATCTCAAAAACGCCGCCCCATTGGCCTGGGCGGCCACCCTGCCGATATCTACCGTCAGCGTCCTGCCGCCAATCTCGATTGAATAACTCTTGTACATTTTTCTCTCCTTATGCTTCGTTCGTAATCTTTCCCTGCCCAGGCAACTTAAAATAGAGCGGAAATCTCCGCCCTATGCATTGCCTTATTTTCTCAAGCCAAGACGCTCGATCAGTGAACGATAACGCTCGATATCCTTGTCCTTTAAGTAAGCGAGCAGGCGGCGCCTCTGCCCTACCATCTTGAGCAATCCCCTGCGCGAGTGGTAATCCTTCGCATGCACCTTGAGATGCTCGTTCAGCTCGTTGATGCGGGTGGTCAGCAGCGCGATCTGCACCTCCGGCGAACCGGTATCCTGCGGCGTCTTGCCATACTCGGCGATAATAGCCGACTTCTGGTCTTTTGCTAACATGTCTTTTTCCTCCTTTAATATCAATCGCCTGCCATTCAGTAAGAGGTCGGAGCGTCCTGCAAACCGGATGGGCGGCTGAATCATACTCGTAAAATATAACACAATGAAAAATGAAATGCAATGGTTTTTTGCGGCGGCTGCTTTACGCTAAAAAAGGGGGCAGGTCCTGCCCCCTTTATCTCTTAAATCATAGGTAGCTCGCCACGCATATCGGCGTGCGGTAATAAGCGTTCGAAATCTTGATGCCGTCCCGGTGGTTGCTGGCATGCACTACCTGGCCGCCTCCGATGTAGATGGCGACATGGCTTATGGAACCTCCGCTGCCGTAGAAGAACAGGTCGCCCGGCTGCGCGTCCCCCGCGCTTATCCGCCTGCCATAATTCGGCTGCGCGCCGGATGAATGGGGAAGATATACGCCGTACTTCGCATAAACCTGCATAGTGAAACCTGAGCAATCGACGCCGTTAGTCAGGCTCGTGCCGCCCCATACATAACGGTTGCCGACGAACTGCAGCGCGTACTGCACGAGGTCTACCCGCACGTCGGATACTCCCTGGCCGTATTTGAGCTCGGATATCGACATCGCCTTGGGCAGCTTGAATGAGACCTTGACATATTCCCCGCTGACGTAATGCTCCTCGTCGTCAATCTCCACCAGATACCATGCGCCGTCCTCGATTGTATCCACCACGGCGAGCTCCTCGCCGCGCGCGACGTAATCAAGAACCTTGCAGTCCGTATTAGGCTCCTCCCGGACGAAGAGGATATCGGTGTCCACTGTGGCGACTTCCTTGACGTATTCCTGCGCCTTTTCCTTTGCCTCGTCCCCGGTCAGCAGGTAGTCCGCCGATACGTAGCCTTCTACCTTGCCTGATTTGACATGATACCATCCATCCTGTCCGTCATACACCTCGCATCCAGCTCCGGCCGGCATCTTCCCTACCAGCTCGGCGCTCTCGTCCGGCTCCTCCCTGATGTTCAGATAATCGCCCACGTTGGCGAACCCGAAGTTCGTATATCCGCAAAAAGTGCCATCCTCCGCCTCCGGCCCTATCGGCGCGGTATCTGCCTGCTCCGATTCGTCATCGGAAGGAGATTCCTGCGTCTCTGCAGCATCGGCAATCTGCGCGGGCTGCTCGGTATTCCGCGCCAGCGCGACAGCCGCGAGCTTTGCGGCGTGCGCCGCGGACCTCGTCACGGAGTCGTCGCCGCTCTTTGAAGCCAGCCCCTCGGACCGGTTCAGGCAATCAGAAATAATCGCCGACATCCCGGCGTTTACCGAAGCCTCGGCGCCGACAGGCGCCGCGAACAATACCGCCGCCCCTATGGCGGCCGCCAAAGCGTACCTCATCTTTATCATGGCATGCATAACCCTCCCGGACATAATCCGTATCAACCGTCTGTCATAAACTACAATGATTATAGACGGAATTATTTCGCATGTCAATGATAATGTAATAAATCCGTAACAATTTTTTATAAATCTACATCGAGCCGGAATTCGACATCGCGAACGCTATGTTCATCGCATGGTCCGCAACGCGTTCAAGGCCGTTCACAAGATCGGTGAATATCAGCCCGGATTCCGGGGAGCATTTGCCCTTCGCCATGCGCCGGATATGCGCATTCTGGAGATCGATCTCCATCTGGTCTACCTCATCCTCCAATGCACGGATCTCGCTCATGCGCGACCTGTCGTCATTCTCGAACATCTCCAGGGCGCACGTCACCGCGCGGAAATCCTTCTCGAACATCTCCTGAATCTCGCGCGTGGCCTTTTTCGAGAAAGTGATATGCTCGTTTTTCATGCGCGCGGCCGCGTCCGCGAAGTTTTCCGCATGATCCCCTATTCGTTCTATGTCGTTGACCACGTGGAACAGTCCGCCGATCCTCTGGCTGTCCGCTACCGGCAGCTGCCGCTGGTTCACGTATACCAGATAGTCTGTGATCTCGTGGCTCAGGTAGTCAATATATTTTTCCGTCTCGTAGACCCGGTCGATCTTGGCCTGGTCGCCGTCGAAGATGGCCTCCATGGCCAGGCGCATGTTATCCTCCGCCATCCTGCCGGCGCGGGAAATCTCCCTGACGGCCTCGACAATCGCCGCGGTAGGAGAATATACCGCCTTTTTGCTGATATACTGCAGGGTAAAGCCCTCCTGCGCGGTATCCTCGCCCGGTATGAGGCGCCTTGCAAGCTTGATGAATTGATCCGATATCGGCAGGAATATGAGCGTCTGGAATACCTTATATATCGTGTCGGTGTTCGCCACGCTGCGCTTTATGTCGCCTCCCGATATCGCCTCGATGAAGCGCATGAACGGATTCATCGCGAATATGAGCAGCAGCGAGATAATGACCATTCCGAACACGTTGAACATCACATGGATCAGCGCGGCGCGCTTGGCGTCTTTTTTTGCGTTCATCGCCGCCATCACGGCCGGCGTGCACGAGCCGATGTTACAGCCCAATATGAAGTAAAAGCAGACCGGCAGCGTCACGAGCCCCTGCCCGGCCATGAGCAGCAGTACGCTGACCGTGACGGAAGAACTCTGCACGATGACCGTGATTATAAGCCCGATCAGTATCGCCAAAAACGGGTTGGTCAGCTTGGACAGCGCCGCGATGACATCCGGATAGTCGTTCAGCTGCTCCATCGCGCCGGACATCATGCTGATCCCCATGAACAGCGCGCCAAATCCGATTACTACCTCGCCGACTTTCTTGAATATCGGCTTTTTCATAAACAGGAACATCACGACGCCCGCGAACAATATGATCGGCGCGATGGCCGTTAAGTTGAACGAGACGAGCTGGGCTGTAATCGTGGTACCTATGTTGGCGCCGAATATGATGCCGACCGCCTGGGAGAGCTGCATCATCCCGGCATTGACGAATGTGACGACCATGACGGTCGTGGCCCCGGACGACTGGATGATGGCGGTAAACAACGCGCCGGAGAGCACCCCGATGTACTTGTTTTTCGAGATAGCCGTCAGCACCGAGCGAAGCTTGGCGCCGGCAGCCTTCTGCAATCCCTGGCTCATGAAATTCATGCCGAAAAGGAACAGCCCGAGGCCGCCCATTAACGTAACTAATAAAGCCATATGCACCCTCCCGCGCCTATTTACCAGCGATTCTTATAATAATCCTTGCAAAATTCAATGTCCCGTCTGATCTGCGACTGCAGCGCCGGCAGCGATTCGAACCGCATCTCCGGCCTGACGTAGCGCTCGAAGGAGATGCGCACCCATTTTCCGTAGGTCTCCTCATTGAAACGCAGTATATGCGTCTCGACGCCCGCCGCGCCAGGCCCGCCGCCGTCCTCGCGAATCGTCGGGTTCATGCCGACGTCGGACGCCCCGTAAAACCGCTCTCCCCCGATATCTATGGTAGACGCGTAGACGCCGTACGGCGGCAGGAGCTTCTCAGGTTCCGGCCTTATATTCACGGTCGGTATGCCGATCGTGGTGCCTATCCTGTTTCCGTGCAGCACCCTGCCCTCGACCGAGTATGGCCGCCCCAGAAGCCGCGACGCGGTCTCCATATTGCCTTTTTTGATCTCTTCGCGGATGTAGCTGCTGCTCACGTCCCTGCCCTCGAAGCGCAACTTTTCGACAACCTCGAGTTCATACCCCAGGCTTCCGGATAGTTTCTCCAGCATCTTCCTGTCGCCGCGCCTTCCATGGCCGAACCGGCAGTCCTCTCCGACTATGATGGAACGCGCGTTCATGTCGTTGCAGAGCCATGCCACGAAATCCTCAGGCTCCATCAGCATTATCTCGGGAGTGAACGGGCATTGCAGCATATAGTCCACGCCGCAGATCTCGAACAGCCCGCGTTTCTCGGCATTAGTCGAGAGCAGCTGCCGCTCTTCGCCATTCGTCAGGCTCTTAGGCGGTATATCGAATGTGAAAACTGCCGTCTTTAACCCGCGCCCGCGCTTTTCCAGAAGCCTCTTTATCAGCTCGCAGTGGCCCGCGTGCAGGCCGTCGAATTTGCCGATCGTGATTGCCGCTGGCTCCTCTATATGGAATTGCTCTATCTTGTCAAAACAAATCATCCGCATCCCCCAGTCCGCGCGAACATCTTTACGCAGCGGTAGCCACCGCCCTCCGCGGCATAGACCGCGTAAAAAAGTCCATCCGCGCCGTATGCCCGGAACATCTGCGCGCCCTCCGCCGGTTCCAGATCCCCCTCTTCCAGACGGTTGCCATTTTCCAGCTTCTTCTGCGCCGATGGAAGCGCTGTCCTGGCAGGATAATCCGCAAACATCTCGTCCACCGGGATAAGCAGCCCCGATAGCGTGCCGGCACGCTGCCGCGCCTCAATCTCCGCCAGGCTCGCGGAATCCTCTATGCGAAATCTCCCGGAGCGTGTCCGCACGAGGCTTTTCATGATGCCGCCGGTACCCAGCCTCTCTCCGATGTCGGCGCAGAGAGACCGGATATACGTGCCCTTTGAGCAGTGGACGCGCATCTTGACGAACGGCAAGCCAATATCCATTATCTCGATATTGAATATATGCACGCGCCTTGGCTCGCGATCCACCGTGACGCCGGCCCTCGCGAGGTCGCACAGCTTTTTTCCGCCCACCTTTATCGCGGAATACATAGGCGGGACCTGGTCATAGTCCCCGATGAAGCCGGATATCGCGTGCTCCGCCATATCCTCCGTGACACTGGAGAGGACGCCGGGGCTAGAGCGAATGACCTTTCCGGATGCATCCATCGTATCTGTCTCGACGCCCAGCTGCAGTACTGCCTCGTATTCCTTGTCCTTGTCGGCCAGGAAACCGCATAGCTTCGTCGCGGCGCCGATGCAAATCGGCAATACGCCCTCCGCGTCCGGATCCAGCGTGCCGGTATGGCCGATTTTTTTCTCATGCAGGATGCCGCGCAGCTTCGCTACCGCGTCGAACGACGTGAATCCCGCATCTTTATACAGGTTGATTATTCCGTCCATATCATCCCAGTCTCTCTCGCCCTGCCCGGCCTTATTACGGACAAAGCTCGCGGCCGATATCTCCGAGCAAAATCTCAAGAATATCCTCCGGCGTCCCGTCCATCGTAGCGCCCGCCGCCCGCACATGCCCTCCGCCGCCATGGCGCACGCATATCGCGGATACATCCACCTTGCCGTCGCTGCGCAGGGATGCCTTGTACCTGCCGTTTCCCGCGGCATAGATGAATATGGCGACAGAAACGCCGCGCGTGCTGCGCAGCTGCGCGACTATCCCCTCGAGATGCCTGGGCTTGGCGTTGCATGAGGCCATGTCGTCCGCCGTGACTATGCTGGCGATGCAGCGTCCGTCGAAATAGAGAGCGGCATGCTCTAGTGCGATCCCGAGTATCTTGATCTGCTCGAAAGTACGCTCGAAAAAAGTCTTGTCCACGATATTAGGATAATCTATGCCCTTGTCCATCAGGCATCCCGCTATCTCCATCGTCTTTGACGACGTGCATGAATATTGGAAGACACCGGTGTCGTGTATAATGCCCAGATACAGGCATTCCGCGATCTCCCTGGTAATCTTCTCATCATCGAGCAGCCCGAATATCAGCTCGGACGTCGAGCTGGCATCCGGCACGACAAGGTTGAGGGCGGCGAAGCTGTCGTTGCTGATGTGGTGGTCAACGCAGACAGTCTTTTTAGCCTTTCTAAAATATCGCGACGCATCGCCCAGGCGAGCCTCGTCTCCGCAATCTAGCGCAAAAAAGAGGTCATATTCCTCGTCCTGCGAATAGTCGCTTATAATCTCGCCCGAACGATACAGAAACTTAAACATATTCGGAATCGGCTCCAGATAGAGCGCGGCATTTATATCCGGATAATTATCTTTTATATAGTTGTAGAGCGCGAGTGTTGAGCCGGTACAGTCTCCATCGGGCTTGGTATGCCCCGCGATGGCCACGCTGCCCGCGTGCCTTAGCAGATCCTCAAAGTATCTCTTATCAAGACTGGTGGCCGGTCTTTCCATCATTCTCTGTTCCATGGTTTACCTCATCGATCAAATGGGACATCCTCACGCCATAGGCGATGGACTGATCCATGACGAAAGTGATCTCCGGCGTGTTGCGCAGGTTGATTTTTTCCGCCAGGAGATGCCTGATGTAGCCTTCCGCGCTTCGCAGCCCCTCGAGAGTGTTCTTCTGCTCCTCCTCGCCGCCCAGCACGCTGATGTATGCCTTGCACGTCTTCAGATCCGGCGCGACATACACCGATACGACGCTCGTCATCGGGTGTATGCGCGGATCCTTTATCTCGGAGCGGATGATGCTGGATAGCTCCCTTAAAACTTCCTCGTTGATTCTCGTGCTCTTTATGCTGTTTTTCCTCATTTAACGCGGTACCTCCACCATCTTGTAAGCCTCGATGGTATCCAGTTCCTGGAGGTCATTACATCCTTCCAGTACGATACCGCATTCATAGCCGGCCTTTACCTCCTTGACGTCGTCCTTGAAACGCTTCAATGAAGCCAGCGAGCCATCGTAGAGGACCTCGTCCCCGCGCCGGAGCCGCGCCTTGCAGCCGCGCTCGAATACGCCGTCAAGGACATACGAACCGGCGATGCTGCCCACGCCGGAGGCCTTGAATATCTGGCGCACCTCTGCATGGCCAAGGATCATCTCCTCGAAAATCGGATCCAGCATGCCCTTCATCGCGGCCTCCACGTCCTCGATGGCGTTATAGATGACCTTGTAGAGCCTGACGTCCACGCCCTCACGGTCGGCGGTCGATTTCGCCATCGGGTCCGGACGGACGTTGAACCCGATGATAATCGCGTTCGAAGCAGATGCCAGCGTGACATCTGACTCGTTGATCGCGCCGACTCCGCCGTGAATGACTTTGACTACGACCTCCTCGTTTGAGAGCTTAGCCAGGGACTGCCTTAAGGCCTCCACCGAGCCCTGCACGTCCGCCTTTACAATCAGGTTCAGTTCCTTTACGTTGCCGGACTGAATCTGCGAAAACAGGTCGTCCAGCGACATCTTGGACTTTGTCTCCTCGATCAGCTTGTTCTTGCCCTCCGATATGTAGGTATCCGCGAATGCCTTCGCCTCCTTTTCGGATTCCAACGCCACGAATGTCTCGCCCGCCTCCGGCACGTTGTTCAGGCCCAGAATCTCTACGGGAGTCGAGGGGCCGGCCTCCTTGACGCGCCTGCCGTTGTCGTCGATCATGGCGCGCACCTTGCCATAGCTGCTGCCGCAGGCGAGGGGCTGCCCGACCTTCAGCGTGCCCTTCTGCACGAGCACCGTCGCGACCGCGCCGCGTCCCTTGTCGAGCTGCGCCTCTATGACGAGGCCCCTCGCGTTGCGTTTCGGATTCGCCTTTAGCTCCAGCACGTCGGCCGTGAGCAATATCATGTCGAGCAGATTGTCCAGGCCCTCGCCCGTGCGGGCGGACACCGGGCAGAACACCGTGCTGCCGCCCCATTCCTCGGGAATCAGTTCATACTCCGCCAGTTCCTGCTTGACTTTTTCTACGTTCGCGGCAGGCTTGTCGATCTTGTTTATCGCCACGATGATCTCGACGCCCGCCGCCTTGGCGTGGTTTATGGCCTCCACGGTCTGCGGCATGACGCCGTCATCCGCCGCCACTACAAGTATCGCGATATCCGTCGAATTCGCGCCGCGCATACGCATCGCGGTAAAAGCCTCGTGCCCTGGCGTGTCAAGGAATGTAATCTTGCGGCCGTTCGCGGTCACGATATACGCGCCGATTGCCTGGGTGATGCCGCCGGCTTCCTTGTCGGTCACCTTTGTGTGCCTTATCGCGTCGAGCAGCGAGGTCTTGCCATGGTCGACATGACCCATGACGCATACGACCGGAGGGCGCGCGACCATCTGCTCCGCGTCTTCCTCATCCTCTTTCAAGAGTTCCGCAATCACGTCCACCTTCTCCTCAGGCTCCGCTATGATGTTGAACTCCAGCGCGATCTCCTCCGCCTCCTCGTAGCTGATGTCGTTGTTGACAGTGTAAACCTGCCCTTTTAAAAACAGCTTCTTTATCAAGACGGATGCCTGGACCTTCATGCGTTCTGCCAGTTCTTTTATAGTCAGGTGCTCGGGCAGCGTGATCTGCCTTATCGCATCGTCCTGCGCCGTCGGCTGCGGCTGCGCCGCCTGGTGCTTCTTATGCCCGGTCTGTTTTTCAAGATTGACGAAACGTTCCTGCTTTTTGCTGATCTTGTCGTAGTCTTTTTTGTTATTGCCGCCCTTCTTGCGCCCGCCGTCGCGGCCTTCCTTCGGACGCGAGTCGCCTTCCTGGACTTTGTCCTGCCTGCCTTTGGCTGCGTCCCTCCCGCCAGGTTTCTCCTGGCGATTGCCGCCGAATCGATTGCCGTTTCGATCGCCTTGAGCGCCACCGGACCCGCCGCGATTATTTTGCGCAGCCTTGCGATTCCTCTGATCGCCTTTCTCCATTTTTTCAATGCCATCACCTCTGTTCGGACGAATTTCCGCAGATCTTGCCGGTCGTTCGCCGGCAGTCTTCGCGGGCCTCTCCCCGGCCGGGCGCATGGGCTGCTCGCCCGCGGGCCTCGCCGGCCGTTCTCCTGCCGGACGGACGGGGCGCTCCCCTGCGGGCTTTGCGGGCCTCGCCGGGCGCACTGGCTGCTCTCCGGACGGCAATGGCCGCTCCCCCGCTGGCCTAGCAGGCCGCTCACCGGCCGGGCGCATGGGCCGTTCTCCTGCGGGCCTTGCCGGGCGCATGGGCCGCTCCCCCGCGGGTCTTGCCGGACGCTTTGCCGGCGGCTTCCGGTCTTTCATGTTCTTGCTGTTTTGCGGATTGAAGACGGCGGTGATGCTAGCCTTCTTTTTAGGCCGTTCCTTGACGGGCTCCGCGGGTTTTTTCTCAACCACTGGAGGGCGCTTGTAGTCCTGCTTTACCTTCTCGATGGCATCGTCTTCCAGCGTGCTCATGTGGCTCTTCACCTCGATGCCGTTGTCCGTCAGGAACTTCATCAGCGACGCGTTGTCCGTGCCGATCTCCTTTGCCAGCTCATATACTCTTTTTCCCATAAACTAACTACCTCCGTAGATTAGGATTCTATTTTCCCCTCGACTGCCCGCGCCAGCTTCTCGTCCGTCACGGCCAGCGAGGCGCGAAAATCCTTTCCGATGCTCCTGCCCAGGCGCTCCTTGGTGCCATAGAGCATGAATGGCACGCCGTAATAACCGGTCATGTCGCGGTATTTTTTCTTAGTATTCTCAGATGCGTCCTCCGCTACTATCACAAGATACGCGTTTCCTGATTTTACCGCGCGCTCGGAGGCATATTCCCCGCTAGCGACCTTCCCGGCCTTCGCGGCCAGTCCAAGCATGGACATCGCCTTGTCATTCATCACGGCCATCTATCTCCTCTTTTAATGATTCATATATGTCCTGCGGTATCTGCACCTTGAACGATCGCTCTAAGCCGCGGCATTTTGACGCCTTCTTCAGGCATTCGGGATTCCTGCACATATATGCGCCGCGACCGCCCATTTTACCGGACGGATCCAGCGTCAATGCGCCGTCCGGAAGCCTGGCCACCCGGTACATCAGCCGCTTGTCGGCCATCGCGCCGCAGCCGACGCAGCGCCTCTTCGGGATGCTCTCACTCTCCGCCGCCGATATCGTCTTCCCCGTCTCCGGCGTATCCGCCATCCTCCGCGTATCCATTGTCCTCGGCATATTCGCCGTCCTCAGAATATCCGCCATCATCGTACTCCTCGTCGCCGTAATACTCGCCCACTTCGGCATACTCCTCTTCGGCGTATTCCCCGTCTTCGGCATATTCGCCATCCTCGTAATAACCGTCGTCGTAGTATTCCTCGTCCTCGTAGTCGTTCTCATAATCCATGAAGTCTCCCGCCTCATAAGCCTGGGTCTCCGACTTGATATCTATCTTAAAGCCGGTCAGCCTCGCGGCAAGGCGGGCGTTCTGCCCCTCTCTTCCTATGGCGAGCGATAGCTGGTAATCCGGCACGACGACCTTGGCCGTCTTCTCCTCGGCATCCGCGATGACGGATATGACCTTTGCAGGGCTTAGCGCGTTCTCAATGAGCATGGCCGGATTATCGTTCCAATTGATGATATCTATCTTCTCGCCCCGCAGTTCATGCACGACCGCATTGACCCTGGAGCCGTTAAGGCCGACGCAGGCGCCGACCGGATCGACGTCCGGGTCGTTTGAATACACGGCCATCTTCGTGCGGTTCCCGGCCTCGCGGGCGATGCATTTGATCTCGACTATGCCGTCTTTTACCTCCGATACCTCCGCCTCGAAGAGCCTGCGAACCAATTCGGGATGCGTCCGTGATACTATGATCCTTGGCCCCCTTGGCGTAGTCTTCACCTCCACTATATAGAGCTTTATGCGTTCGTTCGGCTGGTAGACCTCTCCCCTGGCCTGCTCGTTCTCCGCCAGGATAGCGTCCACCTTGCCCAGGTTGACGCTGACGTTGTTTCCTATATAGCGCTGCACGATGCCTGTGACGATGCCTTTTTCCTTGCTGTAATATTCGTCATAGATCATCCTGCGCTCTTCCTCGCGGATCTTCTGGAGGATCACGTTCTTAGCGTTCTGCGTGGCGATGCGCCCGAATTCCTGGGATTTAATCTCGAAATTGACGACATCGCCAAGCTCGTACTTGGAATCAATCATCCTGGCCTTTTCCAGGCTGACCTCCATAACCGGATCTGCGACCTCCTCGACGACGGTCTTCTCCTGATAGACATGGTATTCGCACGTCTCGGGATTCATGTCTATGCGCACGTTGTCTGATTTGCCAAAATGGTTCTTGCAGGCGGTCACCAGGGACAGCTCTATCGCCTCGATCAGCGTCTCCTTGCTGATATTCTTCTCCTGCTCTAGAATCGTGAGCGCCTCTAGCAGTTCGTTCTTCGCTTTTTCCATTATCTTTCCATTATCCTCCTAAAAGACATTAAAAATCCGGCGCAAGGCGGATCAGGGCGATGTCCGCCCTGTCAAACGATATCTCGGGCCCGTCAGCGTCGCCTATGACGATGCTGTCCGCGTCGAAACGTTTCAAAACGCCGGAAAACTCCTTTTTTTTATCAATTGGCTTATACGTGCGGATCTCGACCTCCTCGCCGATGGACATCGAAAGGTGGCGGTCTTTTTTCAAAGTGCGCCCCAATCCCGGCGAACTCACCTCGAAGACGTAGGAGTCGGGGATATAATCCTCCTTATCCAAAATAGGATCCATCTCCCTTGCGACCGCCTCGCAGTCATCCACCGTGACGCCGCCGGCCTTGTCTATGAAAATCCTCAGATAATTCGTGCCGCCCTCCTTGACGTATTCGACGTCGTACAGGAGAAAGCCGAGTTTTTCAAGTATCGGGAGCGCCAAATGCTCCGTCCGCTCCTCATATTCCTGCCTCCTAGACAACAGCCCACCCTCTCTCTATTCTCTATGAAACTTCAACTATCCAAAGCCCTCCGGCTCGCGGCCAGCGCAAATCCAGGCGCGGAGAATCCTGCCCCGCCAGCCGCGCGGCAGGACTGTTCCATCGCGGGCCCGCGCAACAAATAAGAGTGGGCATCGCCCACTCTCATATCACTTGCTATATGAAACTATCGACAGTCTAGCACTTACGGCGAGAAATTGCAAGGACTTTACGAAAAAAAAACAGGCGGAAAATAATTTTCCGCCTGCAAGCTGCGCAGTCCGTACGGGAATCGAACCCGTGTTTCCGCCGTGAGAGGGCGGCGTCTTAGCCGCTTGACCAACGAACCAGTTATGATGGTAACATAGCAATCAATGATTGTCAAGCGGTTTTTTGAAAAAAATCGTTACGGCGTATGGCTGTGAATAGTGCAACAGCTAGGCGACTATTTTTCCGTCCTCCATCCTCAGTATATTGTCCGCTCCGCTTGCCACGGCCATATCGTGCGTGACGACAAGGAATGTCTTATGGTAAATCCTGTGCATGTTATGCAAGAGCTCCATGACCTCCGCGCTCGTCTTCTGATCCAGATTACCGGTCGGCTCATCGCACAGAATGATGGCCGGGTTATTGGCGAGAGCCCTCGCTATCGCGGTCCTCTGCTGCTGCCCGCCGCTAAGCTGTGATGGCGTATGCCCCGATCTGCCGGCGATTCCCAGCTGCTCCATCAGTTCGCTTATGTATCCCTCATCCACTTTTCCGGATGCGAGCAGGGTCGGGAGAACGATATTCTCCTTGACGCTCAGCTCGTCGAGCAGGGAAAAATTCTGGAATACGAATCCGATCCTGTCGCGCCTCGCGGCCGCGAGCTGGCGTTCCTTACAGTCAGAAATACACAGTTCCTGGAGATACACCCTGCCTGAGGTGGGGGTGTCCAGTCCGCCTAAAAGGTGCATGAGCGTAGACTTCCCGCTGCCGCTGGTGCCGACCAGCGCGGTAAAGCTGCCCTCTTCTATGGTGAGAGAGACATCTCTCAATGCCTCCACTTTCTGCTTGCCCACCTCGTATGTCTTGGTCAAATGCTCTGTCCTGAGCGCCGCGTTTCCCATAATTCGGATTCCTCCCCTTAATAAAGATCCGCATCCATCATCTCGGCAATGGACTGGTTGCGCACATACTTTATCTGCGGTATCGTCGCCGCAAGCATCAAAATCTCAAAAACAAGTATAATGACGAGCAACACAGCCAAAGGATGATAGGAAAACAGATTATATCGGAACGGTAGCCCGTGATACCAGGGAAGTCCCCCTCCTCCCGAGGTAATGACCATGCCCCCGTCCCATACGCCTGAATCAATCTGTTTCGTAATAAAGCTAAACAGCATCTGGCATAAGCCGACTGGAATCAGCGAGACTGCCGCGCCGATGAGCGGATACATGAAATTCTGGCGCATTACCAGGCTTTCCGCCTGTGCCAGCGACATCCCGATCGCCCGGAGCTTCGCGATTGTCCGCGACTGGAACTTTACGCGGCTGTAAAACTTGATTCCGACGGTGAGCATTCCCAGACAGACCAGCGCGGCGACCAACGTATAATATATGGTCATCGTATTCCTGGAGCTTTCATCCATCCTCTCCCTTATCTCAAATGAAGAGGAATAGGCAATCCCGTTGCTTTCGCCAATCATACTGTAAAATGCCTCGTTTGCCTCTTCCAGCTTGTCGTTGTCGGAAACGGCGAAACGCGCTTCCGTAAACAGCCTGTCCGGAAGCCCCCAGCTTGCAAAAGTATCGCAGGTACACAGCAGGCACGGGGCATACGCGCTCGCGGCGTTATCCCCATATCCTCCAAGGTCCTCGCATGGAAGCAGATATTTAGCACAAAGGCTTTCGTCGTCCAGCACGGCTATAGCGCCGATTTTTACAGGGATGTCCTTTCTTTTTCCAAAAGCAAACGACGCATAGCGCACGGCAGCGCCGGCGGATGGATCCTTCACATAGGCCATATACGCGGGTTTTGCATAATCGAAAGGATTAAACGTGTTGAACTGATAGCCGTCTTCTTCTTCAGAAAGGACGATATCGCTGAGCGGCAGCGCGTCGCCGGCATCGAACCCTTGGAGCGCGGACTGCCCTATCTCGGCAGGAACGACAAGAAGAGCCTCCTCGCCGTCGTTTATTTTTTCGGGATTGATTTCACCTTCTTCGACATATCCGGAGAGAGCCGCGAGCTCATCCGGCAGCAGGCCTATCGTCGGGAGCGAATAGACATCCTCATCCGAGCGGTATCCGATCTGGCTTAGCATCGCGTCCTCGGCTTCGTATTCGGCATGCTCATAATCGTCCTCCGATGACGCGAGTTGCGCGTAGCGGCGCATGGAAAAAGGCCGCAGCATCGCCTCTGCCGCCTCGGGGACAGATCCCCCAGGATAGGAAACCCTCGTGGATTTATTCACGATGCGCGCAAAAGACGAATCGACCAGTCCGCAGTCCGCAAAGCCGTCGTACGCCGACTTATCTATCCCGCAGTCATGCCGGTTCTCTATTAAAAAATCGTAAACGCCGGATTCAGATCCCTTGTGCGCATAAAAATCCCAGTCCGCAAGGCCATTTTGCGCAAGCTCGCTTTCATATTCACCGTTTTCTTTTTCTGAAAATGCCCTGAAATAGTTGTAGCCGAAAAAAGCCGCGCTCATGACGATGCACATGATGACGAGCGCCGCCCGATCATAAAACCTGATATGACGGCTTATGACAGCCCTCCATGTGCGGTTTGAAAAATCATTAAAATGCCTTCCGGATTTTCTTCTCCCCTTTCCGAGATCCATTTTAAAAACTTTAATCGGCGTGCTGGCGGACATCTTGAAAAGAGGCACGAGAGCCGCTACGGCGCCTGCCGCGCCGATAATCGCCGCGGCATATATCCATGGGTTGGGAGTAACCGACGCCACATAGGGGCTGACACGGAAACCAAGCGGAACATCCGCATTGCCCGACGCGTTCATTATGCGGACCAACAGGTAGTGGGATGCGCTTCCGATGCCCATCCCGGCAAGGATGAAGACACAGGACATAACGGCCAATTCAGCAAAAAGATATAGAAAAGTCCCCGCCTTCGTCATCCCTATGCTGCGGAGTATGGCGATCTCCCTCGCCCGCCCCATCACGATATCCCACACGAGGCTGAAAACTGATACCGTCACGATCACGAGGATGAAGGCGGCAAAAAGAGGAATCAAGACGGCGGAATAAAAATCCTTCCAGACGTTTCCTTCGCTAAGCGCCTGTTTAATTCCGGAAACCGTAAGTTCGCCATTTTGCAAAAAATGTCCGGCAAACCCTAAAATGTACGAATATGCTCCCATCCTGCCAGTCGGTATATCGCATCCGAGGATCTTTTTGAAATGGGAATCCCCCGACTGCATCCGGGCGGAAAACTGGCTGGCCTCCGTCTCAGTCTGGACAAATAACGTGACAAGCGAACTGTCAAAAAGGCTTTTTTCGCCGTCAGCCAGAAAAACGACCGGAACCTCATATCCCTCCATGCCTTTAGCCGACGTATTCGGATAACGGTAAAAACCTCCGAAAGAGCTGGCTGACGACGCCTGAAAAATGCCGGTAAGCACATACTCCCGGTCCGTCAGCTCCCGGCGTTCCATATCATACAGCTTCAGCGTGACGTTCTGGCCGGCGACAGGCACGATCCCCATGTTTTTCGCGACGGCCTCGTCAATGGCGATTTCGCCCTCGTTCTGCGGATACCTCCCCTGCGAACAGGTCATATGGTACATTCGCGCGGAGCCCTCATCGGGAAAAGCCGCCGCCTTGTATTGCGTCCCGCCTGGTATGCCTACGTACCCCAGTTCCCTGTAAAAGCCATACGCCGAGACGGCCTCGTCGTCCGCTGCCAGAGGGATATCCTCTTCTTCTATGCCGTACACCACCGCGTCATAATCGCCAAACATGTCGAGTTCCTGTTCCATCACGATGCTTTTTTCGCTGCGGATATAAAGGCACGAAAAACAGAGAGCGGCCGCCCCTAAAATGCAAACGGCCGCGAGCGTCACAATTCTCTTAAAATGCATTTTCCAATAGCGGAAAGACAGCCGGATAAATAACGTGATTCTACTCATCCCGAAACCCTTCAAAACGAATACGAAAGAACGCCAACAACACGCTGCCCGGCAGTCGCGGGTTCAACGTAAATACGCCTTACCTGTCCGGACGGCACGTTAACGCTATAATCTGGAATAGACACGTGATATGGAAATACATGGGAAACCACAACGGTTCCATCAGATTTTGTTACAATAACCCTGACGCCGCCTTCGCCACTCGTCGGCCTAGTGTTTAAAGATAGGGGGAGGCTGTTCGCGGTGTCATTAACAACTGTTGCAAGTTCAACTCTCGATGTTGTGTCATACGATGCGGAGTACGAAGCAGCCTTGCCAGAAAACGCACATAGCACGCATAACACGGCGCAGCAACACATAAACAGTGATAATTTCTTTACCCTCTTGCTCATAGTTTAATCCCTCCTGTTTTGATTTGATAAATTGTCTGCCGTGTCCACAGTCATTTTTATAAACTGCTTCGGATTTCTATCAGACCAGACACAGCCAACATCTTACTTCCACCTTTTGTATACACTATTTTATTTCTTTTGTCAAGGGCTGCAAGCACGACGAATCTGTTCATCTCTCCAAATCGGCTGTGAATAGGAAATGGAATCGAACAAATTTTCAGAATATATGTTTGCTTTTTAGCGGGGGATATGCTAGACTGATATAAAAACATGGTTTATCGGGAGGACGTATTATGTCGAAAGGCAAGATTAGCGAAAAACAGCTGGAGATTCTGGAATATATCAAGCATGAGATTTTGCAGAAAGGCTATCCGCCGACCGTGCGCGAGATCTGCGAGGCGGTACATCTGAAGTCCACATCCTCGGTCCATGCGCACCTTGAGACGCTGGAGAAAAACGGATATATACGTCGCGATCCGACCAAGCCGCGCGCGATAGAGATCGAGGACGATGATTTCAACCTGGTCCGCCGCGAGGTCGTGAACGTGCCGATAGTCGGACAGGTGGCCGCCGGCGAGCCAATCCTCGCCGAGCAGAATATAGAGGATTATTTTCCGATTCCGGCGGAATATATGCCGAACGCCGATGCGTTCATGCTCAGGGTAAAGGGCGAGAGCATGGTCAATGCCGGCATCCTCAACGGCGATACCGTCATCGTGCAAAGACAGCCCGACGCCAGAAATGGCGACATGGTCGTGGCCCTCGTGGGAGATTCGGCCACGGTCAAGACTTTTTACAAGGAGGACGGCCACTTCCGGCTCCAGCCCGAAAACGACGCGATGGATCCCATCATAGTCGATGAATGCGAGATACTGGGCAAGGTATTCGGGGTATTCCGGTTCTTCAGGTAGACAATGGCGGTACTCATGCCCACCCGTATCAGGCTTGGCAGCGAATGCCGCCATTGTCCGTCACAGTTCGTCCGGCGTGACAGGTTTTCCGTCCGTCCAGATGCGCTCCAGGTCGTAAAAGAGCCTGTCTTCCTTGGAGAAAATATGCACGACTACGTCGCCGTAGTCCATCAGGATCCATGTCGAATCCCGGTTGCCCTCTGTCTGGCGCAATTCGCATCCGGCTTTGAAGAGGGCCTCTTCCACGGATTCCCGCATGGCCTGCAACTGGTGCCGGTTCTCGCCATCCGCGATGATAAAATAATCCGCTACCAGCGAGACCCCGCTAATGTCAATGATTTTTATGTTGCCCCCTTTTTTGTCAGCAAGCGCGTCATAAGCGATCTTGGCATTCCTGGCGCTATCTCTCATATTCTTTCCTCCATTCAGCAACTAACGCTCCGGCCGCGTGCCGGAGGCTCTTGTTTCAACGGCTTTCTTGCGATAATACTCATACGTCCTCCGCGTCATCGGGTCTACCGACTTGGGCGATCCGGACAGATATCCCAGCGTGTCGGACAGGATCCTCAGGCACGCACCGTCGAGATCGTCGAACGCGAGGCTGCGGATTTCCGGCAGGTTCTGCGCGTGGTCCCGATGCGGCTCGATATAGTCGGCGACAAAGACGATCTGCTGTAGGACGTCCATCCCCGGCGCCCCTGTCGTATGCGTCTCTATAGCGGCGCAAACGCCGGAATCCATGCCATATTTATCCCTGGCGAGTGCCGCGCCCAGCTTCGCATGAATCAGCGCAGGGTTTTCCAGCTCTACAGCGGTGAGAACGACTCCGTGCTTTTCACACAGCTCCAGTTTTTTCTCATCCGTGTAGCATTTCGCGCAATCGTGGAGCAGCCCCGCCAGCAGCGCGTCGTCCATGTCCGCGCCGTGCCGCATGGCAAGGGCCGCGGATGTATACGTGACGCCCAGGGTATGTTCATACCGGTATTCGTCCAGCTTCTTTTTCATCTTTCGCCGGAGCTTCTCAAACCGTTCATCCATGCCGTATCTCCCTAAAACAATCCGAATCCGCCGTCAAGCCATGCCGGAATCTCCATTTGCCGCGTTCTGTCGGTAAAGCCCGTGCTGCTTTATATATCGGCATACCTCCTCGGGCGCCTGGTATCGGATCGTCTGCCCGGCCGCGACCCTGAGGCGCAGCCCGCTCGACGTCACCGACAGGTTTGGCGAATGTATGAGACGGACGTCCGCGCCGTAGAGCACGCGCAGCTCCTCGGCATATCCTAAAAGATGCGCCTCGTCGTTTTCATCGCGCACGGCCGCCGCCAGCTTCGCGCACGCGCATATTACCTCCGGATGATACCAGGTTTTGAGATCTCTCAGCGAATCTCCGCCTACGATGAAATAAAGCTCGCTATCCGGATCCTCTTCGCGCATAGCGCTCAAGGTGCGGCACGTATAGCTTACTCCGCCGGAGCGCAACTCGCGATCGTCCGCGACAAAACATGGATTGCCGCGGATCGCCAGCTCTACCATATTCAGCCTGTGCGCGCCGTCCAGGACGTCCCTGTCAGATTTATGGGGCGTCTTTCCGGCGGGCATGAACCGTACCTCGTCGAGCGATAGCTGCTCACGAGCGTTCTCCGCGATCAGCAGGTGGCCGTAGTGTATTGGATTGAACGTGCCGCCCATGATGCCAATCTTTCGCATCCGCACCCTCCTCCGATTGCCAGTACCCTAATATAGTTATTTTGGCAGGGCGATCCCGGGGTCTTTTTTCGAAGGCCGGTAAAGCACGATTTTTTTACCAATTACGGTGACTACCGCCGAGCGCGTGCGCTCCGCCACGATTTCAGCGAGTTCCCGCGGGTCGTCCGCGCAATTTTTCAACACGGAAATCTTTACCAGTTCGCGCTTTTCCAGGGCATCGCCAATCGCCTCCGTCAGCGCCGGAGTCAGCGACGACTTGCCTATCTGGAAGATCGCGTCCTGCGTACTCGCCAGGCCTTTGAGGTATGACCGCTGCTTTGTAGTAAGTTCCATTTCAGCCCCTCCGTCATTTGTAGTAATCGAAGCGCAGCCCGTACATCCGCACCGTGTCGCCGTCCTTTATGCCCAGCTCCTCTAACTGCCCTAATATCCCCTGTTCCTTCAGGAACTTCTGGAAAAACAGATAGCCTTTCTCGGATTCAAGGTTCGTATATCCCAGCATCTTGTCGATTTTTTGCCCCTCGACCACATATTCGTTGTTTTTCTCGTCATATTCCACGGTCAGAGTGCCGCCATCCGCTACATGCTCCTCCGGAAAGTATTCCTGCCGGTAAAATACGTCAGCGTCTTCCATCCCGTCTAGCATCTGCTTGATCGCGGAGATCAGCTCCTTCAACCCCGCTCCGCTGACAGCCGAAATCGGATAGACCTTCCAGCCCTTTGGCTCGAACTCTTCCCTTAAGGCGGCTATGGCGGTATTTTCTCCCTCGGGGAACGCGTCTATCTTGTTCGCCGCAATAATCTGCGGCTTTTTCATCAGCTCCGGATCGAACTTCTCCAGTTCGCCGCATATGGAATATATGTCCGCTATCGGGTCTCGCCCCTCGACGGAGGCCGCGTCCACCATATGGATGAGCAGCTTGCAGCGCTGCACGTGCCGCAGGAATTCATGTCCCAGGCCTACGCCCTCGGATGCGCCCTCGATAAGCCCCGGGATGTCGGCGATGACGAATCCTTCTCCGAATCCTATGTCCACGACGCCTAGATTCGGATTCAACGTCGTAAAATGGTAATTGGCTATTTTGGGCCTGGCATTTGTCACGCGCGACAGGAATGTGGATTTGCCGACGTTCGGATAACCCACAAGGCCGACATCAGCTATTACCTTGAGCTCCAGCCGTACCTCCAGCTCGATTCCGTCCTTCCCGGGCTGCGCGTAATGCGGCGCCTGCATCCTCGGCGTTGCGAAATGCTGGTTCCCCAGCCCGCCCCTGCCGCCCTTTAATACTACCTGGCGCCTGTTTTCGCCCGACATGTCGGCAATGACCAGGTCCGTCGCAGCGTCGCGGACGACCGTTCCGGCCGGCACCCGCAAGACCAGATCCTGCCCGCTTTTGCCATGGCAGTTTTTCTTGCCTCCCTCCTCGCCAGACTGCGCCGCGAATTTACGCTTGTGGCGGTAGTCGCCTAGCGTGTTCATTCCCTCGTCGACCTCAAAGATTATATCTCCGCCGTCTCCGCCGTCTCCGCCGTCAGGGCCGCCGTCCGGAACGTATTTCTCGCGTCGGAAGCTCACGTGTCCGTCTCCGCCTTTCCCAGATATTATCACGATTTTTGCCGTATCAGCAAACATTTCCCGCCTCCCCGCCAATCGAAAAAAAAGGGCTGTCACGCTATCTGCAACAGCCCGGCCGGTTTCTATTTGTTTTCAGCTACAGGATAGACGCAGGCCACCTTCCTGTTCCTTCCCTTTCTCTCGAACCGCAAGATCCCGCTCTCCTTGGCGTACAGCGTATCATCGCCGCCGCGCCCGACGTTCAGTCCGGGATGAATCTTGGTCCCGCGCTGCCGATATAGGACGTTGCCGGCCTTGACGAACTGCCCGTCCGCCCGCTTCGCGCCCAGCCTCTTTGACTCGGAGTCCCGGCCGTTCTTGGTCGAGCCGACCCCTTTCTTATGAGCGAAAAATTGAAGATTTAACTCTAACATTCCTCATCCCTCCTTGATATCCACCTTTAGGTATTCTCCATAATTGCCGCGTATCCCCTGCAGGCCCATGGCCATCGCGTCCATTAACAGTCCCGCGTCATGTCCGCAGCCGTCGGGGAAAGCGGCATCAATCTTCCCGGCATCCTCGTCTGCCCGCGCGCTTACCGGCGTATCCGTCAGGGACTCGATGGCGTTTAGCGTATTTATCACCAGGACCGAGACCGCCGCGCACACCACGTCCGAACCGGCGACGGCGTATCCGGCGTGCCCCTCGCAGCTAAAGCCGGCGTATCCGCCCGATGCATCCTTGTAGATCGTGACGGCTGTCATTATGCGTCAATCTTGTCAATCCTGACCTGCGTGAAATACTGCCTGTGGCTGTTCTTCTTGTGATAGCCGGTCTTTCTCTTGAATTTGTAGACGATGACCTTTTTCGAACGTCCCTCCTTGGTGACGGTCGCGGTCACGCTCGCGTTCTTCACGTCATCCGCTACCTTGAGCGTTCCGTCGTTCACGGCGATCACCTGGTCGAAAGTCACGGTATCGCCCACCCCGGCATCAATCTTCTCGATTATGATCTTGTCGCCCTCGGATACTTTGTACTGCTTGCCTCCTGTCGCAATTATCGCGTACATATGGCACCTCCTATTAATAATTACTCGCCAGCTGCGGCGGCATACGCCCTTTATTGGCCTCGCTGTGCGGCATACTTTAGTATGATAACATTCCTTGCGATATCCGTCAACAAAAAAATCATATTTCTTCGGCCGCACTGAAATTTCCAAACTTTCGCATTGGCAATTTTTCCAGGGAGAAAGTCCGTCACCCCGTATAATACTGCGCCTGGGCGTGCCACAGCTCGTAGTATTCTCCGCTTTCATCGGCGACAAGGGAATCGTGCGTCCCCTGCTGGACCACTGTGCCGTCGCGGACGACGGCGATTCCGTCGCAGAATCTGCAGGAGGGCAGGCGGTGGGAGATGTAGATTGCGGTTTTGTCGCCCGCGATCTCGTTGAACATGGCGTAGATCTCCGCCTCCGCTGCCGGGTCGAGGGCGGCGGTCGGTTCATCGAGGATAATGAACTGGGCGTTCTTGTAGAGCGCGCGGGCAAGCATGAGCCGCTGGGTCCCGCCGCCTGAAAGGGACACGACGTCCTCGAAGACATTCCGGTTCAGGCGGGTCTCATAGCCGTCTTTCAGCGACTCGATCTTTTCCCCGAGGCCGGCCCGCCAGACGCACTCCTTCACCCGCTCCATGTCAATGTCCTCATCGTCCTGCGCCACATTGACCGCAACCGTCCCGGCCAGGAGCGAGAATTCCTGGAACACCGCCGAAAACATTGTGTAATAATCCCGACGGTTATAGACCCGGATATCCCAGCCGTTTAAAAAGGACACGGCCCCCGGTGGGGTCCAGGAAACCGCAGATCAGCTTGACGAGGGTCGTCTTGCCCGCGCCGTTTAAGCCGACCACGGCGAGCTTCTCCCCCGGGTGGAGCGTGAGATCGATTCCCGTGAGCGTGTCCTTCTCGGCGCCCGGATAGCGGAAGGAGACATTCTCCAGGCGGATCTCGTACTGCATTACCGGCTCTGCCCCGACAGGTTCGCCGTCCTCAAACCGGAACGGCTCGGGATATTCCAGATGCTCGCGAACGGTAGAGATTTCAAGCGACTGGCTGTGGAGCGTATGGAAGCCAACGAGAATCCCCGATATCCATGTGGTAAAGCCGCCATGCTTTTCGCATACAGTTCCTCGATCCAGGGACGCAGGCCGAAGATGCGGATATCTTTCGCCAGGGTCGGATCGCCCGCGCGGCGGTTGAGATAAATCATCTGCTCCTCATACTCCGCCGCCTCGTCCCGGTGACGGTGGTTGGACGCCTTTTTTCGTGGTTTCATGATAAGAGAAATCCAACTTAAAAACAACGATTTTTTTGTCCTAATTTTTTATGGGTTCATTATAACAAATACGACAATGCCTCCTCCTCGGACAGCCCATAGTCTTCCTTCAACGTTTCCA